>NZ_JYFT01000041.1:0-110717 GCF_000931385.1 Pseudomonas sp. FeS53a
GCAGGGGGCGGGGCTCGATACGCATGCGACTCGGTCTTCCGGGGCGAAAAGGGGGTGGATCAGCGTTCGCCGACCAGCCATTCCAGCGGCACGTCGTGCTGGCCGCGTTCGTCGGTGATGAACAGCGAGCCGTCGCTGATCATCAGGGTCCAGCTGATGGAACGCGGCAGGTCGCGGGCCAGTTCTTCCAGGGCTTCCTGGCCGACGGCGACGACGTTGATGTTCTTCAGGTTGCGCACGCTGTCCAGCACCTTGGTCTGCCACACCCGCAGGCTGCCGTAGGCCAGCAGGCTGAAGCGCTCGCAGCGGCGCGAGCACCAGGTGATGCGCTCGGCATCGGGCTGGCCGACTTCGATCCAGTGCAGCACGCGGTCGTCCAGGCTCTTCTCCCACAGCGCCGGCTCGTCCACGTCCGACAGGCCACGGCCGAAGGCCAGCTGCTCGTGGTACCAGAGGCCGTAGGCGATCAGGCGGACCGCCAGGCGTTCCTCGGTCTCGGAGGGGTGCCGGGCCACGGTGAAGCGCAGGGTCTCGTAGACACCACGGTCCAGGTCGGTGAGGTTGAGTTCGACTTTGTAAGGCGTCGCTTGGAGGGCCATGAAGGGCGTCCTGGTTGGCGAAAAGGCGGCAAGTCTACCTTGAAAGCGCCCCCCATGCCCGGCCCGTACGGCGGCGCGCGGGGCGGAAATGGGCAATCAGTCCCAGGTATGCGCAGCGCGGGTTGCCAGGCCCGGCGACGGCCTTTATAAGACCGACGCCGCGCCCGGTCGGGCGCATGGAACACAGGAAAGGGAAGCCCATGGAACTACTCATTGCCCTGGTCGTGGTCGTGCTCATCGCGGCGCTGCTGTACGCCGTCAACCGCGACGACGGCAGCCTGGAAGCCTATCTGCAGGAGGCTGGCCAGGTGAACCGCACGGCCCTGCTGAGCCTGTTCGAGCCGCGCCTGGCGCTGGACATGGCCCAGGGCCTGCAAGGCGAGGCCCGCCAGCTGGCGTTGCACCAGGTGGCCCCGGCGCTGCTGCGTGCCGGCGAGGAACAGGCCGCACTCACCGCCCTGGCCGAGCTGCGCGACGGTTACCAGCAGAGCGCCCTGGACAACATGCTGGAGCACTACCTGGAAGCCCAGGACCCGCACGCGGCGCTGTCCCTGCTGGAGCGCCTGGAGCGCCCGCTGCCGGAGTCGCCGCTGCTGCAGATCCCGCTGCTGCTCGCCTGCGGCCAGGACGCCCAGGCCAGTGCCCAGCTCGACACCCTCACCCAGCAACAGGAACAAGGCACCGGCCAGAGCCTGTCCGGCCCGCAGAACCTCATCCTCGCCGGGCTGCAGCGTCGCCTGCAGCAACCCCAGGCGGCCCTGCGCAGCCTGGAGCGGGCCTGGGAGCTGCTGGCCCACCCGGAGCCGGACACCAGCCTGCCCCTCCATGACCTGAAGACGGTGCTCACTGGCCTTGCCGAACTGGGCGAGGTGCCCCGCGCCCTGGCGCTGGCCAGGCAACTGCCGGTGGAGGAACAGGGCCAGGCCGTGCTGGCCTTGATGGAAGGTGGCCAGACCGAGGCCGCCTTCGAACTGCTGGCCGACCTGGGCGAGCAGACCGGCTACTTCACCCACACCGAGCTGATGGACCACGCCCTGGCCACGGCGCAGCCGGACACCGCGCTGCGGGTGGTGGACTGTGCGCCGGTGCATCACTACGACGAGCTGCTGCTGCGCCTGGTGGACTGGCACGCCGAGCAGGGCGACCTGGCCCAGGCCAACGCCCTGCTGGATTCCCGCGCCCACGAGCCGGGCCAGCGCATCTGGCTGCTGCTCACCCTGTGGGAGCGCAACCTCGGCCGGCACCCGTCCTGGGCCGACGAGCTGCGGCGCCAGGCGTTGGCCGAGCTGGAGAGGATCCGTGGCGAGGACAACTGGGGCTGGCTGCGCCTGTTCGCCCTGGAAGGCTGGCTGCGCCAGCAGGCCGCCCTGCCGGCGCACCAGCGCGACGCCTACGGGGTGCGCACGCACTTGGAGGAGATCGAGCAGTTGAATGCCGCCCTGGACCTGGACGGCCGCGTGACCAAGCTGGCCGAGCAGGCCCCGCTGCTGCGCGACCTGGGCGAAGCACCCCGCGCCCGGCGCTGGGTGGAGGCCTGCCTCGTCACCCTGGACGATGCGCAGCAGGCCGAGGCCCTGGAAGACGACGAGAACCTCGGCATTTACCTGGAAGCCATCGGCCTGGCCTACCTGGCCCTGGGCGACACGGCCAGGGCCCAGGCCCTGCAGGCTCGGCTGCAAGCGATGCAAAGCGCCGAACGCAGGCTGGACGAAGCCCTGTTGCTGGACCACATCCGGCACGGCCGCTTCGAAGACGCCATCGCCAGCCTGTCGCTGACCAACGTGATGCGGGAGGAGAACCCCCTCGCCCAGCTGCACCAGGCCATCGACCGCCTGCAGGCGGAAGACCCGCCACGGGCCGCCGCCCTGCGCCAGCAGTTGCTGGAAACGCTGAACAACGGCCTGGTCCAACCCCTTCCCGTGGCGGCCTGAAGGCCGCCCAGCAACGGAGGCCGGCGGCTCAGGCCGCCGACTCGCCGCTGGGCTCGGCCAGGGCCTCGCGGTAGCACTCCACGCGGTTGCGCCCCTGGGCCTTGGCCCGGTACAGGGCTTTGTCCGCCAGGGACAGCAGCCGCGACAGGTCGTACCCCGCCTCGCCACTGCCCGCCACGCCGATGCTGACGCTGAGCGGCCCCGGTGCCTCGGGGCAGCTCTCGGCGAACTCGCGGCGGATGCGCTCGGCCACCAGCACGGCGGTGGCGCCGTCGGCATCGGCCAGCAGGCAGGCGAACTCTTCCCCACCGATGCGCCCGAACACGTCGTGCCGACGCATGCGCGCGGCGACGATACGGGTGAAGTCCACCAGGGCGGCGTCGCCGCTGGCGTGGCCGTAGGAGTCGTTGAGGCGCTTGAAGTTGTCCAGGTCGCAGAGCAGCAGCACCACGCCTTCCCCGCGCCGTGCGCAGCGCTCCAGCAGGGCCTGGCCGGAATCCATGAAGGCACGGCGGTTGCCGACACCGGTCAGCGGGTCGCTGTAGGCGGCGTGCTTGTACTGCAGCTCGGCGCGCTCACGGACCATGGCCAGGGTGACGAAGGCGACGCCGATGGCGTACAGCAGCGTCTCGAACACCAGCATCGCGAAGAAGGGGCTGGCCTGGCCGTTGATTAGCCGCTGGAACGGCTCGCCCCGGTCCAGCGCCAGGCGCACGCCGTAGGTCGCCACGTGCATCAGGTGCAGCGCCATGGCCGGGGCGATGGACACCTGCAGGCTGCGCCGGGCGCGCCACAGCTCGAAGGCCGCGAGGGCGGTGTAGGTGATCATCAGCACGCAGCTGAGCATGATCCGCGCCGGCAGCGAGGCGTAGAACGCCGGCACGGCGCAGAGCGCCAGCCACAGCAGCGGCCCGGCGAGGAAGCCGGCGAGATGAACGGGCCGGCCGGCGAACACCCGCATGGAGGTCCAGCTGGCGGCGCAGCTGAGCTGCAGCAGAACGTTGCCGATGATGATCGGCACCCAGTCCATGCCCAGGCCGCGCAGGCTGCCGAGCACGGTGCAGAAGGCGCCGAGCAGCAGGGTCAGGCTCAGGTAGCCGAGGGTCGGCTCCGGGGTGCCGCGACGCCAGGCCCGCCCGGCGAGGATGCCGAGCAGGGCGAGGATGTAGACGTCCACCAGCACCAGGGTGGGGATGTGAAGGTCCATCTGCACGGTCCAGGGCGGGAAGCTCCCGGCAGCCAGCCTGGGGAAGGCGACGCGCGGGCGGTGGGGTTATCGGCCGTAATGCGAACGGCTTCGCACTTTACTCCCCGACTGTGACAGCGTCACGCACGGCGTTTCAGCGTGGGGCGTAGCGCCCCCAGAGGCTGTCGAACTCCGCCAGGTAGCGCGCCACCAGGTGGGCGTTGTCGATCACCAGGAGGTTCTCCTCGTTGCTGGTGCTGGCGCTGCGGGTCCAGTTGAAACTGCCGTTGAGCAGCAGGCGGCCGTCGAACAGGGCGAATTTGTGGTGCATGTGGAAGGGGCTGTCGTCGATGCGCACATCGACTCCGGCGTGGCGCAGGGCCTGGATGTCGCTGCCCTCGTCGTGCTGTTTCTCGTTGTCGCTGATCACCCGCACGCGCACGCCGCGCCCGTGGCAGGCGAGGATCTCGCTGCTGAGCTGGTCGTCGGAGATGGTGTAGACGCAGATGTCCACGCTGTGCCGGGCCTGGCGGCACAGCTCGCGGATCTTGCGCCGGCACTCCTCGCCGGGGCTGAAGTGGGCGCTGGCCACGGCCGGGGCGACGGCACCGGCGAGGTCGAGGGTGCGCACCACCTGCTCCAGCCACTTGAGCGCCGGTTGCAGGTTGGCCGGGTCGGCCTGGCACAGCTCGCGCACCAGGTCGAAGGCGCGGTTGCGCAGGTAGCGCACCTGGTCCGGGCCCAGCTCGCTGCCCAGTTCGCGCAGCTCGTCGCGCTCCTCGTTGCTCAGCTTCAGGTCCTGCAGGCTGTCGCGCAGCTGCTGGTCGAGTCCTGCGAAATCCATGGCGACCTCCGGGTCAGGTGGGCGTGCCGTCGGTGCCGGGCGTCGGCAGGGCGCCACCCAGTTCGTTGAGGCGATTGGCGATGTCGGTGATGCGGTGGTGGGTGCGCAGGTCGACGTCGATCTTCTTGTCCATGATGCGGATCAGCGGCATGAAGCTGTTCTCCAGGCAGTCGGCCAGGCTCAGCAGCACTTCGCGCACGCCCTCCTGGGCCGGAGCGGTGACGTCCACCTTGAACGCGGCGGGCGGTTGCACCAGCGCTTCCAGGCGTTGCAGCAGGGCCTCCCACGGCACCTCGGCGGCGGCCGGTGCGGGGGCTTCGCTGCGGGCCAGCCCGCGCACGCTCTCCACCAGGTCGTTGAGCTGGGCCACCACGCGGGTGCCGACGTCGCTGTCGCTGCCGCCCATGGATTTGTTGCGCATGAAGTCGCGCTTGATCTGGGTCCAGCGCTCGGCCTGTTCGGCGCTCTGGTTGCCGCGCAGTTCGGCGAGCTTGAGCAGGTTCTCCTCGGCGCCGGTGGTGAGCAGCTGGGATTCGCCCTGGTAGTGGTCGGCCAGCAGTTGCATCAGCTCGGCGTCGTTCATCACGGCGGAGATCTTCTCCGCCATCTTGTTCATGTTGCGGTAGCTGCCCTGCAGCTTGAACGGTGGCTCGGTGCGGTATTGGTCGGCCTGGGCGGCGCTGGCGATGTACTGCTGGTTGACCTTGAGCACCACGTCGCGCACCTGCATGAGGCGTTGCAGGGTGGTGGTGATCTCGTTGATCTCGGCGCCGCTGTAGCTGTGGCCCAGTTCGTTGGCGGAGAAGGGCTTGCCCTCGGCGCGGTCGACGAAGCGGTAGACGTCGGCCATGTCGCGGGTGGCCAGGGGCGCCAGCACCGGGTTGGAGGTCAGGGCGTTCTCGATGTAGCTGAGGGCGAAGGCGTCCTGCATGCCGCCCAGGGTGTCGCCGAGGTTATAAATGTCGGCGCGGTTGGCGAGCATGTCGGGGATGCGGAACACATCGCCGGACTCGGTGTAGGGGTTGCCGGACATGACCACGCAGAACTTCTTGCCACGCATGTCGTAGGTCTTGGTGCGGCCCTTCCACACGCCCTCGATGCGCCGGGTGCCGTCGCAGAGGGAGATGAACTTCTGCAGGAACTCCGGGTGGGTGTGCTGGATGTCGTCGACGTAGAGCATCACGTTGTTGCCCATCTCCAGGGCCAGGTTGAGCTTCTCCAGCTCCTGGCGCGAGGTGGCGTCGGGCGCCTGGGCCGGGTCCAGCGAGCGCACCTCGTGGCCCAGGGCCGGGCCGTTGATCTTCATGAAGATCAGGCCGAGGCGGTGGGCGACGTACTCCATCAGGGTGGTCTTGCCGTAGCCGGGGGGCGAGATGAGCATCAAGAGGCCCATCAGGTCGGTGCGCTTGTTCTCACCGACGGTGCCCATCTGCTTGGCCAGGTTGTCGCCGATGATGCCGAGATAGACGTCGTTGATCAGTTTGTTGCGCACGAAGGAGGTCAGCGGGCGCGGCTTGAACTCGGCCAGGCGCAGGGCCTCGCGCTGGCGGGCGACCAGGGCCTGGCGCAGCGCCTGGTACTGGCGCAGGCCGGGCAGCACCTGCTCGCGGTGCTCGCGCAGGCGGCCGAAGAAGTCGTCCACTGCCAGTGCCAGGCTGTGGTCCTGGATGCGCGGGTGCTCGCCCATCAGGCCGCTGACGCTGAAGCGCAGGTCCACTTCGGTGAAGCGCTGCGGGAAGTCGGCACGCAGTAGGGCCAGGGCCACGGCTTCGGCCCGGTAATCGGCGAGGCCGGCGAAGCCCTCTTCGCCGCAGAGGCCGTCGAGCCAGTGGCCGACCAGCGCCCACTGGGCCGCCGGGCGCCCGTCCAGGCGGCCCACGGCGGCCTGGTAGTCGTCCCACATGCGCGCGCCTTGCAGGCGCAGCTTGAGCCCTTCGTGCAGCTGGCGGGCGTACTTGCTGAAGGTGAATTCGATACGCTCGGCGGCCAGTTCCTGCACCAGGTATTCGGCGGCCTCGGCGACCTGGCCCGGCTGCAGGGGCAGCGGGTGCTCGGCGAGGAAGGCCTGCAGGGCATCGGTCACTTCGGCCTGCAGCGCCAGCAGGCCGTCGGCACGGCCGAACAGCTGCTGGATGTGCCGGCTGGTGCGAGCACGCTCCGGCCAGGCGATGCCGCTCTCGCCCTGCCGGGCGGCGTCCCAGAACAGCGTGGCGAAGGCCCGGGGCACGGCGCCGAAGCGCAGCAGCCCGGCGCTTTCGCGCAGGGGCAGCAGGTGCTGGAGGATGGCGGCGGCGTCGTGGTCGTGGATGCCCTTCTCGTAGCCGTCGCGGTAGCGCGGGGCGGCGAAGTCGCGCACCACCCGGGCCAGTTCCTCGGGCTGCGCCAGCAGGGCCTTGAGGCCGTCCAGGCTGAGGCCTTCGCGCTGGCCGTCGGCGGCGTCGAGGACTTCGCCGGCCAGGTATTCGGCGCGGTAGAGGCGCTCGGACTCGGACTCCAGCGCCACCTGCCAGTACGCCTTGAGGGCGTCCAGCTCGGGGTCGTGCAGGGGTTCGAGGAAGTCGGTGCCGGTGAGGTGCAGGTAGAGCCCGTCGCCACGGGGCAGCAGGGTCAGGTCCAGCTCCTGGGTGTTGACGCTGAAGCGGTGGCGCGGGCCGAGCTTGATGACGTTGCCGCCGGCTTCGAACAGTTCGCTCTTGTCGCGCAGGGCACGCACGGCCTGGTCGCGGGCGCCCTTGAGGCGGGCCTCGACGTCGTCGGCCTTGACGCTGTCGTTGAGCTCGCGCAGGCGCTGGGCCAGTTCGCGCAGCTTGAGGATCAGCGGGTCGGCGGCGAAGAAGGCGTTGAGTTCCTCGGCCTGGGTGAATTTGGCGGTGCGTCGGCCGAGGCTGTCGAGGATGCGCCGGGCGGCGTCCTGCAGGCCCTGGGCCTTGCGCTGGCGCTCGTCGAGCAGGGATTGCTTGTGGGCCTCGAAGGTTTCCAGCAGCTCCTCGCGCTTGCTGAGGATGTCGCCGAGGAACTGCTCGTGGTCGCCGAAGCGGCTCTCCAGTTCCTCCAGCTGCACCAGCAGGCGCGACAGCTGCTCGTCGCAGCGCTCGGGGTCCTGGGCCTGGGCCAGGGCGTTGACGATGCCCTGGCCGAACAGCTTGAACTGGGCGCCGAACTGGGCCACCGATTCGGTGGAGCCGAGGGCCTTGCGGCGCTGCTCGGCGCGGGCCTTGGCCTGGTTGAGGCGGGCGTAGATCTCGGAGATGGACTCGATGATGCGGGTGCGCTGGGTGGCGTCGTCGATCTGCAGCGAGCCCATCAGGTTGGACAGCATGTCCAGGTCGCCGGCCATGGCCTGCAGGGCCTCCAGCGGCGGGGCCAGGAGGGCGACGGTCTCGGCCTTCTGCGCGTCGGCGTCCAGCGTCTCCAGGCGGGTGACGAAGGGCTGCAGGGCCTGGTCGCTGGCGAGGAAGGTGGCGGTGGCGGCAGCGGTGCGCGCCTGGGCCTCCTGCAGCTCGGCTTCCATGGCGTCGATGCGGGCGACGTCGATGTAGCGGTAGTCACGGATGGTCAGCAGCAGGCCGCGCTGGGCGGTGATGCCGTTGAGGGCGTCGACGTAGTCCTGGGCCTGTTCCCAGCCGGCGGCCTGGAGGCGCCCGAGCAGGGCCTTCTGCTGCGCTTCGGCGCCGGCCATGGCCTGGTCGGACTGGCGGCGGATGCTCTCGACCTTCTCGTATTCGTCCAGCACCCGTTCGGCGGTGGCGGCCACTTCCCGCAGCAGCGGGGCGAGCCCGTCGAGCTCGTCGCTGCCGAGCCAGTGGTAGACGTCGAACAGGCGGCGGGTGCCCTGGCACAGCTGGGTGTAGCGCTGCACCGAGACGGAGGGGGTTTCGATCTCGCGGCACAGGCCGTAGAGGTCGGAGACGCCGCGCACCAGCTCGGCGTTGCCGATGCGCCCGAAGAAGCCGCTGCGGGCCGGCTGGCGGGCGGCGTATTCCTCGGTGAAGAACGGGGTCTGCCAGATCTGCATGGGGTGGATGCGGGTCGGCTCGTCGCCCTCGGCGGCGAAGATCACCATGCGCCCGTCTTCCAGGCGCGCGTAGCCGTGGCCGAACAGCGGGTTCTGCAGCTGGCGGCTGATGAGGTTGTAGGTGAGCAGGACCGAACGGCCCTCCTCGGGGTGGTAGAAGATGTACTGCACGTCTTCGCCGTTGGGCGAGCGCACGCTGCGCTTGAAGCGCATGCCGGCCATGGAGGCGTCGAAGGTCTTGTATTCGCCGTTCTGCAGGTAGCAGCCGCCGGGGAAGATGATGCCGTGGTCCTCGGGCAGCTGGACGCAGGCCTGGCCGATGGCGTCGATGCGCTCCACCTGGCGGGTCAGGCTGTTGTAGACCAGGTAGCGCCACTGCTCCTCGCGGTAGGGCAGCACCTTGAGCAGCACCAGGCTGCCGAGGCGGGCGAATTCGATCTGGGCGTCGTCGAGGGACTGGGTCTTGTCCACCACCTCTTCGCGGTAGATGCCGAGGCCGTCCTCGGTGTTGTTCTCCACCTTGATGGTGAGGTCGCCGCCGATGGTCTCGACGAACACGGTGTCGAGGATGTTCAGGTGCGGGTGGCGGCCCTGGACCACCATCTCGCGGGTGGCCTTCTTCCATTCGAAGTCGAAGGGCGACGGCAGGGCGATGTCACGCTCGCCGCGGTTGTCGATGTAGCGCACCTCGCGCCCGTCGCTGGAGAGGGACCAGCGGAACACGCGGATGTCGGTGATGCGCTCGCCGATCTGGAAGCTCGCCAGCAGCTTGCCGTCGCGGATGGCCAGCTGCAGCAGGCGGGTGTTCTTGTAGTAGGTGTAGAGCTCGTTGAAGTCGTTGAGGAAGCCCTGGGCGGCGAGGAAGGTGCCTTCCAGCGGCACCGGCTCGGCCTCATAGCCCTCCTCCCCTTCCACCAGGCGGTAGAGGGAAAAGACGTCGGCGATGCCGGTTTCCTTCCTCAGGCCGATGAAGACGTTGTAGCCGAACAGCAGGCAGTCACCGACCTGGACGATGTCGCGGGCGATGCAGTTGTTCTCGGTGCGGATGCGCACCCGGCCGACCACGTCCATGCGGCTGTCGCCGAAGGCTTCGAGGCGCCGCTGGTTGAGGCTGTCGGTGGTCTGCCGCAGGCGCTGCCCCTGGTCCTGCAGGCGCTTGTGCAGCACCTCGTAGGCGCCGCCTTCGGCGACGGCCTTGTCCAATACATCCTGTGCGGGGGTTGCGGCGGTGACGTCCGACATCGTGTTCTTCCTGAATCTGCTGGGTCTGCGAACAGGGCCCCTCGGGCGGAGGGGCCGGGTACGCGGGGGCGCGGGGCCTGGGCTCAGGCGCCGATCTTGCGGGCGACTTCGGCCATCTGCTCGCGCAGGGCGGGGTCGATTTCCTCGGGCCTGACGTGGGCGAGGATCTTCTTCAGCACGCGCTTCTCGTTGTCGTCGATGACGCCGTCGCGCTCGGCGATGGCCAGCAGGGCGGCCAGTTCGTGCACGTCCAGGCGGCCGTCGTTGGCGAAGCAGTGGATGGAGCGGAAGGACAGCTCCAGGTAGTCACGGGATTCAGCCATGGCGAGGTTCCTCTTGGCGGGTAGGCGGGCCCGGCCCCTTTCGCAAGGCGGGGCGGACCCTGTGCGCGGCGTCGGGCCCCGGGGGTTCCGGGGCCCGCTCGATCAGGCCTCGGCAGCCGGGGCGGCGTCAGCCTTGGGCGCGACGGCCGGGGTGCGGCCGTTGAGCAGGCGGGCGAGCACGTCCTGCACCACGGGGCTCTTGCCCACCACGCCTTCGATGGCCTTGCCGACGGAGAGCGACTTGGCGAAGGAGTTGAAGAAGTCGCCTTCGCCGCCGACGATCTCGATCTTCGCCTTGCCCAGGGCGGTGGCGAGCACTTCGGCCTGGTCCTTGGCGATGTCCTTGTTGGCGGCGATGGCGGCCATGGCTTCTTCGAAGCTCTTCTCCAGCTGCATGCGGAACTCTTCGTGCTGGCGGGCGCTGTCGCTGAGGGCGTCGAGGGCGCTGAACTTCTTGCCCAGGCCTTCGGCCTCGGCGTTGAGGCGCTGCAGGAGGATTTCCGCTTCCGCCGAACCCAGGTCCTTGGTGGCCTTGGCCTTGGCGGCGCCGAGCTGTTCTTCGCCTCGGGCCTGGGCACCGAGCTTCTCTTCCAGCACCTTGGCTTCGGCGAGACCGTCCTTCTCCTTGGCGGCGGCCTGGGCTTCGAGGATGCGGGCTTCGGCGAGGCCCTTCTCCTGCTCGCCACGGGCTTCGGCGATCAGCTGTTCGGCGCGCACGCGGGCGTCGGCGAGGCCGTCCTTCTCCTTCGCGGTGGCGGTCGCTTCCAGCACGCGGGCATCGGCCAGGCCGGGGGCGGCGCGCTCGGCCTCGATGCCTTCGGCCATGCGCTTCTTGGCTTCGGCCTGCTTGGCGGCGGCTTCCAGTTCGGCCTGGGCGAGGTTGTTGATCTCGACGGCCTTGTGCTTGGAGCGGGTCTCGTCGGCTTCGGCCTGCTTGACCTGGCGCACCAGCTCCTGCTCGGCTTCGGCCTGCGCCTGGAGCACGATGACCTGCTTGGCGCGCTCGGCTTCGGAGACTTCACGCACTTCCTTGATGCGCTCTTCTTCCTGGGCGACGGTCTTCTCGACGGCGACGCGCTCGCGGATCACGTTGGCGATGTTCTTGCGCTGTTCTTCCAGCGCCTTTTCCTTCTCGATGCGCTGCAGCTCGACCTCGCGCTCGCGGGCGACCACTTCCAGGTCCTTGGCGCGGGTGACCTTCTCCACTTCGATGACCACGGCGCGCTGGCGGTTCTGCTGGGCCACTTCCACTTCGCGCTGGTGGTTCTCGACGCGGATGTCGATCTCCTGCTGGGCCTGGATGCGGGCCTGCTCGGCCTTGAGGCGTTCCTCTTCCTTGACCTTGGCGGTCTCGGCTTCCTCGCGGGCGCGGATGGTTTCGATCTCGCGCTTCTGCCGGGCCTCGGCGTCGGCCTGCTGGCGTTCGAGGGCCAGGGCGGCTTCGCGGGTCTCGACGTTCTTCTTCTGGATCGCCAGTTCCTGGTTGCGCTCCAGCTCGTTGGTGATGACGTTCTGGTTGGCGGTCAGTTCGGTGATCTTGCGGATGC
This sequence comes from Pseudomonas sp. FeS53a, assembly GCF_000931385.1. Classification (NCBI taxonomy): domain Bacteria; kingdom Pseudomonadati; phylum Pseudomonadota; class Gammaproteobacteria; order Pseudomonadales; family Pseudomonadaceae; genus Pseudomonas; species Pseudomonas sp. FeS53a. The sequence goes on from NZ_JYFT01000041.1 coordinate 11,688, forward strand.
CTTCGGCGTCGAGGATGTTGCTCGGGTCGAGGGAGTGCTTGGCGGTCTGTTCCAGGTAGTCGATGGCGACGTCTTCCAGCACGTAGCCGTTCAGGTCGTTGCCGATCACTTCGATGATGCGGTCGCGGAAGTCCTGGCGGTTCTCGAACAGTTCGACGAAGTCGAACTGCTTGCCGACGGTCTTCAGCGCTTCGGAGAACTTGGCGTTGAACAGTTCGTTCACCGCGCCCCGGTCGGAGGCGCGGTCGACGCCGATGGCCTTGGCCACCTTGAGCACGTCCTGCTGGGTTTCGTTGACGCGCAGGTAGAAGGCGACGGTGATGTCGGCGCGCATGTTGTCACGGCAGATGAGGCCGTCCTTGCCACGGCGGTCCACTTCCAGGGTGATCAACGAGATGCGCATGAACTCCTTGAGGTGGATGACCGGGTACACCAGGGCGCCGGTGAAGTGCACCTTGGGGGTGGAGGACATGTCGTTGACGATCAGTGCGGTGCCCTGCGGGACCTTGATGTAGAAGGCCTTGAACAGGGCCAGGAGCCCGACGACCACGAGGACGACGAGACCGACGCCGATCAGGATGGGCAGCAGCGAGGCTAGGTTCATTGCAATCATTCTCCTTTGATGCTGAGGCACACCGGGGTCAGAGCCCGCGGAATTCGTCCTCGGTGATGACCCGATAGGCGTGCTGCGCCTCCAGGTATTCCAGTAACACGACACGGTCGCCGCGCTTGAGCCCGAGGGCTTCGTCGGCACGGACCTTGAGGATCAGCCCGGCGCCACCGTCCTCCAGCACGGCTTCGCCCTGCCCGGCGGTGACGCGGCCACTGCGCACCACGGCCGTCTGGCCGATGACGCTGCGGGTGCTGGTGGCCTCGGCCTTGAGGAACAGCGGGCGCAGGGGGCGGCACAGGGTGGAGGCGATGGGCACGGCCAGCACCAGGGCGCCGATCATCACCACCAGGCCAAGCGGGTAGCGCAGCCAGCCCAGGGGCAATTGGCCGAGCAGCCAGAGTTCGACGAAGTAGCTGATGAACCAGCCGAAGAAGAACAGCAGGGTCAGCACCAGGGTGACCGGCACGCCGTTGAGCTTGAGCTTGGACAGCAGGCCGGCGAGGCCTTCGGCGTTGCCGTGGCCTTCGAGCAGGGAGTCGGCCTCGACATCCAGCAGGTCCACCTCCAGCAGGCCGAAGGCGACCACGGTCCAGTAGATGACCGCGATGAGCAGCAGGAAGCTGAACACCACGGTGGGGAACGAGAGGGCGGTGATCAGGAAGAGGTCCATCGTTTCCAGTCCTTGAAACAGGGCGGGCAGGGCCGCGGTCGGGTTTGTCAGCGTTTGTCCCGCAGCCTCGCCAGGACGCTGTCGGCGCTGCTGGGCCCGGTGGCGATGCCGGCGGCCCGCAGGCGCGCTTCCAGGTCATCGCCGCGCTCGGCACTGGCCAGTTCGTCGGCCGCCTCCAGCCGCGCGGCACGCTCGGCCTGCTGGCGCTTGAGGCGCTCCAGCGAGTCCAGGGCGGTGCCCAGGCGGCTGTGGGTATCGCCCTGGCGCTGGGCCACGGCCTGCTGGGCACGCTGCACGCTTTCGGTGGCCTTGACCGTGTCCACCTGTTGCTTGAGGTGGCGGATGTTGGCCTCGGCCTGGGTCACGGCCTTGCGCAGCTGGGCGACCTGCGTGCTGAAGCCTTCGGCCTGGTCGCGCTCGCTTTGGTGCTGCGCTTCCAGCTCGGCGATCTTCTCCGCCACTTCACGGGCCAGGGCCTCGTTGCCGCTTTCCAGGGCCTTGAGGGCATAGCCTTCGTATTCGTCGACCTTGGCCTGGCACTGGGCGGCGCGCTCGTCGGCGAGCTTCTGCCGGGCCATGACGCCGGCCAGGGCTTCGCGGGCCTGGCGCAGGGCCTGGTCAGCGTCGCGGATCTCCTGGTCGAGGATGCGCAGGGCCTGGCTGTCCACCAGGGCGTCGCCGGCTTCGCCGAGGCCACCACGCAGGGCGTCGATCAGCTTGCTCCATACGTTCATGGGTTTCTCCGGGGTCAGGCCTGGGGCGCCAGGTAGCCTTCGTAGGCTTCCGTGGCGCGGATGACGTTGCTGGCCAGGGTCTCGATCTCGAACACCACGTTGGACAGGATCGAACGGGCGCTCAAGGCGCCGAACATGATGTAGCAACGCTCGCCGCCGGGACGCGTCTCCAGGCCGATGCTGGAGAGCGGAAAGAGCTGGCGGCTGAGCAGGATTTCTTCGTTGAAGCGCGCCACGTCGCGGACTTCGGACTGGGGCCAGAGCAGTGCCTCGACGAGGATCTGCTCGCCGTGCACGGCGAGGAACAGGGGCAGGTCGCCGAACTCGCGCATGGTCACCAGCAGGCTCGGCTCGGCGCCTTCGATCAGTTCCACCTGGGCCTCGCCCTGGCGGAACAGCTCGGTGGCGGCCAGGGCGTCGCACAGCGCGCGGGCGTTCCAGATCTGCGGCATCTCCATCGCATTCTCCTGTTCCAGGTGAACCGGCCCCGGCTGGGGCTGGCGCAGCGTCCGCTCCACCGCGAGCAGCGCGCGGGCGTTCTCGGGGAGGATCCAGACCTCTTTCTTGACCAGCCCCTGGTCACGCAGGCGCTGGCGGAAGAGTCGCTGGTAGTGGGCGGATGATTTCTGCATGGGGTCGGAGCCTAGACCATCACATGTGAGTCCGCAATAGCTCACATGTAATAGTCGCGCACCGATTCACACCACCGATTCCCGAGCCGATTAGACCTGCCGATGCCCGCCAGGGACAGCACGGATGTCCAGGTGCGCGACGGGGTTCGCGTTACGCCGGTGGCTGCCAGGGGCGAAGGGATCGTCTAGGCTAGCGCGACCTTTTCCACTGCCCTCCCGGACGACCATGGACACCTCCCGCAAGCCCCTCGCCGGCCTGAAAGTGATCGAACTCGGCACGCTGATCGCCGGCCCCTTCGCCTCCCGCCTGTGCGCCGAGTTCGGCGCCGAGGTGATCAAGGTGGAGTCGCCCGACGGCGGCGACCCGCTGCGCAAGTGGCGCAAGCTCTACGAAGGCACTTCGCTGTGGTGGTTCGTGCAGGCGCGCAACAAGAAATCCATCACCCTCAACCTCAAGCACGCCGAGGGCCTGGAGGTGCTCAAGCGCCTGCTGGCGGAGGCGGACATCCTCATCGAGAACTTCCGCCCCGGCGTGCTGGAGAAGCTGGGGCTGAGCTGGGAGGTGATCCACGCGCTGAACCCGAAGCTGGTGATGGTGCGCCTGTCCGGCTTCGGCCAGACCGGGCCGATGAAGGACCAGCCGGGCTTCGGCGCGGTGGGCGAGTCCATGGGCGGGCTGCGCTACATCACCGGCTTCGAGGACCGCCCGCCGGTGCGCACCGGCATCTCCATCGGCGACTCCATCGCCGCGCTGTGGGCGGTGATCGGCGCGCTGATGGCCCTGCGGCACCGAGAGGTGAACGGCGGGCTCGGCCAGGTGGTGGACGTGGCGCTCTACGAGGCGGTGTTCGCGATGATGGAGTCGATGGTCCCGGAGTTCGACGTGTTCGGCTTCATCCGCGAACGCACCGGCAACATCATGCCCGGCATCACCCCCTCCTCCATCCACACCAGCGCGGACGGCCGGCACGTGCAGATCGGCGCCAACGGCGATGCCATCTTCAAGCGCTTCATGCTCGCCATCGGCCGCGAGGACCTGGCCAACGACCCGCAACTGGCCAGCAATGACGGTCGCGATGCGCGCCGCGACGAGCTCTACGGGGTGATCGACCGCTGGGTGGCAGCGCTGCCGCTGGAGCAGGTGCTGGAGACGCTGAACCGCGCCGAGGTGCCGGCCAGCCGCATCTACTCCGCCGAGGACATGTTCAGCGACCCGCAGTTCCTCGCCCGGGAGATGCTGCTGCAGGCCCGCCTGCCGGACGGCCAGCCGTTCCGCATGCCGGGCATCGTGCCCAAGCTCTCGGACACCCCCGGCTCGGCGGACTGGATCGGCCCGGAGCTGGGCCAGCACAACGCCGAGGTGCTCGGCGAGCTGGGCTACGACACGGCCCGCATCGACGCCCTGCGCGCCGCCGGGGCGATCTGACGCCCCTGCCCTTCCCCTAGCGCTCTCTCCGCGCGCCCTGCCCAACGGGGCGCCATCCACCCCCTCGTACGTCCCCTTCGTCCCCTTCACAAACCCGGGAAACCTTTCGTCCTGCTTGCTCCAGCCGGCCTGGCAAGGGCTGCCCCTGCAGTACCGCCACCGGCACCAACAAGGAAAGGTACGAGCATGGCGAGCAACCCGGACGCGAGCCTCGAGACAGGCACGCCGCATCACGTGTGGAAACTGCTGATCGAACATGAACCCGTGCTGCGCAGACGCTGCCAGCAACTCACCGCCAACCGCCAGGATGCCGAGGACGCCCTCAGCGAACTGCGCCTGCGGCTCTTCACCCTGCTGCTGCGCGAGCCCCAGCGCCTGGAGCGCATCGAGAACCTGCCGGCGTGGTTGCGACGGGTGGCCAGCAACCACTGCATCGACCGGCTGCGCAGCGCCCCGAGCACCTGCAGCCTCGACTGGCTGGACCTGCACCCGGCCGACAGCGCCGGCAACGAACCCGAACGCCAGGCCTGCCTGCGGGAGGCGATGGAGACCCTCGGCAAGGCGCTCCACCAACTGCCGCCCAACCTCGGCGATGCACTCTGGCAGCACTGCGTGGACGGCATGGCCTACGGCGAGCTGGCGCGCCACCTGCAGATCAAGGAGCCCAACCTGCGCAAGCGGGTGCAACTGGCCCGCGATCAGCTGAGGCAACAGGTCGGCGGGTTGTGCCAGGGGCTGCAGCCCTGAGGGGCGCCGGAGAGCCCACCTCGCACGCGAGGTGGGCCCAGGTTCAGAAGCTGGCGATGGGGTAGACCGTGCTCAGCGTCCAGAGCCCCGCGACCTGCTTGATGTAGCCCCCGACAGTAAAGGGATTGCCCCCTTCACCGGTGCAGTAGCCCACGGCGCCGATCGAGGGAGCCGACGGGCCGGCAAAGAAGTTGGCATACGGGGGACGTGCAGGGCCACCAGGCGGCGGCGGAGGAACGAATGGGCCGACATCCTTGAAGGGATGGGTATAGGCGTAGCGGATCGAGGCGATCACCTGTACCTGGCTGCAGCTGTCCGGAAAGAAGGTGGACGGAGCAGCCTTGGGCACCATCACACCAGCGGCATTGGCCACCTGAATCCCTCTGCCCAGGTAGCGATAGGGGCCGGGGTGGTTGATGCCAGGCTGGACGATGTAATGCACCCCGGCGGTGATCCGGGCGGCGAAGGGCGCGCCAGGCGCTGCCCCCAACAGTGGATCATGGCTGTTGGGCCGCGAGTGGAAGCCCGTCGCGACCCCGGCAGCATTGACCTCGCCGCAGAAGACGTGGCGTTGGTTGATCTGCGGGTTCAGACGACTGTTGGCCAAGCCCGCGCCGACCTGCACCGGCACCGGGTTGACCCCGGGGGCACCGGCCGTGCAGTCGATCTGGGCGAGCACTGGGAGGCTGCAGCAGGCGGCCAGCAGGCCGAGCGGCAGTGCGTTAACGAAGCGATCCATGGCATTTCTCCTTGACTGGACTGGGCGGAAGGTGCCCAGCAGGCAAGACGCAACGCGGCTGCATCCGTGAAGGCCGCACCGACACCCAGCACGCGACGGCACGGCACTTCACAGCCGCCCCTGCCGGCCGTCAGGGAGACAGACCCGGGCATTCGCCAGGGTCACAACGGAACCAAGGAGAAAAGGACATGACGACTTTCAACGTGAACTTCAATGTGGACGACATGGAAGGCAAGACCGTGCTGGTCTTCCTCAAGCCGCAGAACCCGCAGCGCGACTACCGCGTCCACGCCTGGCAGGTGCTGACCGGCTCGGCCGGTGCCACGGAGTCCTTCGACTACGAGGCGGTGATCGAGACCGACGTGAGCAGCCTCGGCGAGAAGGCCGGCAACCAGATCATCTCCGGGCGCCGCCCCATCCTGCCCGGCCAGCTGCTGCAGGCGGTCAGCCCGAGCGGCCTGTCGCCGCAACTGGAGCCGGCCTCCACGTCGCTGGCGCTGGAGAAACTGACGCCCCAGCAGTGCGGGGTGATCAACAAGACCAACCCCTACACCCAGTTCGACAGCAACTGGTACGTCAACGGCCGCCCGGTGGTGACCATGCCCAAGGTGGACTCGCGCATGACCGTGAGCTTCGAGTACGAGCCCAACTTCTACTTCATGGTCGCCACCCCGCCCATGATCGGGCAGACCTACATCGTGCAGAACTTCTCGGACATGACCCGCTACGTGGCGCCCATCACCGCCACCGAAGTGGACGTGACCCTGACCCGCCCGAGTGGCCTGTGGACCTTCGACTTCATCGCCCGCTGAAGCCCTGGCGCACCGCATGAAGAAGCCCCCGGCGAGTGATCGCCGGGGGCTTCTTCGCATCTGGCACGCTGCGGCATTCACCCGGCATACCGTGGGATGACTCGGAACAGCAGGGGCGTGGCGCCGAAGCCCGCAGCACCTGGGGTAGGATCGGGCCCGACGTCAGCACTGCGCCACCAGGCGCCAGGAGAGGTGAAAAATGGAACGTTTTACCGAGGATCTGGCCCGACTGGATCACTTCGTACTGCGCGCACTGCGCTTCCAGGCCATGGCCCTGGTCTTTCTGATGCTGGGTCTGCTGCCGGGGATCGCAGGCTTCTACCTGCTGGATGGCCTTGGCTGGCACGAGGCCACGCTGAACGCACTGTCCATGCTGGGCTCGGTGGGCCTTGCACACCCGCCGAGCAGCCTGGCTGGCAAATACTTCGCCGCGCTGTATGGGTTGTTCCTGGACAGCGTCTTCCTGGTGGCGCTCGGTGTAGTGGTCACCCCGTTCGCCCACCGCCTGCTGCACCGCTGGAACCTGGCCAACGACTGAGCCTGCCATCAACCGTTTCCCGTACCTGGACAAGGCCGGCACCCTGAGGGGAGCCGGCTTTGTCCAGGTTGCATCTGTGAACAGCCATCAACCGGCAAAGGGGTGGGGACTGGCCCATGATCGGTGTCTGCCCCATTGCGTCCGGGGCCTGACGGAGACAGGGAGAAAGGACATGAAATATGAAATCAAGGTCATCAATCAGAGCCAGCAGGGCAGCGACCGGGTGATTTTCCAGCAACCGCCCCAGCTGCCGAACACCCCTCGGCCCATAGCCTGGCAGGTGATACGCGACATCAAGGCGCCGGACATGAAGATCGACTTCAAGCTCGACTATGGCGTCTATGTGCCCGGACAGCGCGCCGTCTCCACGCCGGTGGACATGACGAACTGGGGAGCGCTGGAGCTGGAAAGCAGCGCACCTGCAGCAGAACAGGACGCGCAGGGGAAAGAGAGCACGGACTGATCCGCCCCGAAACAACAAAAAGCCCCTGGCGATCGCTCGCCAGGGGCTTTTTCATGGCCGTTCAGCTCAGAGCGGCTTGCCGCGGTTGCCGTGGGCAGCAACGAAGGCCTGGACCTGCTTGAGGTCGTTGGCCAGCACGGTGCAACGCTCTTCGCGCTGGAACAGGTCGGACAGGTGCGCCGGCAGCGCCGGGGCCTGGCCAACGCCGGCCTTTTCCACCGCTTCGGGGAACTTGACCGGGTGCGCGGTGCCCAGGGTGACCATGGGGGTGGACAGGCTGCGGCGGCATTCGCGGGCGGCGCGTACGCCGATGGCGGTGTGCGGGTCCAGCAGCTCGCCGCACTCCTTGTAGACCTCGGCGATGGTCTCGCAGGTCTGCTCGTCGGTGACGGCGAGGGAGTCGAACAGCTTGCGGGCTTCGGTCCAGCGGTCCTGCTCGACGCTGAAGCCGCCACCTTGCTTGAAGGTGTCCATCAACTGGGCGATGGCGGCGCCGTTGCGGCCGTGCAGGTCGAACAGCAGGCGCTCGAAGTTGGACGAGACCATGATGTCCATGGACGGCGACAGGGTCGGGTGCAGGGTTTCCTTGACGTACTGATTGCCGCTCATGAAGCGGTGCAGGATGTCGTTGCGGTTGGTGGCGACGATCAGCTGGCTGATCGGCAGGCCCATGTTGCGCGCCAGGTAGCCAGCGAAGATGTCGCCGAAGTTGCCGGTGGGCACCGAGAAGGCCACGGAACGCGCCGGGCCGCCCAGCTGCAGGGCAGCGTGGAAGTAGTAGACGATCTGGGCCATGATCCGCGCCCAGTTGATCGAGTTCACGGCCACCAGGCGGGTGCCCTTGAGGAAGCCCTGGTCGGCGAAGCTGGCCTTCACCATCTCCTGGCAGTCGTCGAAGTTGCCTTCGATGGCGATGTTGTGGATGTTCTCGCCGAGGATGGTGGTCATCTGCCGGCGCTGCACCTCGGACACGCGGTTGTGCGGGTGCATGATGAAGATGTCGACATTGTCGCAGCGGCGGCAGCCTTCGATGGCGGCCGAGCCGGTGTCGCCGGAGGTGGCGCCCATGATCACCACGCGCTCGCCGCGCTTGGCCAGGACGTGGTCCAGCAGGCGGCCGAGCAGTTGCAGGGCGAAGTCCTTGAAGGCCAGGGTCGGACCGTGGAACAGCTCCAGCACCCACTCGTTGCCGTTGAGCTGGCGCAGCGGCGCGACGGCGTTGTGGGCGAAGACGCCGTAGGTTTCCTCGAGGATCTTCTTGAAGTCGGCGTCCGGGATGCTGCCGGTCACGAAGGGGCGCATCACCTGGAAGGCCAGTTCGTGGTAGGGCAGGCCGGCCCAGGAGGCGATTTCCTCCTGGGTGAAGCGCGGCAGGTTTTCCGGGACGTAGAGGCCGCCGTCGCTGGCGAGGCCGGCCAGCAGGACGTCTTCGAAGTTCAGGGCCGGGGCCTGGCCGCGGGTGCTGATATAGCGCATTTCTTCAAACCTTCGGTTCGAGCCGCCGGCAGCGCGGCGCCAGGCGGCGTCTGTGCACCGGGCGGGCCTGCGCGCGGGCGGCTCCGAGTTAATTGAGCTGTTCGACGCGGATGCGGACTACGCTGCCCACCACGTCGTCGAGGGCTTCCAGTGCGGCGATGGCGTCGTTAACGCGCGCTTCGACGACCCGGTGGGTAACCAGAATCATCGGCACCAGGCCATCCTGCTCTTCGACTTCCTTCTGCATGATGGATTCGATGTTGATGCCACGTTCGGACAGGATGGTGGCCACCTGGGCCAGTACGCCCGGGTGGTCCTTGGCCTGGATGCGCAGGTAGTAGGCGCTCTCGCAGGCTTCGATCGGCAGGATCGGGTGATCGGACAGCGCATCCGGCTGGAAGGCCAGGTGCGGTACGTGGTTCTCCGGGTCGGCGGTCAGGGCGCGGACCACGTCCACCACGTCGGCGACCACGGCAGAGGCGGTGGCCTCCATGCCGGCGCCGGCGCCGTAGTAGAGGGTGCTGCCGGCGGCGTCGCCGTTGACCATCACGGCGTTCATCACGCCGTTGACGTTGGCGATCAGGCGGTCGGCCGGGATCAGGGTCGGGTGCACGCGCAGCTCGATGCCGCTGCTGGTGCGGCGGGCCACGCCCAGGTGCTTGATGCGGTAGCCCAGGGCTTCGGCGTAGTTGACGTCGGCGCTGGTGAGTTTGGAGATGCCCTCGGTGTAGGCCTTGTCGAACTGCAGCGGGATGCCGAAGGCGATGGACGCGAGGATGGTCAGCTTGTGGGCGGCGTCGATGCCTTCCACGTCGAAGGTCGGGTCGGCTTCGGCATAGCCCAGGGCCTGGGCTTCCTTGAGGACGTCCTCGAAGGCACGGCCCTTCTCGCGCATCTCGGTGAGGATGAAGTTGCCGGTGCCGTTGATGATGCCGGCCAACCAGTTGATGCGGTTGGCGGCCAGGCCCTCGCGGATCGCCTTGATCACCGGGATGCCACCGGCGACGGCGGCTTCGAAGGCGACGATGACGCCCTTCTCGCGGGCCTTGGCGAAGATCTCGTTGCCGTGGACGGCGATCAGCGCCTTGTTGGCGGTGACCACGTGCTTGCCGTTCTCGATGGCCTTGAGCACCAGGTCGCGGGCCAGGGTGTAGCCCCCGATCAGCTCGATGACGATGTCGATCTCAGGGTTGTTGGCCACGTCGAAGATGTCGGCGGTGATGGGGGTGGCACCGGTTTCGCACTTCGGGTTGGGGCGACGGGCAGCGATCTGGGCAACCTCGATTCCACGCCCGGCACGGCGGGCAATCTCCTCGGCGTTGCGTTTGAGTACGTTGAAAGTGCCGCCACCGACGGTCCCCAGGCCACAGATGCCTACTTTTACCGGCTTCACGCTGAACTCCCCATTTCACTGCGAAAAACGGCCGGCGAATCGCCGGCCGTATAAAAGAACCGCACTTTACGAAGCGCCCGATTGTTGGTCAATCGAGCTGGCGCCCTCGCCTCACTTGGCGTCGAGCGCGAGCTTGGCCAGTTGCGGGGCGGGCTGGTAGCCCGGAATCAGCTGGCCGTTGCCGAGAACAATGGCGGGGGTGCCGTTCACACCGATCATCTGGCCCAGTTCGAACTGCTTGGCCACCGGGTTATCACACTTGGCGGCGGGCACCTCGAGGCGGGACTTGGCCTGGTTCATGGCGGCCTGCCGGTCCTTGCTGCACCAGACGCTGACCAGGGTGTTGTAGCCGTGGCTGCCGATGCCCTGGCGCGGGAAGGCGACGTAGCGCACTTCGATGCCGCGACGGTTCAGCTCGGGCACTTCGCTGTGCAATTTCTGGCAGTAGCCGCAATCGGTGTCGGTGAAGACGGTGATGTGGGCCTTGGCCGGCTGGTCCTTGGGTGCGAAGACCACCATCTCACTGGCGGGGATCGCGTTGATCTCCTTGGCAATGGAGCGGCTTTCGGACTGCTCGGTGAGGTTCACCGGCTTGCCGTTCTGCACGTGGTACAGGTAGCCCTGCATCAGGTACTGGCCGTCGGCGCTGGTGTAGAGCATGCGGCCGCCCTTGAGCTGGACCTGGTAGATGCCGTCCAGCGGGCTTTCGCCGATGGATTCGACGGGCAGGCCGAGGTCAAGGCTGGCGAGGGTCTTGCGGATGGCCTGGTCCGGATCGTCGGCAAGGCTGATGGAGCTGACCAGGCCGAGGGCCATGGCCGCGAAAAGGCGGGTCACGCGCATGGTTACTCCTGTGGAGCGGCGACTGTCGGATAGGTGCGAAAGCCTAACACAGAAGGCCTGCCGGGCCGTGCAGAGGAGCCGAACGGTGGCTCGCCGGGGACGGCTGGGCGGTGCTGTGAGGGCTGCGCGGAGGTTGGAGCCGGTGTGGGCGGCCAGGTTCCCTGAAGCAGCCCTCGGAGGATGCAGGAGGCGGCCTTGGGGGGTGTAGGCAAAAAGCGGGGCGACGCGGAGCGAAGTAAAGCGTCGGGCAAGACGTCCCTGTCGGGGCCGCATCGCTCAGTTGAACCCCGGCCCGGCCATCCATGGCCGGTCGTTCGCCGGGGCGACGCATGCGTCGCCTATTCCGGCTCACCCCCTCGGGTGGTGGCGGGCGTGGAGGTCCTTGAGGCGGGCCTGGGCGATGTGGGTGTAGATCTGGGTGGTGGACAGGTCGGCATGGCCAAGCAGCATCTGCACAACCCGCAGGTCGGCACCGTGGTTGAGCAGGTGGGTGGCGAAGGCGTGCCGCAGGGTGTGGGGTGACAGGGGCTTGAGGATGCCGGCCACCTTCGCCTGGTGCTTGATGCGGTGCCAGAAGGTCTGGCGGGTCATCTGCTCGCCACGCAGGCTGGGGAAGAGTACGTCGCTGGGCTTGCCATCCAGCAGGAAGGGCCGCGCTTCGCGGACGTAGCGCTCGATCCAGGCGATGGCTTCCTCGCCCAGCGGCACCAGGCGCTCCTTGCTGCCCTTGCCGAAGACCTTGACCACGCCCTGGCGCAGGTTCACCTGCTCCAGGGTCAGCCCCACCAGTTCGCTGACCCGCAGGCCGCAGGCGTAGAGCACCTCCAGCATGGCGCGGTCACGCAGGCCGATGGGGTCCTCCAGGTCCGGCGCCTCCAGCAGGGCCTCCACATCGGCTTCGGACAGCGACTTGGGCAGCGGCCGGCCCAGCAGCGGCATCTCCACCTGCAGGGTCGGGTCCTCGGCGATCTCGCCCTCGGCCAGCAGGAAGCGGTAGAAGCCTCGCGCGCCGGACAGGAAGCGCGCCGTGGAGCGGGCCTTGTAGCCCTGCTCCAGGCGCCAGGCGAGGTGGTCCAGCAATACGTCGCGCCCGGCCTCCGCCAGGTTGCAGCCGCGCTCGTGCAGCCAGCCGTTGAAATGCGCCAGGTCGCTGCGGTAGGCGGAGCGGGTGTGGGGCGAAAGGCCTTTCTCCAGCCAGAGGGCATCGAGAAAGCGGTCGATCAGGGGGTGGTCGAGTGCAGGCATGGGGAACGCTGGTGGGATGAACGGCGTCTAGTCTTCCACAAGGTTCCCGCCCCTCACCAGCGACAAGGAGTCCTGATGGACGAAACCCGCATCCTCCTGGCACTCGGCGGCATCGGCCTGGCCGCGCTGTGCAGCCAGTGGCTGGCCTGGCGCCTGCGCCTGCCGGCGATCCTCTTCCTGTTGCTGTCGGGCATCCTCGCCGGGCCGGTGCTCGGCGTGCTGGACCCGGGCGCGCTGTTCGGCCCCCTGCTCTTCCCGCTGACGTCCCTGGCAGTGGCGCTGATTCTCTTCGAGGGCAGCCTGACGCTGCATCTGTCGGAATGGCGCGAAATCGGCTCGGTGGTCCGCCGCATGGTGACCCTGGGGGCACTGGCGACCTGGGTGGTGATCGCCGTGGCCACGCACCTGCTGCTGGGCTTCTCGTGGGAGCTGGCGGTGCTGTTCGGCTCGCTGACGCTGGTGACCGGGCCGACGGTGATCGTGCCGATGCTGCGGGTGGTGCGGCCCCGGGCCTCGGTGGCGAACATCCTGCGCTGGGAAGGCATCGTCATCGACCCCATCGGCGCCCTGGCGGCGGTGGTGACCTTCAGCTTCATCGTCAGCCGCGACCAGGGCGGCTGGAGCCAGAGCCTGGCGACCTTCGCCGGGGTGATCGGCTGCGGCACGCTGCTCGGCGTGCTGGGCGGCTGGGCACTCGGCGTGGTGCTGCGCCGCCACTGGCTGCCGGAGTACCTGCACAACCTGGCGGCGCTGGCGGCGGTGCTGGGCGTATTCATCGCCTCCAACCTGCTGGTGCACGAGTCGGGCCTGCTGGCAGTGACGCTGATGGGGATGTGGCTGGCGAACATGCGTGGGGTCGATGTGAAGCCGATCCTGCACTTCAAGGAAAACCTCAGCGTGCTGCTGATCTCGGGGCTGTTCATCCTGCTGGCAGCGCGGCTCGACCTGAAGGCGCTGCTGGCCCTGGGGCCGGCCACCCTGGCGTTGCTGGCGGTGATCCAGTTCATCGCACGACCGCTGAACATCGGCCTGAGCACCCTGGGCTCGGCTCTGGGCTGGCGCGAGCGGGCGCTGCTGGCGTGGATCGCTCCCCGAGGCATCGTGGCAGCGGCGGTGTCCGCCATCTTCGCCCTGCGCCTGCAGGAGCACGGCGACCCGAATGCCCAGTTGCTGGTGCCGCTGACCTTCCTGGTGATCATCGGCACGGTGGTGCTGCAGAGCGCCACCGCCCGCCCCCTCGCGCGCCTGCTGGGGGTAGCCGAGCCCGCACCGGCAGGCTTCCTGATCATCGGTGCCAACCCGGTGGCGCGGGCGCTGGGCAAGGCGCTGAACCAGCTCGGCAGCCGGGTGCTGCTCACCGACTCCAGCTGGGAGAACATCCGCGCGGCGCGCATGGACGGCTTGCCCACCTACTTCGGCAACCCTACCTCCCAACATGCCGACGCCCACCTGGACCTGGTGGGGCTCGGGCACCTGCTGGCGCTGTCACCCTCCAGCGAGATGAACGCCCTGGCCTGCATGCGCTTTCGCCACGATTTCGCCGAGCCTCGCCGCTTCACCCTGCCCAGCGGGGCGGACAGCCGGCGCAGCGACAAGCACCGCAGCAGCGAGCAGGTTCGCGGCCGTGAGCTGGGCCTGCCGGCACTCACCTATCCACAGTTCGCCAGCCGCCTCGGCCGTGGGGCGGAGATCCGCATCACCACGCTGACGGAGGCCTTCGACTGGGCGGCCTACCAGGCGTTCCACGGGAACCGTGCGACCTTGCTGCTGGCCCGTGACACCCGGGGCTGGGTGCACATCGCCGGGCCTTCGCAGGCGCTGGAACCCCAGCCGGGCTGGAGCCTGGTGGCCCTGGTGGATGCCGACACTGTCAGCGACGCGGAGTCATAGACCGATGGCGATGTAAGCCTATCCTTCGTTGGGTGACAGCCTCTTCCCACAAGAGGATGATTCTACCTTGCCACTATCCCTGCCCTGGTCCCGCCCTCATGTCCAACCATCAGAACTCGCGTCTTGGCCAGATCCTGGTCAACAAGGGACTGATCACCACCCAGCAGCTGGATGCTGCCATCAAGGTTCAGCTCACCAGCGACAAACGCCTGGGTGAGGTGCTCATCGAGCAGGGCCTGCTCAGCAAGCGGCAACTGGAGAAGGCGCTCAAGCGCCAGAGCAACCTGCGACTGGCGGCGACACTGGTGGCGGCGCTGCTGAGCCCGTTCCAGATGATCAGCGCCCAGGCCCAGCAACTGCCCAGCGCCATGAGCCAGGACTACGTGCCGCCCGGCATGCAGCCGCTGAGCGAGGCGGAGATGAGCAGCGTCAGCGCCCAGGGCCTGGACGATGTGCTGCAGGGGCTGTTCGTGCAGGCGGAGGCAGGCGACGGCATCGCCACGGTGCAAAGCCTGGCGCGCCTGGTGATGCCGGTGCTGAACAGCCTGGAGGCGGAAACCTCGATGAAGGGCGTGGTCTACGACACCTCGCGACTGACCTCGACGATGAACGCCGACGGTTCCATCAATGTGCGCCTACCCAGCTCCATCGGCGAGCTGCGCTTCGACAATATCCGCGTGGCCGGCAGCGGCCCGAACGCCGGGAGCTTCGGCAGCCTGACGCTGCACGACATCGACCTCTCCCAGGCGTCCCTGAAGATCGCCATGCGCCCCTGAAGGCAGCCCGCCGACTCAGTCGGCGGGGATTACCGCTTCCGGCAGCACCGGCACCGGACGCTTGTCATCGTCGATGGCGACGAAGCTGAACGCGCCGCTGATGGCACGCTCGCGCCCGGCCTCGTACATCCCTTCGACGAACACCTCGACCTCCACCTTGAGGCTGGTGTTGCCCACCTTCACCACACGCCCGATCAGCTCGACGATGGAGCCGGCCGGTATCGGGTGCTTGAAGTCGATGCGGTCGGTGGAAACCGTCACCAGCGGCAGCCGGCAGAAGCGGGTGGCGCAGATGAAGGACACCTCGTCCATCCAGGCCAGCGCGGTGCCGCCGAACAGGGTGTTGTGGTGGTTGGTGGTCGGCGGGAACACCGCCTTGGTCACTCGGCTCTCGGACAAGGCGATGCGCCGCTCTATCTCTCGTTCTCTCGGGGTCATGCCACGACTACCTCGGTGAATCCCACTGTGGCGGCCACGTTTCGGTGACGGCTGGGCTTGCAGGTGCACCCTGCGATATACGCAGGGCCTCCGCGTTCCCGTCGATGATCGGCAGGAGCGCTCTCCCCGCGGCCAGACCGCGGGGCGCGGATTATTCCACAGCCACTGCCGCCACGATGGGGTGAGGAGCCAACGGCGGAATACCCCTCTCTGGAGAAGGTCCGGTTCCGGCAACTGACAACGACCTTTCTCGAAATCCGGCCCTGTATCAGCCGGGTCTCTCGCCCCTTGCAGCCACTTGCGCCGGACATGCTCGGAATAACCAGAATTTCCGACTTCAGGTAAGTAACGTCCGATCAAAAAGCGGGAAAAACCTGAAACACGCTCATAACCCCTCCCCCCACATAGGCCCGACCGGGGCACTGGGATATTTTCTCTGCGCGGCGCCCAGGGTCTGCAATCCAGACCGTCCGCCACCATTAGGAAACGACCATGTGCCTCCGTCTGCTCAAGCCCCTCGTGCTCCTCGCACTCACCGTGCCCCTGCTGGCGCAAGCCGCTTCCCAGTCGATTCCCCTCGGTGCCCGTCCCCTCGCACTGGAAGAGGACATCACCCTGGAGCCCGAGGAACGGGCCTGGCTTGCCCAACGCGGTGAGCTGCGGCTGGCGATTGCCGACGACCTCCCCCCCTTCGACATCACGTCCAGCGGCCGCGACTTCGAAGGCATCACCGCGGACGTCGTCGGCCTGCTGTCGCGCCAGTTGCAGGTGCCCATCCGCGTCGAGCGCTACCCCAGTCGGAGCGCAGCCTTGCGCGCAGTGAGCAGTGGCGAGGCCGACCTGCTCAGTGCGTCCAACGACTTCGAAGGCCGCGAACAGGCACTGGCCTTGAGCCTTCCCTATGCGCCCGACCAGCCCAGCCTGGTCGCCCGGCAGCAGGACAAGCGCGACTGGCCCCGGGATCTGGACAGCCTGCGCATCGCCATCGTCGGCAACTACCTGCCCCTGGACATGGTGCAAAACCGCTATCCGGACGCCATCCTGACGCTCTACCCCTCCACCAGCGCGGCCCTCAACTCGGTGGTCGACGGCGACAACGACCTGTACCTGGGGGATCTGGTCAGTGCGAACTACCAGATCAACCAGGTCTATGACGACCACCTGCACATCGTCCGCCTGGCCGACCTGAAGGCCAGCGGCATCAGCTTCGCCAGCGCACGCGGCAACACCCGCCTGCTGGCGCTGGTGAACAAGGTCCTGCAGCGCTTGCCCACGGGCAACCGCACGCCGCTGATCAAGCGCTGGAGCGGCGGCGCCAGCCCGAGCCTGCTGGACCCGGAACTGCCGTTCACCGAAGAGGAGCGCGCGTGGCTGGCGGCGCATCCGGTCATACGCGTCGCCACCTACGGCAACTACGCGCCGGTGTCGTTCTTCGACAATGAGGGCAACTACCACGGCATCACGGCGGACATCCTCGACCAGATCCGCATCCGCACCGGCCTGCGCTTCGAGATCGTCCGCACCCCGCAGCCCGAAGACATGATGAATGCCGTGCTGAACGGCGAAGCCGACATCGTCGGCGCTGACGGCCTAGCCCGCATCCGCCAGCGCGACATGGCCTACTCGCGACCCTACATGCACGTGCCGTTCGCCACCATCACCCTCAACGACGCGAAGTCCCCGTCCCGACTCAGCGAGTTGCACGGCCAGCGCCTGGCGGTGATCCGCGGCTACTTCCTCAACGACTACATCCGCAGCCGCTACCCCGGTATTCGCCTGGTGGAGACCAGCTCGCTGCTGGACTGCCTGGTGGCAGTCGCCAACGGCGAGGCGGAGGGCGCCGTGATGTCCACCATCGTCGCCGAGTACTACATCCGCCGGATGTTCCCGGAGCAGCTGCGCATCTCCGAACTCATCGACGTGCCCCAGGAAAGCATCGCCTTCGCCATGCGCAAGGAAGACACCCTGCTGCAGTCGATCCTCGACAAGGCAACCGCTGCCATCCCGCCGGATGAGCTGGCGGTGCTGGTCAAGCAACGATGGCGTTCGAACGTCGAGATCAGTGGTACGCGCACCACGGTGAACCGTGAGCTGATCATGCAGATCCTCTCCATTTCGGGGCTCCTGCTGCTGGTGTCGCTGGGCTGGATCCTCTACCTCAGGCGCCAGATCGGCCGGCGGAAGAAAGCCGAGCAAGCCCTCAACGACCAGTTCCACCTGATGGAGGCACTGGTCAACGGTACGCCGCACCCGATCTACGTTCGCGATCGCGACGGTCACCTGCTGATGTGCAATGACAACTACCTGCAGGCCCTGGCCCTCCGGCGCGAGGACGTGATCGGGCAACCGCCGCCCGCCGCCAAGCTGGGCAGCGAGGGGCAGCGCCAGACGCTGCTGGACGACTACCGCAAGGTGACCGAGTCCGGCGTGCCGCTGCGCTGCGACCGGGAGCTGTACAGCCAGGCCGGCCCCCTCAGCATCTATCACTGGATCGAGCCGTACCGGGATTTCCGTGGCGAGATCAAGGGCGTGGTCAGCGGCTGGATCGACATCAGCGAGCGCCTGCAACTGGTGGAGGACCTGCAGGCCGCCAAGGAGCGGGCCGATGACGCCAACCGGGCCAAGAGCACTTTCCTGGCCACCATGAGCCACGAGATCCGCACGCCGATGAACGCCGTGATCGGCATGCTGGAACTGGCCCTCGAACGGGCCGACCAGGGCCAGTGGGACCGCGCCGCCATCGAGATCGCCCACGGCTCCGCGCGGGACCTCCTGGAACTCATCGGCAACATCCTCGACATCGCCCGCATCGAGTCGGGGCGTCTCAGCCTGTCACCGGTGCGCAGCAACCTGCGGGAGCAGGCGGAAGCGGTGATCCGGGTGTTCGACGGCCTGGCCCGGCAGAAGAACCTGCGCCTGACCCTGGAGTTCGACCACCGCGCAGGTGGCGACGTACTGGTCGACCCGGTGCGCTTCCGCCAGATCCTCACCAACCTGGTGGGCAACGCCATCAAGTTCACCGACGTCGGCGGGGTCTCCATCGACATCCAGGCACAACCGCGCCCGGACAAGCGCCTGGGCATCCTGCTCAAGGTCGAGGACAGTGGCCGCGGCATCTCCGACGAGGACCAGGCCCAGCTGTTCCAGGCCTTCAGCCAGGGCAGCGTCGGCGCCGACGAGGCACGCCGGGGCACCGGCCTGGGCCTGGTGATCTGTCGCGTGCTCTGCGAAATGATGGGCGGCACCATTCGCCTCGAAAGCGAACTGGGCCGGGGCACCTGCATCTGGGTGGAGCTGGACCTGCTGGAGCTGGACCCGCTCCCCCGCCACGCCCGCCAGGAGGAAGAAGACGCCCCCGTGGCACGGCAGGTGCCGCTGGACGTACTGGTGGTGGACGACAACCCCGCGAACCGCGAACTGCTCAAGCAGCAGCTGACCTTCCTCGGCCACCGCGTCACCGAGGCGGTGGACGGCCGCGATGGGCTGGACCACTGGAGCAAGGGCCACTTCGACCTGGTGATCAGCGACTGCAACATGCCGGTGATGAACGGCTACGCCCTGGCCCGCGCCGTGCGGGAGGAAGAAGCCCGCCGGGAAAGCGGACGGGTGCACTTCATCGGCTACACCGCCAACGCCCAGAGCGAGGAACACGAGCGCTGCCGCAAGGCGGGCATGGACGCCTGCCTGTTCAAACCCATCAGCCTGCGTCAACTGGCCCGGCAGCTGGCCACCCTGCAGCCCTCACAGGCGCTGGAGCCCATTGAAATGCCGGAGCTTCCGGCACTGCCGGCGATGCACCCGGAGGGCCTCTTCGGCATGAAGGAATTCCTGCAACTGGCCGGCAGTGACCCGGCACTGCGCCAGCGCCTGCTGGACACCCTGCTGACTGCCAATCGCGAGGACCTCGATCAGTTGCATCGCAGCCTGGGTGAGAAAGACTGGGAGGAAGTCGCCGCAGCTGCCCACAAGATCAAAGGCGCCGCGCGGATCGTCCATGCACAGCCCCTGGTCAGCTGTTGCGAGGCCCTGGAAGAAGCCTGGGAAGGTCGGCAGCCCGAGGACGTGATGGAGCAGCTCGCCCACGACGTCACCCAGGAAGTCGAACGCCTGGAGCAGGCACTGCTGGAGTTCTGCGCCGAGCCGGTATGAGCCCCGCCCCAACGGCGAGCCGATGGCCGCCTCGGGGATGGCTCCCTACCAACCCGGCCCGCCGGCGTGACGAGCGCCGGCGGTCAACCGCCTACAACCATGCAAACAACGCCAGATGACGATAAGGCTCATTCGCTACGACAAGAGCCAACCCCCGACTCCCACTGCCGCTTCCTCAAAAGCTCGAACACCCTGCCCCCCCAAGTGCCTGCATATCGCTTTCTGCAAGGCAACAAAAAGCCCGCCGCGGTTTCCAGGGGCGGGCTTTTTGTTGTGGAAGCGGGTCTTAGACCAGCTTCTCCTTGATGCGAGCAGCCTTGCCGGACAGGTCGCGGAGGTAGTACAGCTTGGCCTTGCGCACGTCGCCGCGGCGCTTGACGGTCAGGCTGTCCACCAGGGGGGAGTAGGTCTGGAAGGTACGCTCGACGCCAACGCCGTTGGAGATCTTGCGTACGGTGAAGGCGCTGTTCAGGCCGCGGTTACGCTTGCCGATGACCACACCTTCGAAGGCCTGCAGACGGGAACGCTCGCCTTCCTTCACCTTCACTTGCACGATCACGGTGTCGCCAGGGGCGAACGCCGGGATCTCTTTGTTCATTTGTTCAGCTTCGATCTGCTGAATGATCTTGTTGGTCATCGCTGTGCTCCTAAGACAGGCCTTTCGGGCGTGCCATCGATACGTTAACTATCGTCCCGCTGGCGGATGTACTCCTCCAGCAGCTTTTTCTCTTCTCCAGAAAGCGAGCGGCAATCCAGAAGATCGGCCCGACGTTCCCAGGTGCGCCCAAGCGCCTGCTGCAAACGCCATCGCCGGATGTGTTCGTGGTTGCCGCTGAGCAGCACTTCAGGAACACGCTTATCCGCGTACACCTCAGGTCGGGTGTAGTGAGGACAATCGAGCAGGCCGTCCGTGAACGAGTCCTCCTCGGCGGAGTCCGCGTGGCCCAGCGCGCCGGGCAGCAATCGCGTTACCGCGTCGATCAGCACCATGGCCGGCAGCTCACCGCCGGACAGGACGTAATCGCCAATCGACCATTCCTCGTCGACATGCGTCTCGATGAAACGCTCGTCAATGCCTTCGTAGCGACCGGCGATGAGGATGAGGGCTTCCTCCTGCGCCAGTTCGCGCACGGCCGCCTGCTTCAGCTGGCGCCCCTGCGGCGAAAGGTAGATCACCTTCGCCCGATCTCCCGCTGCGGCCTTGGCGGCTGCCAGTGCCCGTTCCAGCGGTTCGATCTTCATCACCATCCCGGGACCACCACCGAAAGGCCGATCATCCACCGTCTGGTGGCGATCCTCGGTGAAGCTCCGTGGGTTCCAGCAATTGAGCTTCAGGAGCCCCTGCTTGACCGCGCGGCTGGTGATGCCGTACTCGCTGATGGCGGCGAACATCTCCGGGAAGATGCTGATGACTTCGACCTGCATGCTTTTCATGTCATGCGGCTCAGAAGTCGGCGTCCCAGTCCACCCTCATTTCACCCGCATCCAGATCGATCGCTTGCACGCATTGCTCCGTGTAGGGCAACAGGCGTTCGCGGTCATCCAGGCTGCCGGTGCAGGGCTTGACCACCATCACATCGTTGGCGCCGGTCTCCAGCAGATGATCGACCTTGCCGAGCAGCTGCCCGTCCTGGTTGATCACGGAGAGACCTTCCAACTGGTGCCAGTAGAACTCGTCTTCCTCAAGTTCAGGCAGCTCGCTTTCGGGAACACGGATTTCAAAACCCGCGTAGGTCCTGGC
Source organism: Pseudomonas sp. FeS53a (assembly GCF_000931385.1). Classification (NCBI taxonomy): domain Bacteria; kingdom Pseudomonadati; phylum Pseudomonadota; class Gammaproteobacteria; order Pseudomonadales; family Pseudomonadaceae; genus Pseudomonas; species Pseudomonas sp. FeS53a. Next base: position 33,013 of record NZ_JYFT01000041.1, read on the forward strand.
GACATCGCGGTCGTCCAGCCCTTTCAGCTTCACTACCAGGAACTTGCCTTGGACACGTCCGCTGGCAACTTCGACTTGCTTGACCTCGCCGTCACGCGTGAGCGTCCAGCGGGGGTAATCGAGCACGTTATCCAGTGGGTCCGTGAAGGAATACACCTTCACCTCGCCACGTACGCCGTGCACCGAGAAAATCTTGCCGAGAACGATCAGTTCATCGGCGGCGGCCGGCGTCGCGCTCATGGGAGTTGCTTAGGCAGCAGCCTTGGCAGCTTCCTTCAGCAGCTGAGCAACGCGCTCAGACGGCTGGGCGCCTTGGCTCAGCCAGTAGCTGACGCGCTCCTGATTGACGGACAGCTTGACTTCGGAACCCTGGGCAACCGGGTTGAAGAAACCGATGCGCTCAACAAAGCGGCCATCGCGCGCGTTGCGGCTGTTGGTCACGGTCAGGTGGTAGAAGGGGCGCTTCTTGGAGCCGCCACGGGCAAGACGGATGGTTACCATTGAACTTCGTTCCTGTAGGTCGGTGCTTTTCAAGCGTGTGTGCACACATGGGCCATGGGCCCGAAAGGCCGCATATTCTAAGGATTATCCGGCCGAATGCAAATCTGTTTGTACGCGCCACCTGTCGGTGGCCCCGAAAGCCGCGCCCCGGGCGGGGCCTGGAGGCGCTGGCGCCTCACCACGGCTGACGGAGAGGACCGCTGGCGCGGTCTTACATCTTCGGCATGCCGCCGGGGAACATGCCGCCCATGCCACGCATCATGCGCGACAGGCCGCCCTTGGCGGTGACCTTCTTCATCATCTTCTGCATCTGCTTGTGCTGCTTGATGAGTCGACCGACGTCCTGCACCTGGGTGCCGGAGCCGAGGGCAATGCGGCGCTTGCGCGAGCCGCTGATCATCTCGGGATCACGGCGCTCGGCGGGCGTCATGGAGTTGATGATGGCTTCCATCTGCTTGAACTGCTTCTCGGCGGCATTCTGCGCCCCCCCCATCTGGGAGAGGTTGACGCCACCGAGCATGGGCAGCTTGTCCATGAGGCTGCCGAGGCCGCCCATGTTCTTCATCTGTTGCAGCTGGTCACGGAAGTCTTCGAGGTCGAAGCCCTTGCCCTTCTTGATCTTCTTGGCGAGCTTCTCGGCCTTCTCGCGGTCGAGGCCCTGCTCGGCCTGTTCGATCAGGCTGAGCACGTCGCCCATGCCGAGGATGCGCGACGCCACGCGATCGGGGTGGAACGGATCGAGCGCTTCGCTCTTCTCGCCCATGCCGAGGAACTTGATCGGCTTGCCGGTGATGGCACGGACCGAAAGAGCGGCACCGCCACGGGCGTCACCGTCGACCTTGGTCAGCACCACGCCGGTCAGCGGCAGTGCATCGTTGAAGGCCTTGGCGGTGTTGGCCGCGTCCTGGCCGGTCATGGCGTCAACCACGAACAGGGTCTCCACCGGCTTGATCGCCGCGTGGACCTGCTTGATCTCCTCCATCATCTCGCCGTCGACGTGCAGGCGACCGGCGGTGTCGACGATGACCACGTCGATGAACTTCAGCTTGGCTTCGCGGATCGCCGCCTGGGCGATGTCCACCGGCTTCTGGCTGGTGTCGGAGGGGAAAAAGGTCACCTCCAGGTCATTGGCCAGGGTTTCCAGCTGCTTGATCGCCGCCGGGCGGTAGACGTCGGCGGACACCACCAGGACCGACTTCTTCTTGCGCTCCTTGAGGAAGCGCGCGAGCTTGCCGACGGTGGTGGTCTTGCCCGCGCCCTGTAGGCCGGCCATGAGGATGACCGCCGGTGGTGCGGCATTCAGCGCCAGGTCTTCGTTGGCGGCGCCCATCAGGTCGACCAGTTCGGCCTGGACGATCTTCACGAAGGCCTGGCCCGGGGTCAGGCTCTTGGAGACCTCGGTCCCGACCGCGCGTTCCTTGACCTTGTTGACGAAGTCCTTGACGACGGGCAGCGCCACGTCGGCTTCGAGCAGCGCCATGCGCACTTCGCGCAGGGTGTCCTTGATGTTGTCCTCGGTCAGCTTGGCCTTGCCGGTGACGTGGCGCAGCGTCTGCGAGAGGCGGTCTGTGAGATTTTCGAACATGCGCGATCCTTTCAGGCCCTGGAGGCCCCGGGTGAGCTTGCGGCAGGCGGCGGAGTATAGCGAAGAGCGGGCGGCGCCGACACCGCCAGCGGTCTTTCGTGAGCACGCCGTTCTGTGCCACACTCAGCGCCTTTCGGGCTTGCCTTACAAGGACTTATGCACCCTCTGCTGCCCAGCCTCCTGGCTGCCTTCCTCTATGTAGGCGGCGCCATCCACCAGGGCCTTCGTCTGCGCGAGCGCAAGACGCCGGACAAGCACATGCTCGCCGTGCTCGGCCTGCTGGCCCTGATCAGCCACGCCACCGCGCTGTTCTTCCAGCTCATCGCCCCGGCCGGCCTGACCCTCGACTTCTTCAATGCCGCGAGCCTCATCGCCGCCGCCGTGATCGGCCTCACACTCTTGGCCTGCAGCCGCATGCCGGTGGAGAACCTGCTCCTGCTGTTGTATCCGCTCGGCGCGCTCACGGTACTGCTGGCGATCTTCGTGCCCTCGGGCACGGTGCAGCCGATCGACGAGGAGCCGGGCATCCTCGCCCACATCCTGCTGTCGATCCTGGCCTACGGCATGCTGACCATCGCCGTGTTCCAGTCCCTGCTGCTGCTGCTCCAGGACCACCAGCTCAAGCACAAGCACCCGTCCGGGCTGATCCGCAACTTCCCCGCCCTGCAAACCATGGAAAGCCTGCTGTTCGGCTTCCTCTGGGCCGGCTGGGGCCTGCTGTCGCTGTCACTGATCTCGGGCTGGCTGTTCGTCGAGAACCTCTTCGCCCAGCACCTGGCGCACAAGACCATCCTCTCCTGCTTCGCCTGGGTGGTTTTCGCCGTGCTGCTCTGGGGCCGCCACCAGCTGGGTTGGCGTGGCCACAAGGCGATCCGCTGGACCCTGGCGGGCTTCTGCCTGCTGATGCTGGCCTACTTCGGCAGCAAGCTGGTCCGCGAATTCATCCTGCACATCTGAGATGCCCGCCCCCGGCCTCCTCCTTGGCCTGATCCTCGGCCTGCTGATCGCCTCGGCAGGCGCCTGGGTGCTGGCGCGCCGCAAGCCGGCTCCCGAGCGCATCCAGGAAGACGAGAGCCCCCAGCAACACCTGCCCCACGAGCTAACCCGCGCCCTGCAGCGGGTCACCATCAGCGAGATCATGGTTCCGCGCAGCGAGATCCAGGGCATCGACATCGCCCAGTCGCCGGAGCGCATCCTGGAACAACTGCGGGCCACCACCCACACCCGCCTGCCGGTGTACCGCGAGGACATCAACCAGGTGGAAGGCATGCTGCACATGCGCCAGGTGGCGCGGCTGCTGCCCAAGACCGGGATCACCGCCGACGAGTTGCTCGGCGTGTGCCGCGAAACCTACTTCATCCCCGAGAGCACGCCCTTGCTGACCCAGCTGGTGAACTTCCAGAAGGAACAGCGCCGCGTCGCCATCGTGGTCGACGAATACGGCGACGTGATCGGGCTGGTGAGCCTGGAGGACATCTTCCAGGAGCTGATCGGCGAGTTCGGCAGCCTGGAGGACTTCGCCCCCACCCGCACCATCACCCCGGCCGAGGACGGCAGCTACGAACTCGATGGCAGCCTGCACCTGCGCGAGCTCAACCGCCTGCTCGGCTGGCACCTGCCGTGCGACGGCCCCAAGACCCTCAATGGTCTGATCACCGAAGCCCTGGAACAACTGCCCGATGCCAGCGCCTGCCTGAAGATCGGCCGCTACCGCCTGGAAATCCTCGAATCCGCCGAGAACCGGATCCAGCGTGTGCGCGCCTGGCGAACCTGACCGCCTTGCCGGCTTTTTCCCGGCCTTCCTATAATCGCCCTCGGCTCATCCAGCCCCTCTCGCGCACCGGCTACCCGCCCCCGCCACGGCCAGACCCGGCCACCTGAGACCGCCCTGCCCTGTCGCCACCCGCCGCAACGGAGCAGTCGCAAGGCCCTGAAGCCGGCTATCCGCCGACCTCGCCCCAGCCCCTCAGTCCACACGCCAATACCAGGGGCGTCGCCCGTGCCGACGCCCGCCAGGGGACAACCGCATGACTTCCACTGCCTGCACCGAGACTCCGGCCACCACGCCTCCCGCGAACTCACCCGCCCGCGTCGCCACGGCCAGCTTCATCGGCACGGCCATCGAGTTCTACGACTTCTATATCTACGCCACCGCCGCCGCCCTGGTAATCGGCCCGGTGTTCTTCCCCCAGGGCTCGCCGACGGCGCAGATGCTTTCGGCCTTCCTCACCTTCGGCATCGCCTTCCTCGCGCGGCCGCTGGGCTCGGCCCTGTTCGGGCACTTCGGCGACCGTATCGGACGCAAGTCGACCCTGGTGGCCTCCCTGCTGCTGATGGGTGTGTCCACCACCCTGATCGGTGTGCTGCCCGGCTACGACAGCATCGGCGCCTGGGCACCGATCCTGCTGTGCCTGCTGCGCTTCGGCCAGGGCCTGGGGCTGGGGGGCGAATGGGGCGGTGCGGCGCTGCTGGCCACCGAGAACGCGCCACCGGGCAAGCGCGCCTGGTTCGGCATGTTCCCGCAACTCGGCCCCTCCATCGGTTTCCTCGCCGCCAACGGCCTGTTCCTCTCCCTGGCTCTACTGCTCAGTGACGAGCAGTTCCGGGCCTGGGGCTGGCGCATTCCCTTCCTGCTCAGTGCCGTGCTGGTGATGGTCGGTCTCTATGTGCGCCTGAAGCTGGAGGAAACCCCGGTCTTCGCCCAGGCCCTGGCCCAGCATCGCCAGGTGAAGCTGCCGGTGGTGGAAGCCTTTGCCGGCCACTGGCGCCCTATCCTGCTGGGCGCCCTGGCGATGGTGGTGTGCTACGCGCTGTTCTACATCTCCACGGTGTTTTCCCTCAGCCACGGCGTGGCGAGCCTCGGCTACAGCCGCGAGAGCTTCCTCGGCATGCTGTGCTTCGCGGTGCTGTTCATGGCGGCGGCCACCCCGCTCTCGGCCTGGCTCAGCGACCGCTTCGGGCGCAAGCCGGTGCTGATCGGCGGCTGTGTGCTGGCGATCCTCTCCGGTTTCACCATGGAGCCACTGCTGACCCAGGGGTCCACCCTTTCGGTGACCCTGTTCCTCAGCCTGGAGCTGTTCCTGATGGGGGTGACCTTTGCCCCCATGGGCGCGCTGCTGCCCGAGCTGTTTCCCACCCCGGTGCGCTACACCGGCGCGTCGGCGGCCTACAACCTAGGGGGCATCGTGGGCGCTTCGGTGGCGCCGTTCTTCGCCCAGAAGCTGGTCAGCCTCGGCGGCCTGTCATGGGTGGGGGGCTATGTATCGGCAGCGGCGCTGCTCAGCCTGCTGGCCGTGCTGTGCCTGAAGGAGACTCGCGACCGGGACCTGTCCGACCCCCGTTAACCGGCTGCCGCAGCCAAGGGCGGTTGCGGCACCATCTCGAGCCACAGGCGGTCGGCCAGCAGGCCGGCCCAGACCTCGCAGCCCAGCTCGGACGGGTGGTAGCCATCGATCGCCAGGTAGTCGGGGCGCATCGCCAGGGTGGCGGTGCAATGAAGGGCGCCCATGGGGCTGGCCGTCTCCGCCAGCACCCGGTCCATCAAGCGCGCACGCCAGCCCAGCAGCAGGCGCAGCGGCCAGGGCAAGGCACGGAAGTGACCGAGCGGCGGCACGGCGGAAAAGGCCACGCAAGCGCCACGCTTGAGGAAGGGCCTGCCCAGCCCTTCCAGCGCCTGGCGCCAACGGGATCGCGAAGTGAAATGGGTGGTGTCGTTGACGCCGAAGGCCATCACCACCAGGTCGGGTGCCTCGTCGACCACCTGCGGCAACAGGCGCTCGCAGGCCTCCACGGCGGTGATGCCGTTCTCCCCACAGGCCCGCCAGGCTACCGGGCGCTCCAGGCGGCGCGACAGCGCATTGGCCAGTTGCCCCGGAAGTGCCCGTTCGAGCAGGTCGACTCCGACACCCGCGACGGTGGACTCGCCGATCACCAGCAGCCGCATCGGCTCACCGGCGAACCCCGCGCCCGCCACCCCCTGCTCGGGGCCTGCTGCCGGCGGCAGGCGCAGGGCGGTGCGCCGGGTATGCAGGGCGAGGGGCAGCATGAGGGGCATCAGCGTGACCGCCGATGCCCACCAGAGTGCCCCGGCCCAGCGGCTCACAGCTTGACGTCGACCGCCTGGGCGGAACGGGTCGCCTTGGCGCGGGCCAGGTCGGTGGACTCGTCACGCGCCAGGGCTACGCCCATGCGGCGCTGGCCATCGACTTCCGGCTTGCCGAACAGGCGCAACGCGGTGTCCGGCTCGTTCAGTGCGGCGGCGAGGTTGCCGAAGCTGACTTCGCCGGATTTGCCTTCCACCAGGATGACGGCGGAAGCCGACGGCCCCTGCTGGCGGATGGCCGGGATCGGCAGGCCGAGGATGGCGCGCGCGTGCAGGGCGAACTCGGAGAGGTCCTGGGAGATCAGGGTCACCAGGCCGGTGTCATGGGGGCGCGGCGAGACTTCGCTGAACCACACCTGGTCGCCCTTGACGAACAGTTCGACGCCGAACAGGCCACGACCGCCCAGTGCCTCGGTCACGGCCTTGGCCACGCGCTCGGACTCGGCCAGTGCCTTCGGGCTCATGGCCTGGGGCTGCCAGGACTCGTGGTAGTCGCCCTTCACCTGGCGGTGGCCGATGGGCGCGCAGAAGGTGGTGCCGCCGATGTGGCGCACGGTGAGCAGGGTGATCTCGTAGTCGAAGTCGATGAAGCCCTCGACGATGACCCGGCCCTTGCCGGCCCGGCCGCCTTCCTGGGCGTAGTCCCAGGCGGTCTGCAGGTCGGCGTCGCTCTTCAGCACGGACTGGCCCTTGCCGGAGGAGCTCATGATCGGCTTGACCACGCAGGGGTAGCCGACGCTGGCCACGGCGGCGCGGTAGTCCTCGAAGGTGTCGGCGAAGTGGTAGGGCGAGGTGGGCAGGCCCAGCTCCTCGGCCGCCAGCCGGCGGATGCCCTCGCGGTTCATGGTCAGCTGCGCGGCGCGGGCAGTGGGAATGACGGTGTAGCCCTCGGCCTCCAGATCCACCAGGGTGGCGGTGGCGATGGCTTCGATCTCCGGCACGATGTAGTGCGGCTTTTCCAGCTCGATGACACGGCGCAGGGCCTCGCCGTCCAGCATGCTGATGACGTGGCTGCGGTGGGCGACCTGCATGGCCGGTGCGTTCTCGTAGCGGTCCACGGCGATGACTTCAACGCCCAGGCGTTGCAGTTCGATCACCACTTCCTTGCCCAGCTCGCCAGAGCCGCAGAGCAATACACGGGTCGCGCTCGGCGACAGCGGGGTTCCAATACGGGGCATCGGTGTTTCCTCGAAGGATGAAGAGTCGGTGAGGCGCCGGCGCGACCGGCGCCTGGAAGGGTCAGGCCATCAACTGGCCCTTGTCGCGCGCGCGCTCCAGGCAACGGGCCAGGACCTCGCGGCGCTCGGTGTTGTCCATGCGCCCCCAGCGGCTGATTTCATCAATGCTGCGCTGGCACCCGAGGCAGGTATCGTCATCGTCCAGCGCACAGACGTGTACGCAAGGGGACGGTACGGGGCGTTCGATTTCCATCAGTCTTCCTGTTCGACCAGCTCGCGGGCGTAGCGCTGGGCGTTGTGTACGTAGTGGGCGGCACTGGCTTCGAGCATTTTCTTCTGTGGCTCGGTCAGCTCGCGGACGATTTTACCGGGAGAGCCCATCACCAGCGAGCCATCGGGTATTTCCTTGCCCTCGGCGATCAGCGCGTTGGCGCCGATGATGCAGTACTTGCCGATCTTCGCCCCGTTGAGGATCACCGCATTGATGCCGACCAGGCTGTAGTCGCCGACCGTGCAGCCGTGGAGCATGGCGTTGTGACCGACGGTGACCCCCTTGCCGAGGGTCAGCGGGTAGCCCATGTCGGTGTGCATCACCGCACCGTCCTGCACATTGCTGTGCTCGCCGATGTGGATCAGCTCGTTGTCGCCGCGCAGCACGGCACCGAACCAGACGCTGGCGCCCGCCTCCAGGCGCACCTTGCCGATCACCGAGGCGTCGGGGGCGATCCAGCTGTCGGGATGGGTTTCGACACGGGCGTTACCCAGGCGGTATTTCATCAGGCGCTCCTGTATGCGGGACTCAGGTGAGTTTGACGAAGGATTCCGGCGGCTCGCGCAGCTCGATGCCGGCATCGAAGATGAGGTTGACCAGCTCCACCACCATGATGGCGGTGAGGCCCCAGATCTTGTACCCGTCGTAGTGATAGCTGGGCACGTACCAGCTCTGCCCGAGGTAGTCGATGCGGTGGGTGACCTCGCGGGGGTCATCGCGGAAGAACGACAGCGGCACGCTGAACACCGAGTCGATCTCGCCCCGGTTGGCGTGGTACTCGACGTAATCGGGCACCAGCCCGACATAGGGCGTGACCTTGATGCCGTGGCGGGACACCAGGGTGCTCAAGGGCCCGACCACTTCCACCAGGCCTGGCGGCAGGCCGATCTCCTCTTCCGCCTCGCGCAGGGCGGTGTGGATCAGGTCGCGGTCCTCGGGGTCACGTCGTCCGCCGGGAAAGGCCACCTCGCCGCCATGGGTAGACAAGCCACTGGCGCGCAGGGTCAGGATCAGTTCGGGGTCGTCGCTGCGGGTCACCGGCACCAGCACCGCTGCTTCGGGAAAGCTGCGCTCGATGGGCAGGTCGGTGGGGGAATGGCTCCGCACCCGGCGGAGAAGCTCATCCAGCATGGAAGGTCTCGGTCTCTTGTTGTGCCGGGCATCATGGCACGAACCGCCAGGGGCCCCCAAGCCCCGTTCCGCCCTTCGATCCAGCCACCCGCCCCGCTTGCCGAGCCCCTGGCCGGCGCGCCAAGATGACGACCTCCAACCGAGGGCCCCCGATGAAGTTCTGCAGCCAGTGCGGCACCCCCGTGGTGCAACGCATCCCCCAGGGCGACAACCGCCTGCGTCACGTCTGCGATGCCTGCGACACGGTGCACTACCAGAACCCGCGCATCGTCTCCGGCTGCCTGCCGGTCTGGGGCCAGCAGGTGCTGCTGTGCCGCCGGGCCATCGAGCCCCGCCGTGGCTACTGGACGCTGCCGGCCGGCTTCATGGAGAACGGCGAGACCATGGAACAGGCCGCCGCCCGGGAAACCGCCGAAGAGGCCTGCGCCCGGGTCCACAACCTGCGCCTGTATACGCTGTTCGACCTGCCCCACATCAGCCAGGTCTACACCCTGTTCCTCGCCGACCTCACCGACCTGGACTTCGCCGCTGGCGAGGAAAGCCTCGAGGTGCGGCTGTTCCACGAGCACGAGATCCCTTGGTCCGAGCTGGCTTTTCCCACTGTGGGCCGTACCTTAGAATGCTTCTTCGCCGACCGGGTGCAGCAGGTCTACCCGGTGCGCAACGAACCGCTGGCCCCTCTGGTGGCCCATGACAAGAAAGCCTGATCGCTGCCAACACGTGTTCCCGGGGATGCTGTAGATGCGCTGGATGCTCCTAGCCTTTGTTTTCCTGTTCACCACCCTTTCCCACGCCAGCGCTGCACCCGCCCTGGGCGGCAAGCCCATCGACAAGGTGCTGGTGGTGAAGTCCGAGCGCAAGCTGCTGCTCATGAATCGCGGCGACATCCTCAAGAGCTACCGCATCTCCCTGGGCAAGCAGCCCAACGGGCCGAAGCTGCGCGAGGGCGACCAGCGCACCCCCGAGGGCTTCTACTGGATCGACTGGCGCAAGACCAGCGACAAGTACAACCTGGCCATGCACATCTCCTACCCCAACGCCCGCGACGCCAAACTGGCCCGCGAAAAGGGCGTGCCCCCGGGCGGCATGATCATGATCCACGGCACCCCGTTGGACGAGGAGTACCCCGAGTGGTACTTCCACACCCTCGACTGGACCGAAGGCTGCATCGCCATGAAGAACGCCGACATGCGCGAGATCTGGAGCCTGGTGAAGGACGGCACGCTGATCGAGATCCGCCCCTGAGCCCAGCCCCAATAGAAAAGGCGCCTTGAAGGCGCCTTTTTCATGCCTGGTCGATCAGCTCAGAACACCAGGTCCGACAACCGCCACACCTCGAAGGCCGGGGTCTCGTAGGGATGGGCCTTCTTCAGGGCCCGCACCGCATCGTGGATCAGCTCGTCGGCCACCACCATCTCCACCTTCCACTCGGGCAGGTGCTCGACCTGCCCCACCTGGCCGATGAACGGATCGGCGCCATCGAGGGGCCTGAACTGCCCCTGACCCAGGGCCTGCCAGGAGCAGCTGTCATAGGCGCCGATGCGCCCTCCACCCGCTGCGAAGACCGCCTGCTTGACGGGTTCGACATGGGACTCCGGCACATAGAAGCACAGCTTGTACATCAATAACTCCGTCAGGAAATTACAGGCTGGACAGTGATGGCACGATGATGCCACTTAATCGAGACCGTCCGCCAAGATTTTATGAATCCGTGGAATCGACCCGCCATTCGACTAACGGGAAGGTGTCGCGTTCAGCCGGGTCCGGAAAAAACGACGGTTCACCGTCCGGCCCAGAAGCGCTGCCATCGCGCCTTGAAACCGACGGCTTCGGGCGCATGGCTGCCATCGCACCAGGGCAGGCGACGGGATCGACCACAACGACAGAGCAGGAGGATACGCGGGCGTTCGGCCTGGAAGGCGAGCCCTTGTCGACAATCGAGGGGACAGTCGGGAAGCCGGGGCGAATGCCCACAGCTGCAGAGCAGGAGGCGCACGCCAGGCTCGACCTGGCGCACTTCGGGCAGCCTGCCCTCCTCCCCCGGCGCCGGGAGAGGAGGACCAGCAGGGTCGTCAGTCGACCCAGACACGCGCGTTGCGGAACATGCGCATCCAGCCGGCGTCTTCCTGCCACTCATCCGGGCGCCAGGAGTTCTGCACGGCGCGGAACACGCGCTCCGGGTGCGGCATCATGATGGTCACGCGGCCGTCGCGGCTGGTGAGACCGGTGATGCCACGGGGCGAGCCGTTGGGGTTGGCCGGGTAGCTCTCGGTGACCTTGCCGTGGTTGTCGACGAAGCGCAGGGACACGCAACCGGACAGGTCCGCTTCCAGCAGGGCTTCCTCGCTCTCGAACTCGGCATGGCCTTCACCGTGGGCGATGGCGATGGGCATGCGCGAACCGGCCATGCCACGCAGGAAGATCGACGCCGACTCCTGCACCTGCACCATGGCGACGCGCGCCTCGAACTGCTCCGAGCGGTTGCGCACGAAGTGCGGCCAGAACTCGGTGCCGGGGATCAGCTCGTGCAGGTTGGACATCATCTGGCAACCGTTGCACACGCCCAGGGCGAAGCTGTCCTTGCGCTCGAAGAAGGCCTGGAAGCCATCGCGGGCACGGGCGTTGAAGAGGATGGACTTGGCCCAGCCCTCGCCGGCGCCGAGCACGTCGCCGTAGGAGAAGCCACCGCAGGCCACCAGGCCCTTGAAGTCTTCGAGGCTGATGCGACCGGCGAGGATGTCGCTCATGTGCACGTCGATGGCCGAGAAGCCGGCGCGGTCGAACGCCGCCGCCATCTCCACCTGGCCGTTGACGCCCTGCTCACGCAGGATCGCCACCTGGGGACGCACACCCTTCTTGATGTAGGGCGCGGCGATGTCCTGGTTGACGTCGAAGGACAGCTTGGCGCTCAGGCCGGGGTTCTCTTCGTCGAGGAGAACGTCGAACTCCTGGTCGGCACACACGGCGTTGTCGCGCAGGCGCTGGATCTGGTAGCTGGTCTCGGCCCACTGGCGCTGCAGCATGCGGCGCTCGCCGGTGAAGACCGCCTCGCCATTGAAGGCGATGGCGACGCTGGCACTGTTGAGCGGACGGCCGATCACCGCCACGCAATCGCCCAGGCCGGCAGCGCTGAACTGGGCCAGCACCTCGGCGGTGGCGCCCTGCTGGACCTGGATGACGGCACCCAGCTCCTCGTTGAACAGCACGGCCGGCAGCTCGGCGGCGGCATCGGCCAGGGCGTCCAGTTGCAGGTCCAGACCACAGTGGCCGGCGAAGGCCATTTCCAGCACGGTGGTCATCAGGCCACCGTCGGAACGGTCGTGGTAGGCCAGCAGCAGGCCGTCCTGGTTCAGGCCCTGGATCACCGCGAAGAAGGCCTTCAGGTCCTCGGCATCATCCACGTCCGGCGCGGCCTGGCCGAGCTTGGCGTAGGTCTGGGCGAGGATCGAGCCGCCCATGCGGTTCTGGCCACGGCCCAGGTCAATGAGGATCAGGTCGGTGTCACCCTTGTCCAGGCGCAGCTGCGGGGTCAGGGTGCGGCGCACGTCCTGCACCGGGGCGAAGCCGGAGATGACCAGGGACAGCGGCGAGGTGACGGACTTGTCCACACCCTCGTCCTGCCAGCGGGTCTTCATGGACATGGAGTCCTTGCCCACCGGGATGGTGATGCCCAGCGCCGGGCACAGCTCCATGCCCACGGCCTTGACCGTGTCGTACAGGCGGGCGTCTTCGCCGGGGTGGCCGGCAGCGGCCATCCAGTTGGCGGACAGCTTGATGTCGGAAAGCTTCTCGATGCGTGCCGCCGCCAGGTTGGTGATGGCCTCGCCGACGGCCATGCGGCCGGACGCCGGGGCATCCAGCAGGGCCAGCGGGGTGCGCTCGCCCATGGCCATGGCTTCGCCGGTGTAGACGTCGAAGCTGGTGGCGGTCACGGCGCAGTCGGCCACCGGTACCTGCCAGGGGCCGACCATCTGGTCGCGGGCCACCAGGCCGGTGATGGTGCGGTCGCCGATGGTGATCAGGAAGCTCTTGCTGGCCACGGCCGGGTGGCGCAGCACGCGGGATACGGCGTCTTCCAGCGCAACGGTGTTGGCGTCGAAGTCATCGCCCTGCTCGGCTTCACGGGTAACGCTGCGGTGCATGCGCGGCGGCTTGCCCAGCAGCACGTTGAGCGGCATGTCCACCGGCTTGTTGCCGAAGTGGCTGTCGGCCACGGTGAGGTGCGGCTCCTCGATGGCCTCGCCGACCACCGCGAAGGGGCAGCGCTCGCGTTCGCAGATGGCCTTGAAGCGCTCGAAGTCAGCGGCGTCGACCGAGAGCACATAGCGCTCCTGGGACTCGTTGCACCAGATCTCCAGCGGGCTCATGCCCGGCTCGTCGTTGGGCACGGCGCGCAGTTCGAAGCGACCACCGCGGCCGCCGTCGTTGATCAGCTCCGGCAGGGCGTTGGAGATGCCGCCGGCACCCACGTCGTGGATGAACTTGATGGGGTTCTCGGCGCCCAGCTGCCAGCAACGGTCGATCACTTCCTGGCAGCGACGCTCCATCTCGGGGTTGTCACGCTGCACGGAGGCGAAGTCCAGGTCGGCGGAGCTGGCACCCGTGGCCATGGAGGACGCGGCGCCACCACCCAGGCCGATGAGCATGGCCGGGCCACCGAGGACGATCAGCTTGGCGCCGATGGAGATCTCGGCCTTCTGCACGTGGTCCGCACGGATGTTGCCCATGCCGCCAGCCAGCATGATCGGCTTGTGGTAGCCACGCACTTCTTCGCCACGGGGCGACTGGACCGCCTGCTCGAAGGTGCGGAAGTAGCCGTTCAGCGCAGGACGGCCGAACTCGTTGTTGAACGCAGCGCCGCCCAGCGGGCCCTCGATCATGATGTCCAGCGCGGTGACGATGCGCTCGGGCTTGCCGTAGGGCTTCTCCCAGGGCTGTTCGAAGCCGGGGATCTGCAGGTTGGAAACGGTGAAGCCGGTCAGGCCGGCCTTCGGCTTGGCGCCGCGACCGGTGGCGCCCTCGTCACGGATCTCGCCGCCGGAGCCGGTGGAGGCGCCGGGGAACGGGGCGATGGCGGTCGGGTGGTTGTGGGTCTCCACCTTCATCAGGATGTGCACGGGCTCTTCGGTCGCGCCGTACTGGCGGGTGGCAGGGTCGGGGAAGAAGCGGCCGGCGGTGAAGCCCTCGATGACCGACGCGTTGTCCTTGTAGGCGGACAGCACGCCTTCGCGGTTCATCTCGTAGGTGTTCTTGATCATGCCGAACAGGCTCTTCTCCTGCGCCTGGCCGTCGATGTCCCAGCTGGCGTTGAAGATCTTGTGGCGGCAGTGCTCGGAGTTGGCCTGGGCGAACATCATCAGCTCGACGTCATGGGGGTTGCGCCCCATCTCGTTGAAGCTCTTCACCAGGTAATCGATCTCGTCATCGGCCAGGGCCAGGCCCAGCTCGACGTTGGCCTTCTCCAGGGCGGCGCGACCGCCACCCAGGACGTCCACCACGGTGAGCGGCTTGGGCTCGGCATGGCTGAACAGGGCGGACGCGGCTTCCAGCTCGCCCAGCACCAGCTGGGTCATGCGGTCGTGCAGGACGCTGGCGATCAGTTGTGCATCGGCGTCCGACAACTGGCCGGCGACGTAATAGGCGATGCCGCGCTCGATGCGCTGGATCTTCGCCAGGCCGCAGTTGCGGGCGATGTCGGTGGCCTTGCTGGACCAGGGCGAGATGGTGCCGAAACGCGGGACCACCAGGAACAGGCGCCCTGCGGGCTCCTGCACCGGTACGCTCGGCCCGTACTGGAGCAGCCGTGCCAGCACCTTCTCCTCAGCGGCGTCGAGCACGCCGGTGACTTCGGCAAAGTGGGCGAACTCGGCGTACAGACCGGAGACGGCGGGTACCTTCTGGGTCAGTTGCTCGAGCAGTTTGCCGTGACGGAAGGCGGAAAGGGCGGGGGCACCGCGCAGGATCAACATCGTCGGGACAGCCTCTGGGAAGGGGTGTACTTGGAGGCCGTGCATTCTAGCCTAAAGGACCTCTTTTCGGCACCTTCGACAAGGCGGGACGACAGCAGGCTCTTAGGACGCTGTATTCCCCGTCCCACGGCGCCTCAAGCCGTTTCGGTTAGCAGAGAAGAATCTCGCTGTCGAGATATGGCAAGAAACGGCGTTTGCGTATACTGCGCCGATGTTCACCCCACCCGTGTTCCGCACGCGCCGTGCCCTGTGGCTGATGGCGACCGGAATCCTCCTGCTGCTCGGCGGCTGCAAACAGCCCAATACCCTCGAGCGCATCCAGGAGGAGGGCGTCCTACGCGTGGTCACCCGCAACAGCCCGGCCACCTACTTCCAGGACCGCAACGGCGAAACCGGTTTCGAGTACGAACTGGTCAAGCGCTTCGCCGACGACCTGGGCGTGCGCCTGGAAATCGAGACCGCCGACAACATCGACGACCTCTTCGGCCGCCTCGGCCAGGCCAAGGGCCCGGTGCTGGCCGCCGCCGGCCTGGTGGCCAGCGATGCCCGCCAGCGCCAGGTGCGCTTTTCCCACCCGTACCTGGAGGTCACCCCCCAGGTCATCTACCGCAACGGCGAACGCCGCCCTACCCGCCCGGAAGACCTGGTGGGCCAGCGCATCCTCGTGCTCAAGGGCAGCAGCCATGCCGAGCAGCTCGCCGCCCTCAAAGCCCAGTACCCGGAGCTGAACTACGAGGAATCCGACGAAGTCGAGATCGTCGACCTGCTGCGCATGGTGGATGAAGGCCAGATCGACCTGACCCTGGTGGACTCCAACGAACTGGCCATGAACCAGGTCTACTTCCCCAACGTGCGCGTCGCCTTCGACCTGGGCGACGCCAGCAACCTGGCCTGGGCCGTCGCCCCCGGCGAAGACAACAGCCTGCTCGACCAGGTCAACGGCTTCCTCGACAAGGCCAAGCAGAACGGCACCCTGCAGCGTCTGAAGGATCGCTACTACGGCCATGTCGACGTCCTTGGCTACGTCGGCGCCTACACCTTCGCCAAGCACCTGCAGCAACGCTTGCCCAAGTACGAACAGCACTTCCGCCAGGCCTCCCAGAGCAACCAGGTGGACTGGCGCCTGCTGGCCGCCATCGGCTACCAGGAGTCGCTCTGGCAGCCCACCGCCACCTCCAAGACCGGCGTGCGCGGCCTGATGATGCTGACCCAGGACACCGCCAAGGCCATGGGCGTGTCCAACCGGCTGGACGCCCGCCAGAGCATCGGCGGCGGCAGCAAGTACTTCGCCATGATCAAGGAAGGCCTCTCGGACGACCTCAAGGAGCCGGATCGCACCTGGTTCGCCCTGGCCGCCTACAACATCGGCATCGCCCACCTGGGCGACGCCCGCAAGCTGGCGGAAGCCGAAGGCCTGAACCCCAACAAGTGGCTCGATGTGAAGCAGATGCTGCCGCGTCTCTCGCAGAAGCAGTGGTACCGCAAGACCCGCTACGGCTATGCACGGGGCGGCGAGACGGTGCAGTTCGTGCAGAACATCCGCCGCTACTACGACATCCTCACCTGGGTGACCCAGCCGCAGATGGAAGGCACCGAAGTGGCCGAGGGCAGCCTCCACGTGCCGGGCATCGACAAGACGCCGCCGGCGGACGGTGCCAACGAGAAGCTCTGAAGCTCGAACCGCCCCCACAAAAAAGCCCGGCAGATGCCGGGCTTTCTCGTACCTGGGGTCTTACCAACCCGAAGGCAGCAGGTTCAGCGCGCTGCAGATCGCATAGGCCGCGCTGGCCAGGTAGATCATCACGATCACCACCTGGATGGCCGGGTGGGCGATCCAGCCACAGGACCACGCCGGCTGCAGGTCACCCTGGCGGCGGGCCGAGCGAAGCATGAGGATCGGCATGATGGAGAGGATCACGCCACTGAAGGCACCGGCGAAGTACAGGGCGTTCACGAAGCCGACCATGCCGCTGTACGCGAGCACGAAGGGCGGCACGCAGACGATGCCCAGCACCACCAGGCGGGTCTTGGGCTGGGACTCGGAGCCGAGGGCATGGAATTTGTCGAAGATGTTGGTCAGGAAGCTGCCGCCCAGGCCCCAGTAGGAGGTGAGCATGGCGCACAGGGCGAAGGTGTTGGCGGTGTAGAACGCCCACTGGCCCAGCGCCTCGCCCCAGGCCAGGGTGGCCACCTCGGTCTGGCCGTCCAGGCCGGTCAGGGCGATCACCGACATCGGCACGATGGCCAGCAGGCAGAAGGTCAGCACCATGCCGGTGATCACCGCCTTGGGCAGTTGCTCCGGCGCGTGGCTGAAGCCACGGGCCATCTCCGGGACGATGTACTGCGCGGAGAAGCAGAACACGGCGATGTTGAACACCGGCACCATGTAGATCCAGTCACCTTCCAGCAGGCGCGCCACGTCGGTGTGCTCGTTGAGCAGGGTCGCCACCACCAGCAGCACGATCATGCTGACCATGCCGATGCTGATGAACTTCTCGCCCTTGCCGATGGCACCCAGGCCCAGGTAGAGCACCAGCGCAGCCGGAATGAAGAACACCAGGCTGCCCACCGCCGGGCTGATGCCGAGGAAGGCCGCGAGGATCTTGCCGCTGCCGCTCATGTAGGCGATCAGTGCACCGATGCTGTTGACCGCCACCGACAGGAAGATCGCCCAGGAGCCGAACGAGCCCACGTAGCGCTGGGCCAGGCCGCTCAACTGGGAGTGGGTGCGGGTGCGCAGGGCCGTCTCGGAGACGTAGAGCATGGAAATGGTGGTGAACACACCGGCCACCGCCAGCCACAGCAACAGCGGCATGAAGCCGGCCTTGCGGCTGGCGTAGGCCATGGACAGCACGCCGGCGCCGATGTTGGTGCCCACGATCATGGCCACCGCTTCGAGGAAGGTCAGTCGCTTGACCTCCAGCCCGGACGCATCGACCGCGCCCTCTTCCGCCGCCCCGAGGTGGGACCGCACTTGCGTTTCACTCATCACAGCACCCTCGACAACATTCAACGGATCAGGAGGGCCACGCCGAACTGCCACGGCCTTGCGTCATCGTCGAAAACGGGCACTGCGGGACAACGGTACTGCGGGCGCCTCCTGGCAATGCAACCTCCCAGCTCGATTCACCAAAGAACCGCTCTAGGACGCCACTTCTGGCGGCCGCGCACCTTACCACAGCATTTCTGTAGGACAAGGCTGACAGCCTGCGACCTTGGTCGCAGGCCCTCAGCTCTCCCGACGGGCGGCGCGACGGGCCTGGAAGAAACCGGACAGCAGTTCGCTGCAGGCCTCCCCCAGCACCCCGCCTTCCACCAGCACCCGGTGATTGAGGAAGGCCTGCTCGAAGAACTGGCCACGACTGATCGCCACCCCGGCCTTCGGCTCGGTGGCACCGTAGACCACCCGGGCGATGCGCGAGTGGACGATGAGCCCGGCGCACATGCTGCAGGGCTCCAGTGTGACGTAGAGGGTGGCCCCCACCAGCCGGTAGTTCTCCAGCGCCTGGGCCGCCTCGCGGATCGCCACCATCTCGGCATGGGCGCTGGGGTCGTGGCGGGAAATGGGGCAGTTGAAGCCGCGCCCCACCACCTGCCCGTCGTGCACCACCACCGCGCCCACGGGCACCTCGCCCAGGGCCGCACCCTCGGCGGCCAGGGCCAGCGCTTCCTGCATGAAGCGCTCGTCCTGGCTGCGGTCGATGAACATCGGCTGGCGCACGGTCAGGCCACCTCGATGGCGGCCATCAGGCCGGTTTCCATGTGGTCGATCACGTGGCAGTGGAACATCCACACACCGGGGTTATCCGCCACCAGCGCGATGCGCGCGGTCTCGTTCTTGCCCAGCAGGTAGGTGTCGGTGAAGTACGGGATGATCGACTTGCGGTCCGAATCCAGCACCTTGAACGACATGCCGTGCAGGTGGATGGGGTGCAGGTACTGGGCCATGTTGCGCAGCTCGAAGATGTAGTGCCCCCCCTTCTTCAAGGTCGCGATGGGCCGGTCGGCACAGGTCTTGTCGTTGATGTCCCAGGCCTTGCCGTTGATCTGCCAGTAGTTGCTGGGCTTGCCAGCGGCGCTGACCAGGGTGGCGGCCCACTCGAAGCGGAAGCTCAGCGTCTCGGCCTTGGCCAGGTCGGGCTCGGGAATCGGGTTCGGCGGCAGTGCAGCCGGCCAGTCACCGGCCGGCTCGTTGCTCGGCACGCTGCGCAGGGTGGCCAGGCGCAGCGGCCCGTTGCGCATGGACAGCTCCTGCCCCGCCTCCGGCACCTTGATGCCCAGCTCGATACGCATGCCCGGGCCCAGCCAGTATTCCTTGCCCAGCGGGCGCGGCTCGATGGGGTGGCCGTCCAGGGCGTAGATGCGGACATCGGCGCCCGGCAGGTTGAGCCGGTAGGTGATGGTGCTATCCAGGTTCAGCAGGCGCAGGCGAACCACCTGCCCGGCCGGCAGGTCGAGGGTCGGCGTGGGCTTGCCGTTGATGGTGGTGAGCCGGCCCCGGGTGCCTTCGCGCGCGGCCTCGCGGGGCACGCTGAAGGCGGTGAAAGCGCCTTCCTGATCCACGTGCCAGGTCTTCAGCGAGAGCACCTGCTCATGACGGAAGCCGGACGGCTCGCGCTCCTCGACGATCAGCGGCCCGACCAGCCCGCGCCCGAGCTGCACCGCACTGGACTCGTGGGGGTGGTACCAGAAGCTGCCGGCATCGTCGGTGCGGAAGCGGTAGTCGAAGTATTCGCCCGGCAACACCGGCAACTGCGACACATAGGGCACGCCGTCCATCTCCAGCGGCAGGCGGATGCCATGCCAGTGGACAGTGGTGGGTTCGTCCAGCTTGTTGATGAAGCGCACCCGCAGCCAGTCGCCCTGGCGCGAGCGCAGTTCCACGCCCGGCGCCTGGCCGCCATAGCCCCAGGCGGGGGTGGTGTGGCCGGGGACCAGTTCGAGGTCGAAGGGGGCGGCGATCAGTTCGTAATCGTGGGTCTTGGCATCGAGGGAACGGCCCAGCCAGTAGCGGGCGGCGCCACCGGCACCAAGGCCGACCACACCGAGGCCGACGAGGCCACCGAGAATCTGTCTGCGGGTGAATGACACGGGTGCAGGCTCCTGTGAGTAAGGCATCGGGCCCATCAGGCGTTACGCGGCCACTCTGTTGGCGGCCTCATCATCGCGGCCCGGGGGCCGCTCGCAGGTCGCGCATTTTCGCACAGCCCTCCCCTTGCGGGGCGGCCGCCCGCCGTGGCGCGATGCCACAGCGGGATCAGCCACGGCGCCCAAGGTAGGCGCGCGTGGTGAGCAGGTACACCGGCAGGCCGGACACCAGCACGATCAGCGCCGCATAGGGCGCCGCCGCGGCGTATTCCAGATTGGCCGTGTGCGACCACACGGCGGTCGCCAGGGTGTCCAGCCCGGTGGGGCCGAGGATCAGGGTGGCGGTCAGCTCCTTCATGCAATCGAGGAACACCAGCACGAAGCCGGCACCAATGGCCGGGAAGATGATCGGCAGGGTCACCCGCAGGAAGGCCAGGAACGGCGTCTGACCCAGGGTCCGGGCGGCTTCCTCCAGTTGTGGCGAGGCCTTCTCCAGGGCCACCCGCAACGGCGACTGGGCCATGGGCATGAACAGCAGGGCGTAGGCCACCAGCAACAACAGGGTGGTCTGGTACAGCGACGGCGCATAGCCCAGTGCGAAGAACACCAGGGACAGCGCGATGACCAGCCCCGGCAGCGCGTGCAGCAGGTACGGCAGGCGATCGGCCAGACGCGCCAGGCGTCCGTGGTAGCGCACCACCACCAGGCACACCGGCAGGGCCAGCAGGCAGCTGATCAGCGCCCCGCCGAAGGAAAGATAGAGGGACGAGCCGAGGGTGCGGAGGATGTCGCCGAGCGGGAAGGCGGCGGAGCTGCCTTCGTGAATCCAGAAGCCCAGGGTCACCAGCGGCACCAGCGAACCCACTACCACCAGGGCCACCAGTACCCCCTGCACCAGCCAGTCCCAGTGCCCCAGGCGCACCGGCGCGATGCGCCGCGCCACGCCCTGCCCGGTGCGTGCATGGCCACGGCCACGCAGGCGCAGCTCCAGGCCCATCAGCAGCATGCACAAGGCCAGCAGCAGGGCGGAGAGCATCGCCGCGTTGGCGTTGCTGAACTCCAGTTCGAACTGTTGATAGATGGCGGTGGTGAAGGTCTGGTAGCGCATGATCGATGGCGCGCCGAACTCCACCAGCATGTGCAGCGCCACCAGCAGGCTGGTGCCCATCAGCACCGGGCGCAGCAGCGGCAGGGTCACCCGCCAGAACACCTGGCGCCGGGTGTAGCCGAGCATGCGCGCGGACTCTTCCAGGGCCGGGTCGAGGTTGCGCAGGGTGGCCATCACCGGCAGGTACACCAGCGGGTACTTGGACAGCACCATCACCAGCACCGTGCCCCACAGCCCCTCGAACAGCGGGCTGAGGGAAATCCAGCTGAAGCCGGCGACGAAGGCCGGGATGGCGAACGGCAGGCAAAGCAGCACGTTCCATTGCCGGCGACCGCGCAGGTCGCTGCGCTCCACGCACCAGGCCAGCGCCAGGCCGAGCAGCGCGCAGCCGGCGGTGACCGCCACCATCAGCTTCAGGGTGTTGCCCAGCAGGTGGAACACGAAGGGCCGCCACAGCAACTGCCAGGCGGTGTGCCAGCCGGACTCCCAGCTGCGCACCGCCACGTAGAACAGCGGCAGGGCCGCTACCAGCAGCAGCGCCATGACCGGCACCTGCAGCCAGATCGGCGGCGTGCGTCGCCGGCGGCTGGGCACCAGCGAAGGTGTGTCCGGCAGCGCCGGGTCGACGGCTTCGGCGTGCATCAGTTCAGCCCGACCTCGCGTTCGAGTTCCAGGGCGTCCTCGGCCAGGCCGATGTCGGAGGCGCTGAGTTTCGGCGGGCGCAGCTGGTCGTAGGGCTTGAGCAGCGGATCAGCCGGCACCTTCGGGTTCACCGGGTATTCGGCCGACTGGCTGAGGATGGCCTTCTGGCCTTCTTCGCTGAGCATGAAGGCCACGAACTGCTGGGCCTCCTTCGGGTGCTTGCTGGCCTTCACCACGGCCACGCCGGAAACGCTGGCCAGGCCGCCGGCATCGCCATCGGCGAAGTAGTGCAGCTTGCTGTTCAGCTCGCCCTTCTCCTTCTTCAGCGCCATCCAGTAGTAGCTGTTGATCAGGGCGGCGGCGACTTCGCCGTTCTCCACCGCCTTCATGGCGATGACGTTGTTGGTGTAGGTGGAGCCGAAGGCCTTCAGGCCGGTCAGCCACTCCTCGGCCTTCTCGCGGCCCTGCAGCTTGATGATCGCGGCCACCTGGCCGAGGAACTCACCGCTGCTGGGTACGAAGGCGATCTTGCCGCTCCACTCCGGATCGGCGACGTCGAGCACGCTCTGCGGCAGGGGCTGGTCGCCCAGCTCCTTGGGGTTGTAGGCCAGCACGCGGACCCGGGAGGTGACGCCGATCCAGTGGCCGGCAGGGTCGGCGTACTGCGGCTCGACCTGCTTGAGCAGCGCGTCGTCCACCTTGGCCAGCAGGCCCTGATTGGCCAGCTTGATCAGCGGCGGCGCTTCCTCGGTGTAGATGATGTCGGCGGGCGAGCGCTCGCCTTCCTCGGCGATCTGGTTGGCCAACTGGCCGCCACCGCCCTTGCGGATGCGCACCTGGATGCCAGTGGCCTTGGTGAAGGCTTCGGCCACGGCCTTGCCGGTGGCTTCGTGCTGCCCGTTGTAGAGGGTCAGGGTCACTGCGTCATCAGCGCGGGCCGCCAGCGGCAGCAGCAGGCCAAGGGACAGCAGGCCGGCGCCACAGGCGCGGGCCAACGCAGTTGCGAGACGTACCGACATGTAACCACTCCTCTGAACTCAGCAATGATCTGTAATGATTATACGGATCAACTGCTGCTCATTCTCAAGAAATGTCTGCGACACAAGGCATCAGGCGAGGGACGGTCGCAGGGCCACCACACGAAAAAGGCGCGGATCGCCTGAGCGGTCCGCGCCTTCGTTCATCCAGCGATCAGGGGAGCTGGATCACTCCCACTCGATGGTCGCCGGCGGCTTGCTCGACACGTCGTAGGTAACGCGGGAGATGCCTTCGATCTCGTTGATGATGCGGTTGGAAACCTTCTCCAGCAGCTCGTAGGGCAGGTGCGCCCAGCGTGCGGTCATGAAGTCGATGGTTTCCACGGCGCGCAGGGCGACGACCCAGGCGTAGCGACGGCCGTCACCGACCACGCCCACGGATTTCACCGGCTGGAACACCACGAAGGCCTGGCTGGTCTTGTGGTACCAGTCGAAGGCACGCAGTTCCTCGATGAAGATGTGGTCCGCGCGACGCAGCAGGTCGGCGTACTCCTTCTTCACCTCGCCGAGGATGCGCACGCCCAGGCCCGGGCCCGGGAACGGGTGGCGGTAGACCATGTCGTAGGGCAGGCCCAGTTCAAGGCCGATCTTGCGCACCTCGTCCTTGAACAGCTCGCGCAGCGGCTCGACCAGTTCGAACTGCATGTCTTCCGGCAGGCCGCCGACGTTGTGGTGGGACTTGATAACGTGGGCCTTGCCGGTCTTGGCGCCAGCCGACTCGATCACGTCCGGGTAGATGGTGCCCTGGGCGAGGAACTTAACGTCCTGCAGCTTGGTGGCTTCCTCATCGAAGACTTCGATGAAGGTGCGGCCGATGATCTTGCGCTTCTCTTCCGGGTCGGCAACGCCGGCCAGGCGGCCAAGGAACTTGTCCTCGGCATTGGCGCGGATGACCTTCACGCCCATGTTCTCGGCGAACATGGCCATCACCTGGTCACCTTCGTGCAGGCGCAGCAGGCCGTTGTCGACGAAGACGCAGGTCAGCTGGTCGCCGATGGCCTTGTGCAGCAGGGCCGCGACCACGGAGGAGTCGACGCCGCCGGACAGGCCCAGCAGCACCTTGTTGCTGCCCACCTGGGCGCGCACGGTGGCGATGGCGTCTTCGACGATGTTCGACGGGGTCCACAGCGCGGCGCAGCCACAGATGTCCAGCACGAAGCGGGAGAGGATGCGACCGCCCTGCTTGGTGTGGGTCACTTCCGGGTGGAACTGCACGCCGTAGTAGGCGCGGGCGTCATCGGCCATGGCGGCGATGGGGCAGCTCGGGGTGCTGGCGAGGATGTGGAAGCCCTCGGGCATGGCGGTGACCTTGTCGCCGTGGCTCATCCACACGTCCAGGCCCAGCAGGCCGTCCGCGTCGACGTGGTCTTCGATGCCGTCCAGCAGGCGCGCCTTGCCGACCACGTCGACACGGGCGTAGCCGAATTCGCGCAGGTCGGACCCCTGCACCTTGCCACCCAGTTGCTCGGCCATGGTCTGCATGCCGTAGCAGATGCCGAACAGCGGGACGTTGAGGTCGAACACCGCCTGCGGGGCGCGCGGGCTGTTGGCCTCATGCACCGACTCCGGGCCGCCAGCAAGGATGATGCCCTTGGGCGCGAAGGCGCGGATGGCATCGTTTTCCATGTCGAACGGGTGGATCTCGCAGTACACGCCGATCTCGCGAACGCGGCGGGCGATCAGCTGGGTGTATTGGGAACCGAAGTCGAGGATCAGGATGCGGTGAGCGTGGATGTCTTGATGAGCCATGTGCTTCCCCTGGGAAAGTGGCTGAAACGCTGAAGGCTGAAGGCTGGACGAAACCCTGTCCGTCCAGCCCCCAGCCTCCAGCTCCAGTGAAGTGTCAGTTAGCCGACCCGGTAGTTCGGCGCTTCCTTGGTGATCTGCACGTCATGCACGTGGGACTCGGCCATGCCGGCACCGGTGATGCGAACGAACTGCGGCTTGGTGCGCATCTCTTCGACGGTGGCGCAGCCGGTGTAGCCCATGGAGGCGCGCAGGCCGCCCATCAGCTGGTGGACGATGGCGGTCAGGCTGCCCTTGTACGGCACGCGGCCTTCGATGCCTTCCGGCACCAGCTTCTCGGCACCGGCGGCGGAGTCCTGGAAGTA
Source organism: Pseudomonas sp. FeS53a (assembly GCF_000931385.1). Lineage (NCBI taxonomy): Bacteria > Pseudomonadati > Pseudomonadota > Gammaproteobacteria > Pseudomonadales > Pseudomonadaceae > Pseudomonas > Pseudomonas sp. FeS53a. The sequence goes on from NZ_JYFT01000041.1 coordinate 57,736, forward strand.
GCGGTCGGACGAGCCCTGGGACTGCGCCATGGCACCCAGCGAACCCATGCCGCGGTAGGCCTTGTAGGAGCGGCCCTGGAACAGCTCGACCTCGCCCGGCGCCTCTTCGGTACCGGCGAACATGGAGCCCATCATCACGCAGGACGCGCCGGCCACGATGGCCTTGGACAGGTCGCCGGAGAAGCGGATGCCGCCGTCGGCGATCAGCGGAACGCCAGTGCCGGCCAGAGCGGCAGCAACGTTGGCGATGGCGGAGATCTGCGGTACACCGACGCCGGCGACGATACGGGTGGTGCAGATGGAGCCCGGGCCGATGCCGACCTTGACCGCATCGGCGCCGGCCTCGGCCAGGGCCTTGGCGGCTTCGCCGGTGGCGATGTTGCCGCCGATCACCTGGACCTGCGGGTAGGTTTCCTTGACCCAGCGAACGCGGTCGATCACGCCCTTGGAGTGGCCGTGGGCGGTGTCCACCACCACCACGTCGACGCCTGCGGCAACCAGGGCTGCGACGCGCTCGCCGGTGTCGGCGCCGGTGCCGACCGCTGCGCCGACGCGCAGGCGGCCCTGCTCGTCCTTGGAGGCCAGCGGGTAGGTCTTGGCCTTCTCGATGTCACGGAAGGTCACCAGGCCACGCAGGTAGAAGTTCTCGTCCACCACCAGCATCTTCTCGATGCGGTTCTCGTAGAGCTTGGCCTTGATGTCGTCCAGCGGGGTGCCCTCGTGGACGGTGACCAGCTTGTCCTTGGGGGTCATGATCGCCGCCACGGTGTCGCCGACGTTCGGCTTCACGCGCAGGTCGCGACCGGTGACGATGCCGACCAGCTCGCCCTCTTCCACCACCGGGAAGCCGGAGAAGCCGCACTCGCGGGCGATCTGCAGCAGTTCGAGGATCTTGGTGGAGGGGGTGACGGTGACCGGGTCACGAACGATGGCGGTCTCGTGACGCTTGACCTTGCGGACCTCGGAAGCCTGCTGCTCGATGGTCATGTTCTTGTGAACGATGCCGATGCCGCCTTCCTGAGCCATGGCGATGGCCAGCCGGGCTTCGGTCACGGTATCCATCGCGGCGGACACCAGGGGAATGTTCAGTTCGATGCCACGGGTCAGTCGGGTCTTGAGACTGACGTCCTTCGGCAGGACCTCGGAATACCCCGGGATCAGGAGTACGTCGTCGAAGGTAAGGGCTTCTTGGCTGATGCGCAGCATGGCGGGGGCTCCCAGGCGGGAAAATTGGAAGCGCGGCATTATATCTCAGCTGCGCACGGGCGCTCAATTGGCCATCACACACCGACGACAGGTCTCATGCCTGCGTCAGATAACGCGCCACCAGCGCCACCCCACTGCACAGCACCAGCCAGGTCACCAGCCGGACGAACGCCTCCCGCGACAGGCGCAACGTCACCCGCCGCCCCACCCACAACCCGGCGGCCATCCCCGGCAGCAGGCACAGGGCGATCAGCAGCAACGAGGCATCGGCATAGAAGCCCGCCAGCAGGAACAACCCCAAGCGGACGAAGGTGCTGCACCCGATCAGTGCGCTCTGGGTGGCGCGGATCTGCTCCTTCGCCTCCAGCCGCCCGCTCAGGTAGAGGGAATAGAGGAAGCCGCCACTGCCGAACAAGGCCCCGAACAAACCGCCGAACAGCCCGAACGGCACCACCCAGCCCACCGCCATCGGCGCACGGCGCACCGGCTGGAGGAACAGCGAATACAAGGCATAGAGGCAGACGAACACCCCCAGCAGCAGCATCAACAGCTCCGAGCGCAAGGTTGCCAGACCATAGACCCCTACCCCGCAACCCAACGCCATCAAGGGCAGCAGCCGGCGCAACTCGCTACCCGACACCGACCGACGCGCCGGCAGCCAGTTGCCGAACGAGGCGGTGAAATCCAGCAGCACCAGCAACGGGATCACCTGGGACAACGGCAGCCAACCCACCAGCAAGGGCGCGGCCACCAGCGCCGTACCGAACCCGGCGATGCCGAAGACCACATAGGCCAGCGCGATGACACCCTCCAGCAGCAGCCACTCCAGCGGCGTGAACGGCAGCGCCCCCAACAGCTCGAACAGGTGCATGAACGACTCCTTCCGAAAAACAGGTGGACTCTAGCGAGCACGCCTGCCATCTCACCAATACAATCCAAGCCCTCTCTCTATCTCGAAAAGGCATGGATCGATGGTCTCCCTTCGCCAACTGCGCTACTTCGTGGAAATCGTCGACGCCGGCAGCCTCAGCCGTGCGGCGGAGCGCCTGTTCATCGCCCAATCGGCCCTGAGCCGACAACTGAGGGAGCTGGAGGACGACCTGGGCACCGAACTGCTGCTGCGCGGCCCGCGCCAGGTGACGCTGACCGAAGCCGGCCAGGCCTTCCTGCCCCGGGCCCGGAGCCTGCTGCTGGACCTGGAAGCCGCCAGCGACCTGGCCCGCCAGGTCGGCCAGGGGCAGCACGGCAGCCTGCGCCTGGGCCACTCCAGCTCCGTGCCGCTTATCGCCCCGCTGCAGGCGGCACTGTGCAGCTACCTGGAAGCGCACCCCGGCGTCAGCCTCGAACTCATTCAGCAATCCTCCGAACAGCAACTGGCGGACCTGCGCGAAGGACGCCTGGACGCCTGCCTGCTGCGCCTGCCGGTCCTGCGCCAGCACCCCGGGTTGAGTCTCCGCCCGCTGTACCGCGAGCCCCTGCTGCTGGCGGTCGCCGTCGACCACCCGCTGGCGCGACGCGACGGGCCGGTGCCCCTGGCCGATCTGCGTGAAGAGGCCTTCGTCTCCATCCCCCACCTGCAACGGGGCGGCCTGAGCTACCGCGCCGCCGAACTGTGCCTGCGGGAAGGCTTCTTTCCCCGTGCCGCGCGGGTGGTGTCGCGCAAGACCAGCCAGCTGCACCTGATCGAAGCCGGCCTTGGCGTGGCCCTGGTGGCGGCCTCCATGAGCCGCATCGCCCCTGCCGACGTGCGCTTCCTGCCGCTGGCCGATCCCCAGGCCGACAGCGAGGTCGCCCTGGCCTGGCGCAGCGAGACCCGCGCCCTGGACCGGGGCCTGGTGGAGCACCTCTGCCAGCACCTCGCCAGCGACCCGACCACCGCCGATTGACGAGGCTGGCGGGGCGGGTAAGCTGCGCGCCCTCGTCCACCGGAGCCGGCCATGGAAACCCGTCAGTTGATCATCGTTCCCCAGGTCTCCAGCGTGCCCGGCCACCAGGCCCTGGCCGGGCGCCTGCTGCGCTGGCTGGTGCAGAGCGGCGTGGTCGAGGCGGTCCCGAGCGCCTTCGGCCGGGGCGGCAACCGCGCACTGCACGCCCCCGCTGCCGGTGCCCACCGCGTGGTGGAACATCCCGAGCACCTGCCCATCGGCCAGCAGGGCTGCGGCCTGGAGATCGTCGACAAGCGCTGCATCTATACCCCGGTGCGCGGCTTCCTCAACGAAGCCGGCTGCCCGGAATGCCGCCGGGAGATCGGCGAGCCGCTGTTCGACAGCCTGGAAGCCTGGTGGCCGGGCGAGACCGACAACTTCACCTGCCCCGAATGCGGCTTCGAGGACGACATCAACGGCTTCCTCTACCTGCAGCCCTGCGGCTTCTCCAACCTGGCCTTCATCTTCAACCACTGGGTGGAGGCCGGTTTCACCCGCGCCTTCCTCGACGGCTTCGCCGACCGCCTGGGTTTCCCCCTGCGCGTGGTGCGCGTCGAAGACTGACGCGCGCATTGGCGCCGTCCCCGTGCGCCCGTATCATCCCGCGCCATGTACAAGGACCCCTTCCAACGGCTGGGCCTCGACCGCGAGGTGCTGACCGTCAGCCAACTGAACCAGCGCGCCCGCCACCTGCTGGAGGACGTGTTCCCCCAGGTCTGGGTGGAAGGCGAGATCTCCAACCTCGCCCGGCCCGCATCCGGCCACCTCTATTTCACCCTCAAGGACAGCCAGGCCCAGGTGCGCTGTGCGCTGTTCCGGCAGAACGCCCTCAAGGTGCGCCAGGCGCTGCGTGACGGGCTGGCGGTGAAGGTGCGGGGCAAGGTCTCGCTGTTCGAAGGCCGTGGCGACTACCAGATGATCGCCGACGCCGTGGAGCCCGCCGGTGACGGCGCCCTGCGCCTGGCCTTCGAAGCGCTCAAGGAGAAGCTCGCCGGCGAGGGCCTGTTCGCCACCGAGCGCAAGCGCCCGCTGCCGGCCCATCCTCAGCGCGTAGGCATCGTCACCTCCCCCACCGGCGCGGTGATCCGCGACATCATCAGCGTGTTCCGCCGCCGTGCGCCCCAGGTCAGCCTGACCCTGGTGCCCACCGCCGTGCAGGGCCGCGAGGCCACCGCGCAGATCGTCCGCGCCCTGGCCCTGGCGGATGCCCAGGGCTTCGACGCGCTCATCCTGGCCCGGGGCGGCGGCTCCCTCGAAGACCTCTGGTGCTTCAACGAAGAGGCCGTGGCCCGCGCCGTCGCTACCTGCAAGACCCCCATCGTCAGCGCCGTGGGCCACGAGACGGATGTGTCCATCAGCGACTTCGTCGCCGACGTTCGCGCGCCGACGCCCTCTGCGGCCGCCGAGCTGCTGGCACCGGATTCCAGCGGCCTGCGCCAGCGCCTGGAGGGCCTGGAGCGCCGCCTGCAGCTGCGCATGCGCCAGCTGATCGCCCACCAGCACCTGCGCCTGGACGGGCTGACCCGACGCCTGCGCCACCCGGGCGAACGGCTGCGCCAGCAGGCCCAGCGCCTGGATGACCTGGAGATGCGCCTGCAACGCGCCCTCGACCGCCAAGTGAGCCAGCGCCGCGAGCACCTGGCCCGCCTGGAGACGCGCCTGGCGGCCCAGCACCCGGGGCGCGCCCTCGGCCTGCTGCGCCAGCGCCTCAACGCCCTGGCCGCGCGACTGCCCCGGGCCATGCGCGAAACCCTCGGTACCCGTCGCCTGGAACTGCAAAGCCAGGTGCAGACGCTGCACGCCTTCAGCCCCCTGGCCACCCTCGGCCGCGGCTACAGCATCCTCCTCGACGAGCGCGGCCAGGCCATCCGCAGCGCCAGCCAGACCCAGCCCGGCCAACGCCTCAAGGCACGCCTCGGCGAAGGTGAGCTGGAGGTACGGGTCGAGGACAACCATCTGGCCCCCGTCACCCTCTCACTGCTGGACTGATCGATGCGCCTGTTGCTCGCCCTGCTGCTTCTCGCCGCCCTCCCCGTCCAGGCCGAGGGCTTCATCACCCGCCTGCTGGACAAGCCGGTGCCCGGCGGTGTCGCCGTGGTCCAGCTCGGCCAGGGCGCCCAGGCGCCCACGGCCCGCTACCAGGGCAAGCCGGTGCTGGTGGTCAAGGAAGAGGGACGCGACTGGATCGCCATCGTCGGCATCCCACTGGGCACCGCCGCTGGCGAACAGCGCATCGAGGTGAGCGACGATCGCCGCCTGGCCTTCACGGTCGGCCCCCGCCACTACAAGGAACAGCGCATCACCCTGAAGAACACCCGCCAGGTGAACCCGCTGCCCGAGGACCTGAAGCGCATCGACCGCGAACTGGCGGAACAGACCCGCGCCTACCGCAGCTTCAGCCCCGGCACGCCGAGCAACCTGCTGTTCGACAAGCCGGTGAACGGCCCGCTCTCCAGCCCCTTCGGCCTGCGCCGCTTCTTCAACGGCGAGGAGCGCAACCCGCACTCCGGCCTGGACTTCGCAGTGGGAGCCGGCACCCCGATCAAGGCCCCGGCGGCCGGCAAGGTCATCCTCATCGGCGACTACTTCTTCAACGGCAAGACGGTTTTCGTCGATCACGGCCAGGGGCTGATCAGCATGTTCTGCCACCTGTCCAAGGTGGACGTTAAGCTCGGCCAGGCACTACCACGCGGCGGCGTGGTGGGGCGCGTCGGCGCCACCGGCCGGGCCACCGGGCCGCACATGCACTGGAACGTCAGCCTGAATAACGTGCGGGTCGACCCGGCCATCTTCATCGGTGCCTACACCCCCTGAACGTGACGGCCCAGGGCGCAGCGACACCTGCGCTTACACCCCCGGGCTTGGGCCGCCGGGCTGCGTTTTGCTAAGGTCCGGCGGTTTTGGGGCAGACCCCCACCCATCGGAACCCTGAAGGGAGCAGCCCATGCAAGACACGTTCAACCATTCCCTGGAGTGGCTGCGACAGCACCCGGAACTGCACACGCTCGTCGCCTCCTCCGTCCTCCTCCTGCTGGCCTGGCTGTCCAACTGGATCGTCCGGCGCATCCTCCTCAAGGGCCTGCTGCGCCTCGTTGGCGGGCAGATCCAGGACCAGGGGCTGATCAAGCGCCTGGCCAACGTCGTCCCCGCGCTGGTGCTGACCGCCGGGGTGAAGGTGGTGCCCGGCCTGCCCGCTGCGCTGGTGACGGTGGTCACCAATGTCTGCGCGGCGTTCATCATCCTCACCCTGGCCCTGGCGATCAGCGCCCTGCTGGACATCGTCAACAGCCTCTACAACCGCCGCCCAGACGCGCACCTGCGGCCCATCAAGGGCTACCTGCAGGTGCTGAAGATCGCCGTGTTCGCCATCGCCGCGATTCTCATGGTGGCCAGCCTGATCGACCGCTCGCCGCTGATCCTGCTGTCCGGCCTCGGTGCCATGGCCGCGGTGCTGATGCTGATCTTCCAGGACACCCTGCTGTCCCTGGTGGCCAGCGTGCAGATCACCTCCAACGACATCATCCGTGTCGGCGACTGGGTGGAGATGCCCCAGCTGAACGCCGACGGCGACGTGATCGACATCGCCCTGCACACGGTGAAAGTGCAGAACTGGGACAAGACCATCACCACCATCCCCACCAAGCGCTTCATCACCGACTCGTTCAAGAACTGGCGGGGCATGCAGGAGTCGGGCGGACGGCGGATCAAGCGCAGCCTCTACCTGGACCAGAACAGCGTGCATTTCCTCAGCGCCGACGAGCAGGCCGGCCTGCGCCGCTTCCGCCTGCTGGACAGTTACCTCAAGGCCAAGGAAAGCGAACTGCTGAGCTGGAATGCCCAGCTGGACGAGTCGGCCCGCCTGCCGGTCAACAGCCGTCAGCTGACCAACATCGGCACCTTCCGCGCCTACGTGGAGCAGTACCTGCGCCACCACCCGGAGATCCGCCAGGACATGACCCTGCTGGTGCGGCAGATGGCGCCGACCGCCGACGGCCTGCCGCTGGAGCTGTACTGCTTCACCAGCACCACGGCCTGGGCCCGCTACGAGGCGATCCAGTCGGACGTCTTCGACCACCTCCTGGCGATCCTCCCGGAGTTCGGCCTGCGGGTCTTCCAGCATCCCAGCGGTGCGGACCTGCGCGAGCTGCAACGCCCGCGCCCCCGCCATTCGTCGGCCTGAGACGAACGGCCATCAAGAAGCCAGCACGACCGCCGATGACCCTGACGAGCCGGAATTTCCCGGCCTCAGGGTCCGAGCGATCGATTGATGCTGACGGTCAATACCAACACCGCCTCATCGTTCACGCAGCGGCAACTGGGCGACACCAACAGGACGCTCGACAGGGCCATGCAGCGCCTCTCCACCGGCCAGCGCATCAACAGCGCCAAGGACGATGCGGCCGGCCTGCAAATCTCCAATGCCCTCACGTCTCAGGTGCGCGGCCTCGGTATTGCCGTGCGGAACGCCAATGACGGCCTGTCCATGCTGCAGGTGGGCGAAGGCGCGCTGCAAAGCGTGACCGGTGCGCTGCAGCGCATCCGCACGCTCGGGCTGCAGGCCATGAACGGCTCCAACACCGCCACCGAGCGCGCCGCGCTCAACCAGGAGGCGCAGCAGCTCCTGCAGGAGATCAACCGGGTCAACGAAACCACCACCTTCGGCGGCCGCCAGGTGTTCAACCAAGACAGCACCTCGCGCCTGGGCAAGCTCGATGAACGCGCCGTGCTCAACTCGCTGCAGGGGTTCTGGATCGGCGAAGGCGAAAAGCGCGTGCTGGATGCCTACGGACTGAAGGCGGACGGTGCTCCGCTGACCATCACCCTGACCAACGATCCGTCGAGCAACGCACTGGCCTCCGTCTCCGGCACTCCGGGGGCTGGCGGCAAGTACTACGACCAGGTGCTGAATGTGAACCTGGCCTATTTCGATGGCTCCACCCTGCCCAACGGCGGCACCAACCCCGGCCAGTACACCGACCGCGTGCTGGCCCACGAGATGGTGCACGCGGTGATGGGGCGGACGATGAATTTCAACGCCCTGCCCGGCTGGTTCAAGGAGGGCACGGCAGAGGCCGCCCAAGGCGCCGACGAGCGCCTGGCTGCCGACATTGCCGCCAGCGGCATCGGCGGGGKGATGGGCGCCTTCGGCAGCATCGCCAGCAGCGCCGGCTATTCGGCCTCCTACGCGGCCGTGCGCTACATGCACGCCGAGATCAAGGCAGCCGGCGGACTGGGCATTCGCGACGTGATGCAATACCTCGCCGGCCACGCCAACTCAACCCTGGACGACGCCCTGGCCAACGCCAGCCGCGGGGCCTTCGCCAGCACGGCGGACTTCACCACGAAGTTCAACACCGATGGCGCGGCCTTCATCGTCGCCATGAACCTGACCAACGCCGACACCGGTGCCATCGGCGGCTTCGATGCCGATGGCGGCGACGTGCTGACCGCCGAGAACGTGCTGCCCAACCGAGGCGTTGGCGTGCCAGGCTCCATCGGCTTCAAGCTCATCCCACCCAAGCTGTTCGACCCCAACGCCACCGGCGGCGGGACCCAGGTTTCCCTGCAGGTGGGCGCCAAGGCCTTTGAAACCATCGACGTGGGGCTGGACGCGTTCAACGTCGGCGCCATGGCACTGAACAACATCGACCTGATCAAGACACCCGGCCTGGCGGTGATGGACATCGACGATGCGCTGGCCTACGTCGACAGCCAACGTGCCTACATGGGCGCCATCCAGAACCGCCTGGACGCCACCATCTCCAACCTGCAGAACATCGGCGAGAACGTCAGCGCCAGCCGCTCGCGCATCCTCGACGCCGACTACGCCAGCGAAACCGCCACCCTCGCCTCCCAGCAGATCCTGCGCCAGGCCGCCCAGAGCGTGCTGGTGCAGGCCAACCAGATACCGCAGTCGGTCCTGACGCTGCTCCGCTGACGCGCAATTCCCCTCAAGCAACGCCCACCCAGAAAGCATAAAAACCCTTTAAAAATCCGCTTTAAGCTGCTTTCCACCAATTTTTCCGCAAGACTTGCCATCCACAACCCGAATCAATAGGGTTGTCCGCATGCAAAACGCTCACACCCTCATCCTCCTCCGGCAGCATGCCTGCCTCCGCCTGGTCAGCCCGCGACTGCGTAGCTGAACAGCGTCGCCTCATCCCGGCTTTTTCATTCGCCCAGGGCCCGCAACGACCAGGCCCAACACAAGGATTTCGCCATGAGCATGCTCAAAGACCCGTCCAGCAAGTACCGTCCGTTCCCCGCCATCAACCTGCCGGACCGCACCTGGCCGTCGAAGACCATCACCGAAGTGCCGATCTGGTGCAGCTCCGACCTGCGCGACGGCAACCAGTCGCTGATCGAGCCGATGGATGCGCAGAAGAAGATGCGCTTCTTCAAGACCCTGGTGCAGGTCGGTCTCAAGGAGATCGAGGTGGCCTTCCCCTCCGCCTCCGACACCGACTTCAACTTCGTCCGCGAGCTGATCGAAGGCGGCCACATCCCCGATGACGTGACCATCCAGGTGCTGACCCAGGCCCGCGAAGACCTGATCACCCGCACCTTCGAATCCCTCAAGGGCGCGAAGAAGGCCATCGTCCACGTCTACAACGCCACCGCGCCGTCCTTCCGCCGCATCGTCTTCAACCAGGACCGCCAAGGCGTGATCGACATCGCCACCAACGCCGCGCGCCTGATCAAGCAACTCGCCACCGAGCAACCTGAAACCCAGTGGACCTTCCAGTACTCGCCGGAAATCTTCAGCTCCACCGAGCAGGACTTCTCCCTGGCGGTGTGCAACGCGGTGATCGACGTCTGGGAACCGACCCCGACCAACAAGATCATCCTCAACCTGCCCGCCACCGTTGAGTGCGCCACGCCGAACGTCTACGCCGACCAGATCGAGTGGTTCGGCCGCCACATCAACAAGCGCGACAGCGTGATCATCAGCCTGCACACCCACAACGACCGCGGCACCGGCGTGGCCGCCACCGAGCTGGGCCTGCTGGCCGGCGCCGACCGCGTGGAAGGCTGCCTGTTCGGCAACGGCGAACGCACCGGCAACGTCGACCTGGTGACCCTGGCGCTGAACATGTACACCCAGGGCCTGCACCCGAAGCTGGACTTCTCCGACATCGACGCCGTGCGCAAAGTGGTGGAAGAGTGCAACCAGCTGCCGGTCCACCCGCGCCACCCCTACGTGGGCGACCTGGTGCACACCGCCTTCTCCGGCTCCCACCAGGACGCCATCCGCAAGGGCTTCGCCCAGCAGCAGGACGGCGCGCGCTGGGAGGTGCCCTACCTGCCGATCGACCCGGCCGACATCGGCCGCAGCTACGAGGCGGTCATCCGCGTCAACAGCCAGTCGGGCAAGGGCGGCATCACCTTCCTGCTGGAGCAGGAATACGGCATCAGCCTGCCGCGCCGCATGCAGATCGAGTTCAGCCAGGTGGTGCAGAAGGAAACCGACCGCCTCGGCCTGGAAATGACCGCCGAGCAGATCCACAAGCTGCTCGACGCCGAGTACCTGCAGGCCACCACGCCCTACACCCTGAAAGGCCATCGCCTGCAGGAAGAGAACGGCACCAGCGCGGTGGACATCGAGGTCCAGGTCAAGGGCGAGACCCAGCACCTGCGCGGCATGGGCAAGGGCCCGCTGGAAGCGCTGGTGGCCAGCCTGCCGGTGAAGGTGGAAGTGATGGACTACTCCGAGCACGCCATCGGGGCCGGCAGCAACGCCAAGGCCGCTGCCTACATCGAGCTGCGGGTGAACGGCGGCCGCGCCCTGCACGGCATCGGCATCGACGAGAACCTGACCACCGCCAGCTTCCGCGCCCTGTTCAGCGCCCTCAACCGCGCCCTGAGCCAGGCCGAGGCCGAAGCGGCCTGAGTGCAACCGCGCTGAAAAAAGAACCCCGCCGATTGGCGGGGTTCTTCGTTTCAGGGGAGCGTCGGACTCAGTAGCTGACCACCGGCGACACCCGCTGGTAGCGGCCATCGATGACCGCCTTCAGCCAGGTGCGATAGCGCTTGCCGGGGGTGTAGGCGAAGTAGTGGTAGCTCAGCTCGTTCTCTGCACCGCGCTCCAGCACGATCTGGCCATCCTCTTCGATCACCCAGGTCAACATGGTGTGCGTGCCCTGGGTGCGGGTGAGGTTCTGGCTGCCGTCCACCGACAACTGGTAGAGCGGCAGGTAGTCCTCGACCGGTGCCGCGGCCCGACCGTAACGCACCACGTTGGATACGCGCTGGTAGTAGCCGTTCTCGAAGCGGGTCAGCCAGACGCGGTAGCGCTTGGTGGGATAGAAGGGCGAGTAGGTGAAGGTCAGTTCGTTGGCTGCATTGCGCTGCAAAACGGTATTGCCGTCCTCTTCGATTACCCAGGTCAGGGGATCGTTGAGGCTGCCGCTGCGAGTCACCTCATTGTTCGCGCCGATGGTCAGCTGGAAGAGATCGGTGAGCCCCGGTGAGAAGTACTCGGCATCGGAGACCTGCACCGATTCGCCCCCAACGGTCTGTTCGATCCAGACCTTGTACTGGCGCCCCTTCTGGAAGGGATAGCGCAGTTCGGACGCACCGCCGGTGGGCTGGCGCAGTACTTCGACACCGTTCTCGCGGATGACCCAGCTCAGCGGCTTGCCGCTCGGTCCGTTGTGGCGGAGCTGGAAGTCCGCCTCCACCTCCAGGTCGATATAGGGCGACGGGAACCCCTCGCGGAAGGCCAGCGGGACGGAGATCGCCTCATCCTTGCCATTCACGTTGGCCTCGGCCCAGACCTGGTAGCGCTCACCATAGGTGAAGGCGAACTGCAGCGGCACGCCCGCCTGGGCCGGCTGGCGCACCACCTCGGCCCCTTGGCGGGCGATCACCCAGTTGCCCTGGAAGGCGGCCGAGGGGCTGATACTGCCCTGGCTGGCATCACGGGTCAGTACCACGCGATCGGTTACACCGGGCTGGTAGCTGACGGTATTGGACACGGTCTTGTAACCATCACCGTTGTTGGCTTCGAGCCAGATTCGGTAGCGACTTCCAGCGAGGTTGCGCCAGTACCGATCACGCAGGTTGCCGGCAGCATTGCGGTGGAGAACGCGCTCACCGTCCATCTCCACGATCATGCCCAGCTTGTCTCCCAGCTCACCGCTACGGGTCACCCAGAAACCGGGCTCCAGGGTGAGGGTGTAGGGGAACGTGGACGGTGCCGGGCCATCCGGCAGCTTGACGGTGTAGTCCTCGGTCTCACCGTAGCCAATGCTGCCGCAGGGCTGGGCCGCAGAGCCCCAGCGCATCTGCACGCGCATGCGCGTGGTGCCGGTGACGCCGGAGGGAATGGCGATGGGGGCGGACACAGCCGCGCTGCCCTGGGCGGTCAGGACCTTTTCGCTGGCCTCGAAGGTGCCGTTCTGGTTGAAGTCGATCCAGGCACCCCAGTTCTCGTTGTATTGGGAACCACGGAAGCCGGGACGCAGTTCCAGGCGGTCGCCCTTGCCAGTGAGCTGGAAAGGTGGCTTGCCGGTGGCATCCAGGTAGCCACCGTCACTGCCGGAGACCTGGGCCGTGCCATTGACGCTGACCCCGGCCACCCACTCGCTGCTGCTGTTGCCCCGGCTGTCGCAGTAGGTGGCGGCCATCACCGGGCCCATCGCCAGGCAGGTGCCCAGCGCCATGAGTGTCTTGTGCATTGAATTCGCTCCTTGCGTTCATGTTGGGCAGGGAGCGGCAACAACAAACCAGGCACACCTTGTGACCTGTCATCGACGCATCCCTGCATCGGCCATGTTAAGGGCTACGGCAACGGCTTTCCGGGAATTATTGGCAAACTGCCATCACGACGATTCAACCCTGTTGCTGCCAGTGGCACTTGCCCCAGGCGCACATTGCATCGAGCACCGGGCGCAGGCTGAGGCCGTGCTCGGTGAGGCTGTACTCCACCCGCGGCGGCACCTCGGCGTATACGGTGCGGGTGACCACGCCGTCGCGCTCCAGCTCCCGCAGTTGCTGGGCGAGCATCTTCTCGGTGATGTCCGGTACCAGGCGCTTGAGTTCGGAAAAGCGCCGGGTCTGCCCCATCAGGTGGTAGACCAGCAGCGCTTTCCACTTGCCCCCGACCACCGCGAGGGTGACCTCCACCGGTGTGTTGAACACCCGGTCCCCCAGCACCAGCCGGGGCCCGGAGGCAGGGAGCGGCTTCTGTTCGCTCATGCTTGATCCTCTTCCGTCGTCGCCTGGCGCTCAGGGCGCAAGCTGGAAGCCGTCGGCGTCGAGGTAGGCCGGGAAACGCTCGCGGTAGGTGGCGAGTGCGGTGGCCGACAGGGTCGTGCAGAAAACGCCATCGCCGTCATCGGCATTCAGCAAGGGCTCCCCCTGGAAATCGAGCACCTGACTATCGCCGCTGTAGGGGTGGCCTTTTCCGTCGCTGCCTACACGGTTGACGGCGGCGACGTAGCAGAGGTTCTCGATGGCACGGGCGGGGATCAGACGATTCCAGTGATGACGGCGGGCAGCAGGCCAGTTGGCGGTGTACAGCAGCAGGTCGGTGTCGTGCGGGTCACGGCTCCAGACCGGGAAGCGCAGGTCGTAGCAGATCAGCGGGCGTACCCGCCAACCCTTGAGCTCGAACAACGCCTGGGTCTCCCCCGGGCTGTAGTGCTTGTGCTCGCCGGCCATGCGGAACAGGTGGCGCTTGTCGTAATGCAGCACCTCGCCATCCGGGCGGGCCCAGAGCAAGCGGTTGCGGTGGCTGCCATCGGCAGCACGGATGATGACGCTGCCGGTGATCACGGCACCCAGCCGGGCAGCCTGGACCTTGAGCCAGGCATGGGTGGGGCCCTGTTCGGGTTCGGCAAGTGCTTCGGAGTCCATGGAGAAGCCGGTGGTGAACATCTCCGGCAGGATCACCAGGTCAGCGCCTTGCGCGGAATCCAGCAGGGTTTCGAACCGGGCCAGGTTGGCGTCGCGGTCGTGCCAGACCAGGGTGGTCTGAACCAGAACCAGCTTCAGGTCGGGCAGAAGGCTCAGATCGCGCATAGTTTTTCCGCTGCCTGGCGCAGCGTCTCCTCACGTTTGGCGAAGCAGAAGCGCACCAGCCGCAGGTCGGCCGGGGCGTGCTGGTAGAACACCGAGACGGGAATGGCGGCCACGCCGTGCTCACGGGTGAGCCACTCGGACATGGCGACATCGCCCAGGTCGGGGCGGATGCCGCTGTAGTCGACCAGCTGGAAATAGGTGCCGGCGGCGCGGGTGAAGCGGAAGCGCGAGTCAGCCAGCAGGTCACAGAAGAGGTCGCGCTTGGCCTGGTAGAAGCCGGGCAGCTCGGCCAGGTGCTCGGGGTGGGCGGCCATGAAATCGGCCAGCGCCCACTGCAACGGGGTGACACCGCAGAAGTTGACGTACTGGTGGACCTTGCGCAGCTCGGCGGAGAGCGCCGGAGGCGCCACCACGTAGCCGGTCTTCCAGCCGGTGACGTGGTAGGTCTTGCCGAAGGAACTGACCACGAAGGCGCGGGCATAGAGTTCGTCGTGGGCCAGTACGCTGACGTGTTGGACGCCATCGAACACCAGGTGTTCGTAGACCTCGTCGGACACCAGGTAGATGTCACGACTGCGGATCAGCGCCGCCAACTGGTCCAGCTCGGCACGGGAAATCAGCGCGCCGCTGGGGTTGTGCGGGCTGTTGAGGATGATCATGCGGGTGCGCGGACTGAGCGCATCCTGCATCCGCTGCCAATCGATGGCGAAACCCGGCAGGGCCAGCGGTACGTGCACGCAGCGCCCACCTGCCAGTTCCACCGAGGGCTCGTAGCTGTCGTAGCAGGGGTCGAGGACGATGACCTCGTCACCGGCGCGGACCACCGCCTGGATGGCGCAGAAAATGGCCTCGGTGGCGCCGGGGGTGATGGTCACTTCGCTGTCGGCGCTGACCGTGCGGCCGTAGAAGGTCGCCACCTTGGCGGCGACCTGCTCGCGCAGCGCCGGCAGCCCGGTCATGGGCGCGTACTGGTTGTGCCCCTGGGCGATGTGCTGGCCGACGGCGTCGCACAGCGCGGCGGGTGCGGCAAAGTCAGGAAAGCCCTGGGACAGGTTGATGGCGCCGACTTCGGCGGCCAGTTGCGACATGCGGGTGAAGATGGTGGTGCCGACGTTGGGCAGCTTGCTGGTGATCATTGCAATCCGGCTGTTGGCGACTGGGAAATGCGCCATAGCTTAAGCGCTGCGCGGGCCGCCGACCACAGCCGCCGCACGCCATGAAAAAGGGCGCCCACAGGCGCCCTCTTCCAACCGGCAGCGGGATCAGCGCTTCTTGTCGCGACGCTTCTTCTCGGCCTTCTTGTGGTGCGACATGAGGCGACGCTTCTTGTTCACCTGGCGCTCGGTGAGCTTGTTCTTCTTGCCCTCGAAGGGGTTTTCACCACCCTTGTACTCGATGCGGATCGGCGTACCGACCAGGCGCAGGACCCGACGGTAAGTGTTCTCCAGGTAACGGGTGTAGGACTTGGGCACCGCGTCCACCTGGTTACCGTGGATCACGATCAGCGGCGGGTTGGCGCCGCCCAGGTGGGCGTAGCGCAGCTTGATGCGGCGACCGTTGACCAGCGGTGGCTGGTGCTCCTGCACCGCGTCCTCGAGGATCTGGGTCAGGCGGCTGGTGGGCCAGCGGGTGATGGCGGAGTGGAAGGCAGCCTGGACGGACTTGTACAGGTGGCCCACGCCCGTGCCGTGCAGGGCGGAGATGAAGTGGATGTCGGCGAAGTCGACGAAGAACAGCCGGCGCTCCAGCTCGGTCTTCACGTAGTCGCGCTCGCCCGCCTCCATGCCGTCCCATTTGTTCAGGGCGATGACCAGGGCACGGCCGGTCTCCAGCACGAAGCCCAGCAGGTTGAGGTCGTGCTCGACCACGCCTTCGCGGGCGTCCATGACGAAGATCACCACGTTGGCGTCCTGGATCGCCTGGAGGGTCTTCACCACCGAGAACTTTTCCACCGCCTCGAAGATCTTGCCGCGACGGCGCACGCCGGCGGTGTCGATCAGGGTGTACTTCTCTTCGTTGCGCTCGAAGGGGATGTAGATGCTGTCGCGGGTGGTGCCGGCCTGGTCGTAGACGATGACCCGCTCCTCGCCGAGCATGCGGTTCACCAGGGTGGACTTGCCGACGTTGGGGCGGCCGATGATGGCGATCTTGATGCCGTCCTTCTCGCTCGGGCCGGGGATGCGCGTGGCCTCCTCGCCTTCGGCGACCTCTTCGGTCTCGGCGGCTTCCTGCTCGTCGGCATCGTCGTCACGGGGGAACTCGCCGAGGGCGGCCTGCAGCATCTGGCTGATGCCCCGGCCGTGGGCGGCGGCGATGGGCAGTGCGTCCCCCAGGCCCAGGGGGCTGAACTCGGCACGGGCCAGGTCCGGGTCGACGGTGTCGACCTTGTTGGCCACCAGGAAGGTGCGCTTGTTGCGGCGGCGCAGGTGCTCGGCGATGGACTGGTCGGCAGCGCTCATGCCGGCACGGGAATCCACCATGAACAGCACGGCATCGGCTTCCTCGATCGCCTGGAGGGACTGCTCAGCCATCTTCGCGTCGATGCCTTGCTCGTCACCCGAGATACCACCGGTGTCGATGACGATGTAGGTGCGTCCCTGCCACTTCGCCTCGCCGTACTGGCGATCACGGGTCAGACCGGCGTACTCCGCGACGATGGCGTTGCGGGTCTTGGTCAGGCGGTTAAACAGGGTGGACTTGCCGACGTTCGGGCGGCCCACCAGGGCGATTACGGGAACCATGAGGCTCTCCACTGCATTTTTCAGAAAACACAACGGCCGCTGCCGTCGAACGGCAGCGGCCGGACATTGAACACCAGCTTAGCGGATGGTCAGGGCAACCAGCTTCCCACCGTTGCCGAAGGCGTAGAGCATGTCGCCCACCACCAGCGGACGGGCGCGCAGGCCGTCGCCGTCGATCTTCTCGCGACCGACGAAGTGGCCGTCCACCTGGCTCAGCAGGTGCAGGTAGCCTTCGAAGTCACCGACCGCCACGTAGCTGGAAAACACCTCGGGTGCCGAGAGCTGGCGACGGGCCAGGGAGTCGTTGCTCCACAGAGCCGAGGTCGAACGCTCGTCGATGCCTTCGATGGTGCCGCTGGCCTGGCTGACGTAGACGCTGCCGAAGCCCTGGGCGACGCCCACGTAACTGGACGCTTCGCGCTGCCACAGCACGCGACCGCTTTCCAGGTCCAGGCCGGCGACGCGGCCCTGGTAGGTGGAGACGTACAGGGTGCCACCGGACAGCAGCAGGCCACCGTCGATGTCCACCACGCGATCCAGTTCGGAACGGCCCTGGGGTACAGCAACGCGCTGTTCCCACACCGGCAGGCCGCGCTGCACGTCGACGGCGATCACCTTGCCGGAGGACAGGCCGGCCACCGCCAGGCGGTTGGTCACGATCGGCGCACCGGTGCCGCGCAGGGTCAGCACGGCCGGGGTGTTCTCGTAGATCCAGCGCTGGTTGCCGGTGGACGCGTCGAAGCCGAACAGGGTGTCGTTCTGGGTCTGCACGACCACCACGTCACCGTTGGTGGCCGGCGGAGCCAGCACCTCGCCGTTGACGCGGGCACGCCAGCGCTCTTCGCCGTTGCTGGCGTCGAGGGCGATGATCTCACCCTTCAGGGTGCCCACCAGCACCAGGCCGTAGCCGGCACCGACCGCGCCGGACACCGGCAGGTCGAGTTCCTTGGTCCACAGCTTGTCGCCGGTCATGCGGTCCATGGCGACCACCAGGCCTTCGACGTCACCGGCATAGATGACCTCGCCGTCGACGGCGGGCACCAGCATGTTGTAGGTCTCGCCCTGGCCTTCGCCGATGGAGCGGCTCCAGACTTCCTTGAGCTGGACCTCTTCGGTGATCTTCGGCAGCTCGGCCGGCGGCAGTTCCTTCTTGCTGTTGCTGCTGCAACCGGCGGCCAGGACGGCCAGGGCCAGCAGTGCGGCGAATTTCCAGCGCATCGTCATGCGTCCCCTTTGGCGAGGTCGTCGAGCTTCATCTGCAGGCCACCGACTGCGGCGTCATCCGACAGCGCGGCCTTGGCCTTCTCGTAAGCGGCATGGGCATCATCGGCACGGCCCAGCTGGACCAGCAGATCACCCTTGAGTTCTTCGCGGCTGGCGAGGAACGCCTTGGTAGCGTCGCCTTCCAGCAGCTTCAGGGCGTCATCGACCTTGCCCTGGGCCGCCAGGACACGGGCCAGGCGCTGGCGTGCCAGCTCGCCCAAGGTCGGGTCGGCCGGCTTGTCGACGATCGCCTTGAGCTCGGCGGCCGCGTCGTCCAGCTTGCCGGACTCCACCGCCACCTTGGCGACGAACAGGCTGCCGTACTGGGCATAGTGAGTGCCGCCGAAATCGCTCTTCAGCTTGTTGGCCAGCTCCGCGACCTTGCCGGCGTCGGGCTTGCCGCTGGGGTTCAGGGCCGTCTCCAGCAGTTGCTGGTAGACGATGGAGGCGCCCTGGGACTGGTTGGTCTGGTACTTCTGCCAGGCCTGCCAGCCGAACACCACGGCCAGCGCCAGTGCGCCGCCAGTGACGAGGGGCTTGCCGTTGCGCTGCCACCAATCCTTGATCGCCGCCAGTTCTTCGTCTTCGCTACGCGTGCTCACCCCAATCAACTCCTATGTTCCAAAGCTCAAGCCTGTTGCAGGCAGGCGGCCAGGTGCTCGGTCAGAGCATCCCAGGCAATGTTCTGTTGTTCCTGGTCTTCGCGCAGGGGTTTGAAACCTACCACGCGCTTGGCCAGTTCGTCCTCACCCAGGATCAGCGCATACCGTGCGCCGCTCTTGTCGGCTTTCTTGAACTGGCTCTTGAAGCTGCCGGCGGCGGCATTGACCAGCAGGCGCAGGCCCGGCAGGCCATCACGCAGGCGTTCGGCCAGGGCCAGGGCAGCCAGCTCGGCCGGCTCGCCGAAGGCGCAGATGTAGACGTCGGCCGGGGCGTTGAGGGTGTCGGGGATCTGCTGCAGGGTCTCCAGCAGCAGCACCAGGCGCTCGACGCCCATGGCGAAGCCCACGCCCGGGGTCGGCTTGCCACCGAACTGGCTGACCAGCCCGTCGTAGCGGCCACCGGCACAGACGGTGCCCTGGGCGCCGAGCTTGTCGGTCACCCATTCGAAGACGGTGCGGCTGTAGTAGTCGAGGCCACGTACCAGCTTCTGGTTGATCTCGTAGCGGATACCGACGGCATCCAGGCGCGCCTTGAGGCCTTCGAAGTGCGCGACGGACTCTTCGTCCAGGTAGTCGTGAAGCGTCGGCGCATCCACCAGCAGTGCCTGGGTATCGGCATTCTTGCTGTCAAGGATGCGCAGCGGGTTGGTGGTGAGGCGACGCTGACTGTCTTCGTCCAGGCGGTCGAAACGCTCCTGCAGGTAGGCCACCAGGGCGTCACGGTAGCGCGCACGGGCCTCGCTGGAACCCAGGCTGTTCAGTTGCAGAGTCACGGCGTCGGCAATGCCGAGCTTCTGCCACAAGCGCCAGGTGAGCACGATCAGCTCGGCGTCGATGTCCGGCCCCGGGAGGTTGAACACTTCCACGCCGATCTGGTGGAACTGGCGGTAGCGGCCTTTCTGCGGCTTCTCGTAGCGGAACATCGGGCCGGCGTACCACAGCTTCTGCACCTGGCCGCCACCAGTGAGGCCGTGTTCGAGGACGGCACGCACGCAACCGGCTGTGCCTTCGGGACGCAGGGTCAGCGACTCTTCGTTGCGGTCGAGGAAGGTGTACATCTCCTTGTCGACCACGTCGGTGCCCTCGCCGATGCCGCGGGCAAACAGCTCAGTGAACTCGAGGATGGGCAGGCGGATTTCCTTGTAGCCATAGCCGTCGAGCAGCGTGGCGAAGGTGTTTTCCAGGTAGCGCCAGGCAGGGGTCTGCTCCGGCAGGATGTCGTTCATGCCACGGATGGCTTGGAGGGTCTTGCTCACGGGGTGTCCTTAATTCAGCTGCGGGCGATGACGGCCGCGTCAGCCTCGGCCTTCTCGGCCGCCTTGCGACGGATCAGCCTCTCCAGCTCATCCACCAGGTTCTCGTTCTGCAGTTTCTGCGCCGGCTTGCCGTCGATGTAGACCAGGTTGTTCGGCGTACCGCCGGTGAGGCCGACATGGGCCTCCTTGGCTTCGCCGGGGCCGTTGACCACGCAACCGATGACGGCGACGTCCAGCGGGACCAGCAGGTCCTCCAGGCGCCCTTCCAGCTCGTTCATGGTCTTGACCACATCGAAGTTCTGCCGCGAGCAACTCGGGCAGGCGATGAAGTTGATGCCACGGGAGCGCAGGCGCAGGGACTTGAGGATATCGAAACCGACCTTGATCTCTTCCACCGGGTCGGCGGCCAGGGAAATGCGGATGGTGTCGCCGATGCCTTCGGCGAGCAGCATGCCCAGTCCGACCGCCGATTTGACGGTACCCGAGCGCAGGCCACCGGCCTCGGTGATGCCAAGGTGAAGGGGCTGCTCGATCTGCTTGGCCAGCAGGCGATAGGCGGCGACGGCCATGAACACGTCGGAAGCCTTCACGCTGACCTTGAAGTTCTGGAAGTCCAGCTTGTCGAGGTAGTCCACATGGCGCATGGCCGATTCGAGCAGGGCTTCCGGGGTGGGCTCGCCGTACTTCTTCTGCAGGTCCTTCTCCAGGGAACCGGCGTTGACGCCGATGCGGATCGGGATATTGCGGTCACGGGCGGCGTCGACCACGGCCTTGACGCGGTCCTCGCGGCCGATGTTGCCGGGGTTGATCCGCAGGCAATCGACACCCAGTTCCGCCACGCGCAGGGCGATCTTGTAGTCGAAGTGGATATCGGCCACCAGCGGGACACGGACCTGCTGCTTGATCAGGCCGAAGGCTTCGGCTGCCTCCATGTCCGGCACGGATACACGCACGATATCGGCACCGGCTTCCTCCAGGCGACGAATCTGGCCGACGGTGGCGGCGACGTCGCAGGTGTCGGTGTTGGTCATGCTCTGCACGGCGATGGGGGCATCGCCCCCCACCGGCACGGAGCCGACCCAGATCTTGCGGGAGGGACGGCGTTTGATCGGGGATTCGCAATGCATCGTTTATTGACCCAGTTTCAGGCGAGCGGTCTCGCCATGGATGAACGGCGCGATATCCACGGGCTGGCCGTTGTAGCTGACCTGGGCGCCTCGGGCATAGCCCAGTCGCAGTTCGAGGGGGGCCTTGCCGGCAGCCTCGATGCTCTCGCCGGAGCGCTTGATCCCGCTCTGCAGCACGGCGCCGCCAGCGTCGGTGAGCTGGAACCAGCAGTTGGCGGTGAACTGCACACGCACCACGCCTTCACCGGCAGCGGCCACGACCGGGGCACTGGGCGACGCGGCAGGCGCGGGTGCCTGGGCCGGGATAGCGGGCTGGGCCGGCGCAGTGGCCGGTGCTGCGGTGCTGGGTTGCGCGGGCTGAGCGGCAGCGGAATTGACGGTGGGGGGGGGTGCGGTAGCAGCCGGCGCCTGGGACGGCGTAGCGGGCTGCTGCGGCGAAACCGGGGGAACAGCGGCGGTCTCGCTACCTGCGGCCTGGGCTTCCTGCTCGGCTTCGACAACGGCCTGGTCTTCCGGCTCGTCCAGCGGGTGGATCTGGGTGGTACCGTCGGCACTCTCGACTTCCACGTGCTCCAGGCTCAGCTCGCTGTTGTCGCTGGCGCGACGCTCGGCCTGATCCTGCCACCAGAGGAAGCCGATGACGCCGAGGGCGACGAGGATCGCGAAGCTGACGAAACGCAGCACGCTCTGGGACAAGCGAACCGGTTCCTCGATACGACCGAGGCTGTGCACGTTGCTGCCGGTGGCATCGGTGCCGGTGTAACGATCGAACTCGGCAACCAGTTCAGCCTGGTCGAGCCCGATGAGCTTGGCGTAGGCGCGGATGTAACCGCGCGCGAAGGTGTGCCCGGGAAGCTGCTCGAAAGAGCCGGCCTCCAGTTGGCGCAACGCGTATTCGGTCAGGTTCAGCTGGCGGGCGATGTCGGCCAGGTCCAGGCCCTGGTTCTCTCGCGCCTGGCGCAGCACTTCGCCCGGATTGCCCCGGGTCGCTGCAACAGGTTCGGGTTGCGACGATTTCATCTTTGCTCCGACAGGTATTGCTGGTACTCGGGCGTACCGGGATAGAGGCGTTTGAGCTGCAGGCCCAGGCTGGCGGCCTGGTCACGGTCGTCGAAGACCGTGGCGATGCGCACGCCGAGCAGGAGGCTGCGGGCTGTCTGGGGCGCCATGGACGAAAAGCTCAGGTAATAGTCGCGGGCGGGGACGTATTGCTTCTCGTCGTACAGCAACTGCGACATCTCGAGAAGCGCTCTGGGTTGCTGGCTGTTAAGACGAAGGGACTTCTCAAAATGCTGCTTGGCCAGGGCAGGCTGCTTCAGTTGGAGAGCTACCAGCCCCATATTCTCGAATACGCGGGAACGCTCTGGGTAAAGATTATCTTCGGCTGCAGCCTGGAACTGCTCGTAAGCTTCCTTGTAGCGCTTTTGCTCGAACAAGAAGCTTCCATAGTTGTTTCTGATGCGAGCATCAGCACGCGCAGAAAGCGCCCTTCGATAATGCTCATCAGCCAGCGCAGGTTCTAACTCATTTTGAAAGACAAGCGCTAACGCCGCATGGGCGTCGGGGTTGGAGGAGTCCAGATCCAGCGCCTGCTTCAACGGAACCTTGGCTTGCTCGGACTGCCCTTCCTGCAAATACCCGAGGCCAAGACGAATATAGGCATCACGCGCCTCATCTCGCCCTTTTGACGTTGAGAGGGGATCTACGCTCCCGCTCGAAACACATCCCATGCATAGGCTTGCGAGTAAAGCAGTCAGCGCGATGCGCAGGGTCATGGGGTTCCTCCCTTCAGTTTCGATTGGCGGCGTTCAGGCCGGCGTCCGCATCGGTATCGAGCTGACGCAGGGCGATGTAACGCTCACTGCGGCGGGTACGGTCCATGACCTGCCCGACCAGTTGCCCACACGCGGCGTCGATGTCGTCGCCACGGGTGGTGCGAACGGTGACGTTGTGGCCGGCCTTGTGCAACAGGTCCTGGAAACGGCGAATGGCGTTGTTGCTCGGCCGCTCGTACCCGGAGAAGGGGAAGGGATTAAACGGAATGAGGTTGATCTTGCAAGGAAAATCCTTGAGGAGTGCGATCATCTGCTCAGCATGGACAGGCTGATCGTTCACATCCTTGAGCAGTGTGTACTCGATGGTCAGGAAGCGCTTCTCTCCAAGGCGGGAGATGTAGCGATTGCAGGCATCCAGTACCACCGCGAGGGGGTACTTCTTGTTGATCGGTACCAGCTCGTTACGCAGTTCGTCATTGGGCGCGTGCAGGGACAGCGCCAGGGACACGTCGGTGACCTCAGCGAGCTTGTCGATCATCGGTGCCACGCCTGAGGTGGACAGGGTCACCTTGCGCTTGGAAATGCCGTAGCCGAGGTCGTCCATCATGATGGTCATGGCGGCGACGACGTTGTCGAAGTTCAGCAGCGGCTCGCCCATGCCCATCATCACCACGTTGGTGATGGCGCGGTCGATCTTGGCCGGCACGGTGCCGAAGGATTTGTTGGCGATCCAGACCTGGCCGATGATCTCGGCGGCGGTGAGGTCGCTGTTGAAGCCTTGCTTGCCCGTGGAGCAGAAGCTGCAGTCCAGCGCGCAACCAGCCTGGGACGAGACGCACAGCGTGCCGCGCCCTCCCTGGGGGATGTAGACGGTCTCGACGCAGCTGCCCGACGCCACCCGGACCACCCACTTGCGGGTGCCATCGCTGGAAATGTCCTGGCTGACCACTTCCGGGCCACGGATCTCGGCAGAGGCCTTGAGCTTTTCGCGCAAGGCCTTGCCGATATTGCTCATGGCGTCGAAGTCCTCGACGCCGAAGTGGTGAATCCACTTCATCACCTGACCGGCGCGGAAGCGTTTCTCCCCGATGGTTTCGAAGAAGCTTTCCAGTTGCGGCTGGGTCAGACCCAGCAGGTTCACTTTACCGGTCGATGCAGTCATGGCTTCACCCTCTCCCAGCCGCGATCAGCGGATGCGAGCGCACACCTCGGTGGCAGCGAAGAAGTAGGCGATCTCGCGAGCAGCGGAGGCCTCGGAGTCGGAACCGTGTACGGCGTTCTCGTCGATGGAAACGGCGAAATCAGCGCGGATGGTGCCGGCGTCGGCTTTCTTCGGATCGGTAGCGCCCATCAGTTCACGGTTCTTGGCAATGGCGCCTTCGCCTTCCAGGACCTGGACAACGACCGGACCGGAAGTCATGAAGGACACCAGGTCCTTGAAGAAGGGGCGCTCTTTGTGCTCGGCGTAGAAACCACCGGCTTCACGCTCGGACAGCTGGACCATCTTGGCGGCAACGACGCGCAGGCCGGCCTTTTCGAAGCGGGTGACGATCTCGCCGATGACGTTCTTGGAAACGGCGTCCGGCTTGATGATGGAGAGGGTACGTTCAACAGCCATGGAATTACTCCGGAAACTATGGATTAAAGCGAAAAATTAAACCCGCGAATTATACGCGGGTTCCTGTTAAATGCGTAGGGTGGCTGAGCAGGCCTCAGTCGGCCTCTTCGATCCAGGCCGCCTGGATCGCCTCCAGGACCTTCTCCCCGCCTCGCTGGGTGTCATCGTCGAACTCGGGCAGGCTGGTCACCCAGTTGTGGAGATCGACGAAATTGACGTAGCGCGGGTCCACGTCAGGCTT
This sequence comes from Pseudomonas sp. FeS53a, assembly GCF_000931385.1. Taxonomy (NCBI): domain Bacteria; kingdom Pseudomonadati; phylum Pseudomonadota; class Gammaproteobacteria; order Pseudomonadales; family Pseudomonadaceae; genus Pseudomonas; species Pseudomonas sp. FeS53a. Next base: position 82,575 of record NZ_JYFT01000041.1, read on the forward strand.
GCTTTCGGCGAGCTGGATGGCGATTTCCAGCACATCGACCCATTTCAGACTCATGGCGCGGCCCTCAGTGCTTTTCCGAAACCTGGTTGATGGTGTACTTCGGAATCTCCACCACCAGGTCCTCTTCGCCTACGACGGCCTGGCAGGACAGGCGCGACTCGGCCTCAAGCCCCCAGGCCTTGTCCAGCATGTCGTCCTCCAGCTCGTCGGAGGGCTCCATGGAGGCGAAGCCTTCACGCACGACCACGTGGCAGGTGGTGCAGGCACAGGACATCTCGCAGGCGTGCTCGATCTCCAGGCCGTTGCGCAGCGCCGCCGCGATGATGGTCTCGCCCGGCTGGGCCTCTACCACCAGCCCTTCGGGGCAGTGCTCGGCGTGGGGCAGGAATACGATCTGCGGCATGGGGTCATTCCTCGATTTCATTCAGTCGGCGCCCGGCGAGGGCTGCCTTGACACTGGCATCCATGCGCCGCGCCGCGAAGGCGTCGGTCACCTGGACCAGTCGTTTGGTCTGCTGCTCGATCGCCACGCCGTCACTGCCTTCGAGCAGTTCGCGCAACTGATCCAGCTGGTAGGCGATAGCGGCACGTTCGTCGGCGTCCAGCAGGGTGTCGCCGTCCGCCTGGACAGCCGCCTCGACCGCCTCGATCAGGCGACGGGCCTCAACCTGGTGCTCACGCAGCACCCGGGCCTGCTTGTCGTCATTGGCGTACTGGAAGGAGTCCTGCAGCATGCGGGCGATCTCGCCATCGGTCAGGCCGTAGGACGGCTTGACCTGAATGCTCGCCTCAACACCCGAGCCCAGCTCGCGCGCGGTCACGCCCAGCAGACCGTCGGCATCCACCTGGAAGGTGACACGGATCTTGGCCGCACCCGCCACCATCGGCGGGATGCCGCGTAGCTCGAAGCGGGCCAGGGAGCGGCAATCCTTGACCAGCTCGCGCTCGCCCTGGAGCACGTGGATCATCATGGCGGTCTGGCCGTCGCGGTAGGTGGTGAAGTCCTGCGCACGCGCCACCGGGATGGTGGTGTTGCGCGGGATGACCTTCTCCATCAATCCGCCCATGGTCTCGAGGCCAAGGGACAGCGGGATCACGTCGAGCAACAGCAGCTCTTCGCCGCGCTTGTTTCCCGCCAGGATGTCAGCCTGGATGGCGGCGCCGATGGCCACCACCTGGTCCGGATCGATGTCGGTGAGCGGCTCACGCCCGAACAGGCCGCCCACCGCCTCGCGAACGCGGGGCACGCGGGTCGAACCGCCGACCATCACCACCGCCTCCACATCCTCGACTTCGATGCCGGCATCCCGCACTGCGCGGCGGCAGGCCTTGAGGCTGCGCGCCACCATGGGCTCGATCAGCGACTCGAAGTGGGCACGGGTCAGACTGGAGGTCCAGCCACGGTAGGCAACATCTACCTGGTCGGCCGTGGTAAGCGCTTCCTTGGCGGCGCAGGCCACCTGCAGCAGGTTGCGCTGGGCACCGGCATCCAGGTCAGCGGAAAGACCGGCCTGCTCGACGATCCAGCCAGCGATGGCATGGTCGAAGTCATCACCGCCGAGGGCGCTGTCACCGCCGGTGGCCAGGACCTCGAAGACGCCACGGGTCAGGCGAAGGATGGAAACGTCGAAGGTGCCGCCGCCCAGGTCATAGATGGCGACAACACCCTGGGCCTGCTTGTCCAGGCCATAGGCGACCGCTGCCGCCGTCGGCTCATTGAGCAGGCGCAGCACATTCAGGCCAGCTAGGCGCGCAGCGTCCTTGGTGGCCTGCCGCTGGGCATCATCGAAATAGGCCGGCACGGTAATGACCGCACCCACCAGCTCGCCCCCCAGGCTCGACTCGGCACGCTGGCGCAATGCGCGAAGGATTTCGGCGGACACCTCGACCGGACTGCGGACGCCCTGCACGGTCTCGATGAACGGCATGTGGGATTCGCCCGCGACGAAGCGGTAGGGCAGGTGCTCGCCGAGGTGCTTCACATCCTCCAGGCCACGCCCCATCAGGCGCTTGACGGAGAGGATGGTGTTCAGCGGATCTTCAAGGGCGGTGTCACGGGCGGTACGCCCGACCTCGACCCGGTCGGCATGGTAGCGAACGGCCGAAGGGACGATCACGTCGCCCTGGGCATCGGGCAGGGGCTCGGCGACACCGCTTCTGACGGCGGCGACAAGGGAATTGGTGGTGCCGAGGTCGATGCCCACGGCCAGGCGACGCTGGTGCGGCTTGGGGCTCAGTCCGGGTTCGGCGATCTGCAGTAGGGCCATGCTGGTCTGCTAGTCAGGCGGCGCCCCCGCCATGGCGAGGGCGACAGGGTTAGTCGTCGAGGCGCTCTTCGAGTTGGCGCACTTCCTGGGCGAGCTTGTCGAGGAACTGCATGCGGCGCACGAGGCGCTCGGCCTCATCGCGGCGGGCTTCGTCATCCCAACAGGCTGCGAACGCCGACTCGAGCTCGGCCTGGGCCGAGCGCAGGCGGCGCTTGAACGAGGCAACGCCATCGAGATCGGCGGAGTCCTGAAGGTCTTCCAGCTCTTCGCGCCACTGCATCTGCTGCAGCAGGAAGCCGGGATCCTGGACGGTCGCCTCCAGCGGCAGCTCGCGCCCCTTCAGCGCCAACAGGTAGAGCGCACGCCGTGGGGCACTGCGCAGGACCTGGTAGGCCTCGTTGAGCTGGGCGGCATGCTCAAGCGCCAGACGCTGCTCGCGCTCGGGCGCATCGACGAAGCGGTCGGGGTGGACGGTACGGGCCAGCTCGCGATAGCGAACCGCCAGGCGCTCGGGATCGATCTCGAAGCCGGGCTTGAGATCGAACAGCGCGAAGTGACAGGGACTACCCACACCGAACCTCAGACGTTGAAGCTTTCGCCGCAACCGCACTCGCCGCGAACGTTCGGGTTATTGAACTTGAAGCCCTCGTTGAGACCTTCGCGGACGAAGTCCAGTTCGGTGCCGTCGAGATAGGCCAGGCTCTTGGGATCGATGATCACCTTGACCCCGTGGCTCTCGTAGACGAGATCCTCGGACGCCACCTCGTCGACGAACTCCAGCACGTAGGCCAGGCCGGAGCAGCCGGTGGTGCGGACGCCGAGTCGGATGCCCTCGCCCTTGCCGCGCCCCTCGAGGGAGCGACGGACATGGCTGGCGGCGGCTTCGGTCATGCTGATGGCCATAACGACTCCTCGATGATCAGATCAGACCCTTCTTCTGCTTGTAGTCCTGGACGGCCGCCTTGATGGCGTCCTCGGCCAGGACCGAGCAGTGGATCTTCACCGGCGGCAGGGCCAGCTCTTCGGCAATGGTGGTGTTCTTGATGGCAGCGGCCTCGTCCAGGGTCTTGCCCTTCATCCACTCGGTGGCGAGGGAGCTGGAGGCGATGGCGGAACCGCAGCCGTAGGTCTTGAACTTGGCGTCTTCGATCACGCCCTGCTCGTTGACCTTGATCTGCAGGCGCATCACGTCGCCGCATGCCGGGGCGCCGACCATGCCGGTGCCGACGTTCGGGTCCTCGGCGTCGAGCTTGCCGACGTTCCGGGGGTTCTCGTAGTGGTCGATGACCTTTTCGCTGTATGCCATGTGCTTATTCCTCGCTCATCAGGGGGGCGTCAGTGCGCCTGCCATTCGACCTTGGAGAGGTCGACGCCCTCTTTGTACATGTCCCACAGGGGGGACAACTCACGGAGTTTGTCCACCGCCTCGCGCACCTTGGCGGCCGCGTAGTCGACCTCTTCCTCGGTGGTGAAGCGGCCGAAGGTGAAGCGGATGGAGCTGTGCGCCAACTCGTCGTTACGGCCCAGGGCACGCAGCACGTAGGACGGCTCGAGGGAGGCGGAGGTGCAGGCCGAACCCGAGGACACGGCCAGGTCCTTGAGCGCCATGATCAGCGACTCACCTTCGACGTAGTTGAAGCTGAGGTTCAGGTTGTGCGGAACGCGGGCGGTGGCGCTGCCGTTCAGGTACAGCTCTTCCATACCATCCAGGGCAGCCCAGAAGCGCTGGCTGAGACCACGGATGCGCTCGTTCTCGGAGGCCATTTCCTGCTTGGCGATCTGGAAGGCTTCGCCCATGCCGACGATCTGGTGGGTGGCCAGGGTACCGGAACGCATGCCGCGCTCGTGACCGCCGCCGTGCATCATCGCCTCCAGGCGCACCCGCGGCTTGCGGCGTACGTAGAGAGCGCCGATGCCTTTCGGGCCGTAGGTCTTGTGGGCGGAGAAGGACATCAGGTCGACCTTGAGCTTCTCCAGGTCGATCTCCACCTTGCCGGTGGACTGGGCCGCATCCACGTGGAACAGGATGCCGCGGGCGCGGGTCAGCTCGCCGATGGCAGCGATGTCGTTGACGGTGCCGATCTCGTTGTTCACGTGCATGACGGAGACGAGGATGGTGTCGTCGCGCAGGGCCGCCTCGACCATCGCTGGAGTGATCAGGCCGTCTTCACCGGGCTCCAGGTAGGTGACCTCGAAGCCTTCGCGCTCCAGCTGGCGAGTGGTGTCCAGGACCGCCTTGTGCTCGATCTTGGAGGTGATCAGGTGCTTGCCCTTGCTCTGGTAGAAGTGCGCGACACCCTTGATGGCGAGGTTGTCGGACTCGGTGGCGCCGGAGGTCCAGACGATTTCGCGGGGGTCGGCATTGACCAGCTCGGCCACCTGGCGACGGGCGTTCTCCACCGCCTCCTCAGCTTTCCAGCCGAACACGTGGGAGCGGGAAGCGGGGTTACCGAAGTTGCCGTCGGCCAGCAGGCAATCGCTCATCTTCTGAGCAACGCGGGGGTCGACCGGAGTGGTTGCGGAGTAATCCAGGTAAATCGGCAATCTCATCGGTTGTCTCCTATCAGGCGGGTGCCCTGCTCATTCGATGGCGGACACTTCAATCTTTTCGGGGCTCGAATTCCGTCCACTGGGACGACGCTGGCCATGGCGCTCGTTCTGACGCTGGGCGACTTCCTGGACCTCGTTGCGACTGACGATGTCGCTCAGGCTGATGCTGCTGAGGAAGTCGTGGATCTGGAGGCTGAGGTCATCCCACAGATGGTGGGTCAGGCAGGCACCGCCGGAGGAGTCGCAGTTGCCCTGGCCCTGGCAGCGGGTGACATCGACGGACTCGTTGACCGCGTCGATGACCTGCGCCACGTAGATGCTGGAAACGTCGCGGGACAGCTGGTAGCCGCCCCCCGGGCCGCGAACGCTGCTGACCAGGTTGCCACGGCGCAACTTGGCGAACAGCTGCTCGAGATAAGAGAGGGAGATGCCCTGACGCTCGGAAATATCTGCCAGAGAAACCGGACCTTGCTGCGAGTGCAAAGCCAGGTCGAGCATGGCTGTGACGGCGTAGCGGCCTTTGGTGGTCAGTCGCATGGGAAGTCCACGGTTCGCTGAAGTGCGAGCGAGTATGCTATTCCCGACTATTTAAGTCAACTATAAGCCTGATTAAATAAGTCGGGTATTGCGCTAGGCAGGGGCGCGAATGATATCAGAATTTCACCCCCTCGCCTATCAGACCGCCGGACGCTCCGTGGCGCCCTTTTCATCCTCGAAGGCCTCGCAACGCAACTCGGGCAGGGCTGTCGCGCGGTAGTCGCTACCCAGCTCGGTGAGCGCCTTGCACATGCCATCGAGGCGCTGATCAACCGCCTGGACGTGATCGAGCAGTTGACCGATGGCGCGCGCCACCGGATCCGGCATGTCCTGCCCCACGCCATAGGCATCGAAGCCGAAGCGTTCGGCAAGGGCCTGGCGCCGCGCAGCCTGCTCGGAATCCTCCTTGATGATGATCCGCGCAGGAATGCCGACCGCCGTGGCGCCAGCCGGGACGGCCTTGGTCACCACTGCATTGGAGCCGATCTTGGCCCCCGCTCCGACCGTGAACGGGCCAAGCACCTTGGCCCCCGCTCCCACCACCACGCCATCTTCAAGAGTCGGGTGGCGCTTGCCCTTGTTCCAGCTGGTGCCACCCAGGGTCACGCCCTGGTAGAGGGTGACGTCGTCACCGATCTCGGCCGTCTCGCCAATGACGATGCCCATGCCGTGGTCGATGAAGAAGCGCCGACCGATCCGCGCACCGGGGTGGATCTCAATGCCGGTCAGCCAGCGACCGAAGTTCGACACCAGCCGCGCCGCCCACTTCCACCCGGCAACCCACAGCGCGTGCGCGACGCGATGCAGCCAGATGGCATGCAGCCCCGGGTAGCAGGTGAGCACCTCGAAGGCCGTGCGCGCTGCCGGGTCACGGTGGAATACACCCCGGATGTCTTCTCGCATGCGAGCCAGCATTACTTCTCCCTCCGCTTCTGGATCTCGCCGCGCGCCGCCTTCTGCGTCTCGGTGAGGATGCCGCGCAGGATGTTCATCTCGAGCTTGCTGATGGCGGCGCGACCGTAGAGGCGGCGCAGGCGGGTCATCAGATGCCGGGGACGCTCAGGGTCGAGGAAGGCGATGTCCACCAGGGTCTGCTCCAGGTGGCCGAAGAAGCGCTCGAGCTCGTCGACCGTCACCGGCTGTACATTCTCCTCGGCCGTGAGCTCCACCTTCTCCATCTTGGTCGGCTGGCCCTGGACCTGCAGCCAGGCCATGCGCGCCTCGTAGGTCAGCACCTGCACGGCGGACGCCAGGTTCAGGGAGCCAAAGGCCGGGTCGGATGGGATATGCACATGGAACTGGCAACGCTGCAGCTCGTCGTTGGTCAGGCCGGCGTATTCGCGCCCGAACACCAGGGCGACCTCGGCCCCATCGCTGATCTGCTCGACGCAACTGGCCGCGCACTCGCGAGGGTCCAGCAGCGGCCAGGGGATATGGCGATCCCGCGCGCTGGTGCCATAGACCAGGCTGCAGCCCACCAGCGCCTGCTCCAGGGTGTCCACCACCAGGGCGGATTCGAGGATATCGTCGGCACCCGAGGCGCGGGCATAGGCCTCGCGATCGGGGAACTGCTCCGGCTGGACCAGCACGAGCTTCGACAGGCCCATGTTCTTCATCGCCCGCGCGGCACCGCCGATGTTGCCGGGATGACTGGTGCCGACCAGCACCACACGAATGTTCTGCAGCACGCCCGCCTGCTCCCACATGGACTACAAACAAAAGGGTGGGAAATCTTACAGAAACAGTCGGGTAAACACCACGAAGGCCGATGGGCGCATCTACATGGCCCGGGCTTTTCTGCTAGAATTCGCGGCTTTCTTTAACGACCCCAGGTATACGCCCCCATGCAGCCCATGCTGAACATCGCCCTGCGCGCCGCTCGCAGCGCCGGCGAATTGATCTTCCGTTCGATCGAGCGCCTGGACGTGATCGCCATCAACGAGAAGGACGCCAAGGACTACGTCACCGAAGTCGACCGCGCTGCCGAGGAAACCATCATCCAGGCCCTGCGCAAGGCGTATCCGACCCACGGCATCCTGGGCGAGGAAGGCACCTCCATCGCCGGCACCGGCGAGGGCGCCGACTACCAGTGGATCATCGACCCGCTGGACGGCACCACCAACTTCATCCGCGGCGTCCCGCACTTCGCCGTCAGCATCGCCTGCAAATACAAGGGCCGCCTGGAACATGCGGTGGTCCTCGATCCGGTCCGCCAGGAAGAGTTCACCGCCAGCCGTGGCCGTGGCGCCGCCCTGAATGGCCGCCGCCTGCGCGTCAGCAACCGCAAGAGCCTGGAAGGCGCCCTGCTCGGCACCGGCTTCCCCTTCCGTGACAGCCAGCTCGACCACCTGGACAACTACCTGAACATGTTCCGCAGCCTGGTCGGCCAGACCGCAGGCCTTCGCCGCGCCGGCTCCGCGAGCCTGGACCTGGCCTATGTCGCCGCCGGCCGCTTCGATGCGTTCTGGGAGTTCGGCCTGTCCGAGTGGGACATGGCAGCAGGCGCCCTGCTGGTACAGGAAGCCGGCGGCCTGGTGAGCGACTTCACCGGCGGCCACGACTTCCTGGAAAAGGGCCACGTCGTGGCCGGCAACACCAAGTGCTTCAAGGCCGTGCTGACTGCCATCCAGCCGCACCTGCCGCCCTCGCTGAAGCGCTGAACCGCGACCACAACGAAAAAGGCGCCTTACGGCGCCTTTTTCATGGGCGAGAACCAGCGGTTACTGGTTGACGCCGGCCTGCTGCAACGGCTGGCGCTGCGACAGGATCAGGCGACCGTCCTTGCCCACCGGGATCTGAGCACCCGGATCGTGATCCATGCGCACCTGGTTCACACGACCGTCCAGCTGGTACTGCACGTCATAACCGACCACCTTCTCGCTGGTCTCGTGCACGGTGTTGCAGCGGGTTTCGGTGGTGGTGTAGGTGTCGCTGTTCTGCATGTGCTCCTGCACCTTGTTACCCGCATAACCGCCGCCCACGGCGCCAGCCACGGTCGCGATCTTCTTGCCGTTGCCGCCGCCGACCTGGTTGCCCAGCAGGCCACCCGCCACCGCGCCGAGCACGGTACCGGCGATCTGGTGCTGGTCCTGGACCGGCCGTTGACGGGTCACGGCGACATCCTTGCAGACCTCGCGCGGGGTCTTGATGGTCTCCTTGACGGGCTGTACCGCGAGCACCTCGGCGTATTCCGGGCTGTTGCCCACAAGGCTGTAGGTTGCGACGGCGCCACCGGCGGTTACACCGACCGCACCCAGCACCGCGCCGACGAGCATCGACTTGTTCACTTGAACCTCCTGGTTTCACTCCGGGCTTTCGCCCTATGCCTTGCCTTGGATTACACGCATTCACCCAAGTTCCTACAGTCCGACCAGCAACACAGCCAATGGGATGTCTTTCACAAAGCCAGAAACGAGAAAGGCCCGCTTTCGCGGGCCTTTACGATGAAGCACACCTGCTGTCAGGGACGCTCGTCCACTTCGGCAGTCGCGGCCGGCGGAATGAGGTCCTCGGAGGTCAGTTTCAGCCAGATGAGCACCGGCGCACTGATGTAGATCGAGGAGTAGGTCCCCACCACGACACCCACCATCAGCGACAGGGCAAAGCCGTGCAGGCTGTCGCCACCGAACAGCAGCAGCGCCAGCAGGGCCAATGCCGTGGAGGTGGAAGTGGCGATGGTACGCAGCAGCGTCTGGGTGCAGGACACGTCGATGTTCTCGATCAGGTCCGCCTTGCGCAGGACGCGGAAGTTCTCGCGGATCCGGTCGAAGATGATGATGGTGTCGTTGAGCGAGTAACCGATCATCGCCAGCACCGCCGCCAGCACAGTCAGGTCGAACGGCACCTGGAAGAACGCCAGGATGCCCAGGGTGACGATCACGTCGTGGACCAGCGATGCCACCGCACCGACGCCGAACTTCCACTGGAAGCGGAAGCCGAGGTACAGCAGGATGCCACCCAGCGCCAGAAGCATCGCCAGGCCGCCCTGGTCGCGCAGCTCCTCACCCACTTGCGGGCCGACGAACTCGACGCGCTTCACGGTGAACTGGGTGTCGGCGTCGATCTTGCGCAGCGAAGCCGCCACCTGGTTACCCAGCTGCGGGTCTTCGCCAGCCAGGCGGACCAGCACGTCGGTGGTGGCGCCGAAGCTCTGCACCACCGCATCGCGGTAACCGGCCTGCCCCAGCTCTTCCTTGATGCGCTCCAGGTTGGCCGGCTTCTCGTAGGACAGCTCGATCAGGGTGCCGCCGGTGAAGTCCAGGCCGAAGTTCAGGCCCTTCATGAACAGGGCACCGATGCCGATCAGGCTGATGACGACGGTGATGGCGAACGCGAGGTTGCGGATCGCCATGAAGCGAATGGTTGACTTGATCATGGCTGCCTCAGATCCACAGTTTCTTGAAGTTGCGGCCACCGAAGATCAGGTTGACCTGGCCTCGGGTGAACATGATCGCGGTGAACATCGAGGTGACGATACCCAGCGACATGGTGACGGCGAAGCCCTTGATCGGCCCGGTACCCAGGGCGAAGAGGATGCCGCCCACCAGCAGGGTGGTCAGGTTCGAGTCGACGATCGCGGTGTAGGCACGGTCGAAGCCCTCGTGGATCGCACGCTGGACCCCCATCCCATTGGCCAGCTCCTCGCGTATCCGCGAGTAGATCAGCACGTTGGCGTCCACCGCCATGCCCAGGGTTAGGACGATACCGGCGATACCCGGCAGGGTCAGGGTGGCACCGATCACCGACATCAGGCCGACCAGCAGCACCAGGTTGAATGCCAGGGCCACGGTGGCCAGCACACCGAAGAAGCGGTAGATCGCGATGATGAACAGCGACACGAAGACCATCGCCCACTCGGTGGACTCGATGCCCTTGACGATGTTCTCGGCACCCAGGCTCGGGCCGATGGTGCGCTCTTCGGCGAAGTACATCGGCGCAGCCAGACCACCGGCACGCAGCAGCAGGGCCAGCTCGGAGGATTCACCCTGGCCGTTCAGGCCGGTGATACGGAACTGGCTGCCCAGCGGCGACTGGATGGTCGCCAGGCTGATGATCTTCTTCTCTTCCTTGAAGCTCTGGACCTCGACTTCCTTCTCGACGCCATCCACCACCTGCTTCACGTAGCGGCTCTGCGGACGTTGCTCGATGAAGATCACCGCCATGCTGCGGCCCACGTTGTTGCGGGTGGCACGGTTCATCAGCTCGCCGCCGTGGCCATCGAGGCGGATGTTCACCTGCGGGCGGCCATTCTCGTCGTAGCTCGCCTGGGCATCGGTGACCTGGTCACCGGTGATGATCAGGCTGCGCTCCAGCGGCACCGGCGGACGACCCGGCTCGCGGAATTCGAAGGACTCGGTGCTGGCCTTGTTGGCATCGGCCGCAGCCGCCAGGCGGAACTCGAGGTTGGCGGTCTTGCCGAGGATACGCTTGGCTTCGGCAGTGTCCTGCACGCCGGGCAGTTCCACCACGATGCGGTTGGCGCCCTGGCGCTGGACCAGCGGCTCGGCGACGCCCAGCTCGTTCACGCGGTTGCGGACGGTGGTGAGGTTCTGCTTGATGGAGTATTCGCGGATCTCGGTGACCTTGGCCTGGGTCAGGGTGAGGGTCAGGACCTGCTGGTCGCCCCGCTCGCCGGTCTTAAGGTCGAAGTCATTGAAGGTCTTGCGGATCAGGGACTGGGCCTTGTCCAGGCTCTCCTGGTCGCTGAAGCCCAGCTGGAAGCCGTTGTCGACGCCCGGCAGGCTGCGGTAGCGCACGCGCTCCTTGCGCAGCAGGGTGCGGACTTCGCCTTCGTAGATTTTCAGGCGCGAGGTCAGGGCCTTCTCCATGTCCACTTCCAGCAGGAAGTGCACACCACCGGAGAGGTCGAGGCCCAGCTTCATCGGCGAGGCACCCAGGCTGCGCAGCCACTGGGGCGTGGTGGGGGCCAGGTTGAGGGCAACCACGTAGTCGTCACCCAGTGCACGGCGGATGGCGTCCTTGGCCGGCAGCTGGTCGCCCAGCTTGGTCAGACGGAACAGGCCGCCACGTTCGCTGATGCTGGAGCTCTTGACCTCGATGCCGGCTTCCTTCAGCGCCGCCAGCGCGCGGTCCACATCGGGCTGCTGGATCTTCAGCGCGGTGCTGGTACCGGAAATCTGGATCGCCGGATCATCGGGGTAGAGGTTGGGTGCGGAATAGATGAGGCCGACGGTGAGGACCGCCAGGATCAGCAGGTACTTCCACAGGGGATATTTGTTGAGCATGACACCGCCCGTTATGACGCGGGGCGCCCAAGGCGCCCCGTGAATGGTGAAGATGATTCGTTAGATGGCTTTCAGCGTGCCTTTCGGCAGAGTCGCGGCGATAGCGACCTTCTGGATCTTCAGCTCGACGGTGTCGGACACCTCGATGACCACGAAGTCATCGGACACCTTGACCACCTTGCCGGCGATGCCGCCGGAGGTAACCACTTCGTCACCTTTCTGCAGGCCGGAGAGCAGGTTCTTGTGCTCCTTGGCGCGCTTGGACTGGGGACGCCAGATCATCAGGTAGAAGATGACCAGGAAACCGATCAGGAAAACCCACTCGAAGCCGGTGCCGGCAGGACCTGCGGCGGCGGCCGGAGCGGCTGCGTCGGCGTAGGCGGCGGGGATCAGAAAGCTCATGTAGCACTCCTGTTGCGGAAATTTGAAAAGTGTTCGGCTTGGAAAAATGCGGCGTTATCAGTCCAGGGGCGGTGTCGGTAGTCCGCGCCGGGCGTAGAAGGCATCGACGAAGTCGGCCAATTTACCCTGTTGAATAGCCTCGCGCAAACCAGCCATCAGGCGCTGGTAATGCCGCAAGTTGTGGATTGTATTCAACATGCTGCCGAGCATTTCGCCGCATTTATCCAGATGGTGGAGATAAGCGCGTGAGAAGTGTTTACAGGTGTAACAGTCGCAGCCAGGTTCCAGCGGCGAATCATCGTGACGGTGCACGGCGTTGCGGATTTTCAGCACGCCGGTGTCGATGAACAGGTGGCCGTTGCGCGCGTTGCGGGTGGGCATCACACAGTCGAACATGTCGACGCCACGGCGCACGCCTTCCACCAGGTCCTCCGGCTTGCCGACACCCATCAGGTAGCGCGGCTTGTCCGCCGGCAGGTGCGGCGGGAGGAAGTCGAGCACGCGGATCATCTCTTCCTTGGGCTCGCCCACCGACAACCCGCCGATGGCCAGGCCGTCGAAGCCGATTTCCAGCAGGCCTTCGAGGGAGCGCAGACGAAGCTCCTCGTGCATACCGCCCTGGACGATGCCGAACAGCGCGGCGGTGTTCTCGCCATGGGCAGCCTTGGAGCGCTTGGCCCAGCGCAGCGACAGCTCCATGGAGCGCTTCGCGGTGTCGAAGTCCGCCGGGTACGGGGTGCATTCGTCGAAGATCATCACGATGTCGGAGCCCAGGTCACGCTGGACCTGCATGGACTCCTCGGGCCCCATGAACACCTTGGCGCCATCCACCGGCGAGGCGAAGGTCACGCCCTCTTCCTTGATCTTGCGCATCGCCCCCAGGCTGAACACCTGGAAGCCGCCGGAGTCGGTGAGGATCGGGCCCTGCCACTGCATGAAGTCGTGCAAGTCGCCGTGGCGCTTGATCACCTCGGTACCCGGGCGCAGCCAGAGGTGGAAGGTGTTGCCGAGGATGATCTGCGCACCGATGCCTTCGATATCACGCGGCAGCATCCCCTTCACCGTGCCGTAGGTGCCTACGGGCATGAAGGCGGGCGTCTCGACCACGCCACGGGGGAAAGTCAGGCGCCCGCGACGGGCCTTGCCCTCGGTGGCGAGCAGTTCGAAGCTCATGCGGCAGGTGCGCGTCATGCGAGGTCCTCGGGCCCGCGCGGAGCGGGGTTGCGGGTGATGAACATGGCATCACCGTAGCTGAAGAAGCGATAGCCCTGCTCCACCGCCGCCCCGTAGGCGGCCATGGTCTCCGGATAGCCGGCGAAGGCCGAGACCAGCATCAGCAGGGTGGATTCGGGCAGGTGGAAATTGGTGACCAGGGCATCCACCACATGGAAGGGCCGCCCCGGGTACAGGAAAATGTCGGTGTCGCCACTGAAGGGTTTGAGCTGACCATCCCGCGCGGCGCTTTCCAGCGAACGCACGCTGGTGGTGCCGACGGCGATCACGCGCCCGCCGCGCGCCCGGCAGGCGGCGACGGCATCCACCACGTCCTGCTTCACCTCGAGCCACTCGCTGTGCATGTGGTGGTCCTCGATACGCTCCACCCGTACCGGCTGGAAGGTACCGGCCCCCACGTGCAGGGTGACGAAAGCGCGTTCGACGCCCTTGGCGGCGATGGCGTCCAGCAGAGCCTGGTCGAAATGCAGGCCCGCAGTGGGCGCCGCGACGGCACCAGCGTGCTGCGCGTACACCGTCTGGTAGCGCTCGCGGTCGGTGTCCTCGTCAGGGCGATCTATATAAGGAGGCAACGGCATGTGCCCGACCCGCTCCAGCAGCGGCAGCACCTCTTCGGCGAAGCCCAGCTCGAACAGCGCGTCATGGCGAGCCAGCATGGTGACCTCGGCGCCGCCGTCGATGAGAATCGTCGAACCCGGCTTGGGCGACTTGCTCGAACGGACGTGAGCCAGCACGCGATGGCTGTCCAGCACACGCTCCACCAGGATCTCCAGCTTGCCGCCCGAAGCCTTCTGCCCGAACAGACGCGCCGGGATCACCCGGGTGTTGTTGAACACCATCAGGTCGCCAGGGCGCAGGTAGTCGAGCAGATCGGCAAAGCCACGGTGGGCCATTTCGCCGCTGGCGCCATCGAGCACGAGCAGGCGACTGGCACGTCGCTCGCTCAGCGGGTGGCGGGCGATCAGGTGTTCGGGAAGGTCGAAATGGAAATCGGCAACGCGCATGGTGGGTCGTCTCACAGGGGCGCGAATAGTAGCGGAATTACGCAAATCTGACCACGCAGGCGGATTGACCGCCCCAGGCGCCCTCCCTATACTGCGCCGCCATCGTGCCTCGGTGGCGGAATGGTAGACGCGGCGGATTCAAAATCCGTTTCTGGCGACAGAGTGAGAGTTCGAGTCTCTCCCGGGGCACCACGATCCTTAGGTCGCAAGACCACCTCCCCTCGTATCAATTCGTCCTTGTCTGCGCTGTTCAGCGTTTCCAGAACGACATGTCGTCGCTTGCGCACATGCCGCGTCGAAACTCGCCCGCACGGGGGATTGGCAGCCCCGGACAGTTAGCGTAGAGTGTCACGCACTGTGTTTGCATGGGTCGCTGTTGAATCGTGACCTGATGCAGTAGATCCGACAGATCCGCTACATCCCGCTCGACTTCTCTTACTCTTTGCAACCAGTTCCTAGCCCTCGGCCCAATGTCGGGCAGAGGCTGAAAATCAACTCCAGTTCCAAGGAAATTGAGACATGTCGAATCGTCAAACCGGCACCGTTAAGTGGTTCAACGACGAGAAGGGCTTTGGCTTCATCACCCCCGAGAGCGGTCCGGATCTGTTCGTACACTTCCGCGCCATCGAAGGCAGCGGCTTCCGCAGCCTGAAGGAAGGCCAGAAGGTTACCTTCGAAGCCGTCCAAGGCCAGAAAGGCATGCAAGCTGACAAAGTCCAAGTCCTGGCCTAAGTCGCTGCAAGAGAACCCCTGATGTTTCATCAGGGGTTTTTTATGCCCGCGTTTCAGTGCCTGCCCTTAGAATGCGGCGTCTTCACACGTCACAAGGGCCCTCCATGCCGAAACACATCCTGCGCCCGGAAGGCGAGTTCCCCACAGCCGGGGCCGTTCGCCGCTTCGCCGCCATCTTCTATGACTTCCTCCTCAGCGTCGCCCTGCTGATGGTGGTCACCCTCTTCTACCAGCAGGTCATCCTGCGCTCGATCTACGGCGGCGAGCGCCTGCGGGAAATGGCCGAGCAGGGCCTGCTGGCCCACGATCCGGTCCTGTCCACCGTGCTGCTCTTCAGCTTGTTCGCCTTCTTCGCCAAGTTCTGGACCCACAACGGCCAGACCCTCGGCATGCAGGTGTGGGGTGTGCGTATCCAGAATCGCGACGGCTCGGCGGTCAGCCTGTGGCAGGCCCTGCTGCGCTTCGTGGTCGCCATGGGCTCCTGGCTCTGCTTCGGCCTCGGCTTCCTGTGGATGCTCTGGGACAAGGACAAACGTACCTGGCACGACCGCTACTCGGAGAGCATCGTGGTGCAACTTCCCAAGAGCGCTCACAAGAAATAGCGAACACGAAAAAGCCGGCTCGAAGCCGGCTTTTTCATGAGCGATCTGATCAGCCAGCCCGGCGCAACAGCCAGACACCTGCCAACGCACAGATACCCGCAGGGATCAGCACCGCCAGGAACGGCGGGAAGCCGAACACCAGGCTCGACGGTCCCAGCAGGTCCTGGCTGATACGCACCACGAAACCGATGACCACGCCGGTGAAGATGCGCTGCCCCAGGGTCACCGAACGCAGCGGCCCGAAGATGAACGAAATCGCCATCAGCACCAGCGCCCCCGTCACCAATGGCTGCAGCAGCTTGGTCCAGAAGGCCAGCCAGTAGCGACTGTTGTTCAGGCCCTGCTCCGCCAGGTAGTGCACATAGCTCCACAAGCCACTGATGGACAACGCCTCGGGCTCCATCACCACCGTACTGAGCAGTTGCGGGTTGAGCTGGATGTCCCAGCGCTCGCTGCCTGCCTCTACCACCTCGGTGTGGTCGCCACGGAAGTGCGTGGTGGTCACCTCCTCCAACTGCCAGTGATCGCCCTGGTACAACGCACGCCGGGCGAAGCTGGCGGCCTGCATGTGCCGCTCGCCGTCGAATTCATAGCGGGTCACGCCATAGAGCACGCCATTGGGTTGCACGGCGTTGATGTGCACGAACTCATTGCCCTGGCGGTGCCACAGGCCGCGCTTGGAGGTCTGGGCCTCGCCGCCGCCCTGCGCCAGGGCGCGGTTGGCCTGGGCCAGGTTCTCGCTCCAGGGCGCCACGTACTCGCCCAGCAGGATGCCCGCCAGCATCAGCACCAGCAGCGGCTTCATCACCGCCCAGACGATACGGCCGATGGAAACACCGGCCGCCCGCATGATGGTCAGCTCACTGCTGCTGGCCAGGGTGCCGAGGCCGATCAGGCTGCCGATCAGCGCCGCCATGGGCAGCATCTCGTAGGCGCGACGCGGCGCGGTGAGCAGCACGTAGCAGATGGCGTCCATCAGGGTGTAGCTGCCCTCGATGTCGCCCAACTCATCGATGAAGGCGAACAGCAGCGCCAGGCTGACGATCACACCCAGCACCGCCAGGATGCCGAAGAACACGCTGGTACCGATGTACCTGTCCAGCTTAGCCATGGGCCACCTCACGAGCGGAACGACGGGCAGCCCACTTCAGGCGGAGCGGTTCCCAGTAGAGCAACAGCAGCCCCACGCTCAGGAAGATGCCATGCACCCACCACAAGCCGAGGGCCATCGGGATCTTGCCCTTGTCGAGCTGGCCACGGGCGGCGATCAGCATCGACAGGTAAGCCATATAAAGAAGGATCGCCGGCAGCAGCTTGAGGAAGCGCCCCTGCCGCGGATTCACCCGCGACAGCGGCACCGCCAGCAGGGTCACCACGAACACCAGCACCGGGATGGACAGGCGCCACTGCAGCTCGGCCTGGTAGCGCGGGTTGTCGCTGCCCAGCAGGTCGCGGGTCGGGATCGCCTCGCGCTCGCCGATCTCGGCACTGATCTCCGGCTTCGGCAGGAGGATGCCGTAGGTCCCGTACTTGATGGCACGGTAGTCGGCCTTGCCTGGATTACCGTCGTAGCGGTAGCCGTTCTCCAGGATCAGGTAGCGGCTGCCGTCCTCGTGGATGACCTGGCGCCCGCTCTCGGCCACCAGCACCCCGATGCCCTGCTCCTTGTTGTCCTGGGACAGGCGCTTCTCGGAGATGAACACCCCGCCCAGCTCGCCACGGTCCGCCGACAGGCTCTCGGTGTAGGTCACCCGGTTGCCATTCTTCAGGGTCTGGAAGCGCCCCGGTACCAGCGTGTCGAACTCGGTCAGCGCGTCCTGCTGGTTGAGGATGCGGCCCACCGCCGTCACGCCCTGGGGCGCCAGGCCCAGGCTCAGCCAGGCCACCATCAGCGCGACCAGCGTCGCCGGCGCCAGGCTGTACGCCATCAGGCGCTGCTGGCTCATGCCGGTGGCGGAAAGCACCGTCATCTCGCTGTCCAGGTACAGCCGACCGTAGGCCAGCAGGAAGCCGAGGAACAGGCCAAGCGGCAGGATCAGCTGGAGGAAGCCCGGTATGCGGTAGCCCATGATCAGGAACAGCACGCCAGGATCCAGGGCACCCTGCGCCGCCTGGGCCAGGTACTTGATGAATCGACCGCTCATGATGATCACCAGCAACACGGCGCTCACCGCACTGAGGGTCACCAGGACTTCGCGGGACAGGTA
This sequence comes from Pseudomonas sp. FeS53a, assembly GCF_000931385.1. Taxonomy (NCBI): domain Bacteria; kingdom Pseudomonadati; phylum Pseudomonadota; class Gammaproteobacteria; order Pseudomonadales; family Pseudomonadaceae; genus Pseudomonas; species Pseudomonas sp. FeS53a. The sequence continues at coordinate 100,354 of NZ_JYFT01000041.1, forward strand.
ACGGAAGACGATCAAACCAGACACTCCAGGGTTGTCAGGCTCAGGCGGCTACGCTCAAACTAGCCGCTTTGTGGCCGGCACGCCCGAACGGGCACGCCACGGAAAATGGCCGGCATTATACCCTGCAATCCCGACTCTTTGTCTTGGGGACATCACATGGAATTCCTCGTCAAAAGCGCACGCCCGGAAACCCTGAAGACCGCCACCCTGGTGGTCGCCGTCGGCGAAGGCCGCAAGCTCGGCACCGCTGCCGGCGCGCTGGACACCGCCACCGGCGGCGCCATCGCCGCCCTGCTCAAGCGCGGCGACCTGGCCGGCAAGGTCGGCCAGACCCTGCTGCTGCACAGCCTGCCCAACCTGAAGGCCGACCGCGTGCTGCTGGTCGGCGTCGGCAAGGAGCGCGAGCTGACCGACCGTCAGTTCCGCAAGGTGGCCGCGGCCGTCGGCGGCGTGCTCAAGGGCCTGGGCGGCAGCGATGCCGTGCTCACCCTCGGTGAACTCAAGGTCAAGGGCCGCGACGCCTACGGCAAGGCCCGCCTGCTGGTGGAGACCCTGGCCGACGGCAGCTACCGCTTCGACCGCTTCAAGAGCACCAAGGCCGATGCCCCGGCCCTGAAGAAGATCACCCTGCTGGCCGAGAAGGCCGAGCAAGCCGACGTCGAGCGCGGCAGCCTGCATGCCCGCGCCATCGCCACCGGCATGGCCTACACCCGCGACCTGGGCAACCTGCCGCCGAACCTCTGCCACCCCAGCTTCCTCGCCGAAGAAGCCAAGGCCCTGGCCAAGGCCCACAAGAACCTCAAGGTCGAGGTGCTGGACGAGAAGAAGCTCAAGGAGCTCGGCGCCGGCGCCTTCCTTGCCGTCGCCCAGGGCAGCGAGCAGCCGCCGCGGATGATCGTGCTCAACTACCAGGGCGGCAAGAAGGACGACAAACCCTTCGCCCTGGTCGGCAAGGGCATCACCTTCGACACCGGCGGCATCAGCATCAAGCCCGCCGCCGGCATGGACGAGATGAAGTACGACATGTGCGGCGCCGCCAGCGTCCTCGGCACCTTCCGTGCCGTACTGGAGCTGCAGCTGCCGATCAACCTCGTCGGCCTGCTGGCCTGCGCCGAGAACATGCCCAGCGGTGGTGCCACCCGCCCCGGTGACATCGTCACCACCATGAGCGGCCAGACCGTCGAGATCCTCAACACCGACGCCGAAGGCCGCCTGGTGCTGTGCGACACCCTCACCTACGCCGAGCGCTTCAAGCCCCAGGCCGTGATCGACATCGCCACCCTCACCGGAGCCTGCATCGTCGCCCTGGGCGCCAACACCTCCGGCCTGATGGGCAACAACGACGCACTGGTGAAGCAGATCCTCAAGGCCGGCGAGTACGCCGACGACCGCGCCTGGCAGCTGCCGCTGTTCGAGGAATACCAGGAGCAGCTCGACAGCCCCTTCGCCGACATCGCCAACATCGGCGGCCCCAAGGCCGGCACCATCACCGCCGGCTGCTTCCTGTCGCGCTTCGCCAAGAAGTTCCACTGGGCCCACCTGGACATCGCCGGCACCGCCTGGGTCAGCGGCGGCAAGGACAAGGGCGCCACCGGCCGCCCGGTCCCGCTGCTCACCCAGTACCTGCTCGACCGTCTCTGATCCACTGCGACACCTCCCGGCGCCCCAGGCGCCGGGCCTCTTTCCAGGAACACCGAAATGACCCGCGTCGAGTTCTACGTCCTGTCCACCAGTACCCCGGCAGACCGCCTGCGCGCCGCCTGCCAGCTGGCCGGCAAGGCCTGGCGCCACGGCATGCCGGTGTTCGTCCGCTGCGCAGACGACGCCCAAGGCCAAGCCCTGGACGAACTGCTCTGGCAGTTCCGTGCCGAGACCTTCATCCCCCACGCCCAGCACGGGGAAGACCCGCACGCCCCGGTGGTCATCGGCCGGGACCAGCAGCCCGACGCCAGCCAGGGCCTGCTGATCAACCTCGACCCGACCCTCTCGCCCCACCTCGGCCACTTCAGCCGGGTCATCGAGATCGTCAACCAGGAGCCGGACCTGCTTGCCGCCTGCCGGGAGAATTTCCGCACCTACCGGCAGCGGGGCTATGATCCCAAACGAGTCGAACTCTGAGCCGCACCATGGACAACCCCAGCCAGCCTCCCCGCCCGGCCCACCTGCTGGACGACCTCGAGTCCATCCGCGCCCTGCTCGATGAACACACCAGCAGCGAGCCGCCCCTGCTCACCGAATCGGTGGACCCTGCCAGCATCCCCCTGCTGTCCGAGATCGTCGAACCGCCGCCGTTCAGCCTCAGCCCCGCCCCCGCGCCCCAGGCCGCCCAGCCGGCGACGCCCGCTGCTCCGCGCCCGGCGCCCGCGCCGACGCCCACGCCCGTGAAGGCCGCCGCCCCCGTACCGCCCGTCACCCCGGCGCCTGCAGCGCCCAGTGCCGCCCAGCCCTCCGTGCGCGCCGGCGTCGAAGCCGCCACGCAAACCCAGCTCGATCGCCTGGACGGCGAGCTGCGCGCCGCCGCCCAACTGATCCTGCAGGACGTCATCGACGACTTCGTCCCGCAGATCGAAGCCGAGCTCAAGCGCCGCCTCAACGCCCGCCTCGCCCGCCTGCTTCCCCAACTGCCGCGACGCAGCTGACCGCCTGCTTAGCGGCCTTTGGCCGCCTGGGTTTTGCCCGTTATACTCGGCGGCTTTCCGATCAGTTGCCGACACGGTCCCGCCGCACACATGGACAAGACCTACCAGCCCCACGCCATCGAAACTTCCTGGTACCAGACCTGGGAGAAGAACAACTACTTCGCCCCGCAAGGTTCCGGCGAGCCCTACACCATCATGATCCCGCCGCCGAACGTCACCGGCAGCCTGCACATGGGCCACGGCTTCAACAACGCGATCATGGATGCGCTGATCCGCTTCCGCCGCATGCAGGGCCGCAACACCCTGTGGCAGCCCGGCACCGACCACGCCGGTATCGCCACCCAGATGGTGGTGGAGCGCCAACTGGCCGCCCAGGGCATCAGCCGCCATGACCTCGGCCGCGAGCAGTTCCTCGACAAGGTCTGGGAGTGGAAGGAACAGTCCGGCGGCACCATCACCCGCCAGATCCGCCGCCTCGGCTCCTCCGTCGACTGGTCGCGCGAGCGCTTCACCATGGACGACGGCCTCTCCGAAGCGGTCAAGGAAGCCTTCGTGCGCCTGCACGAAGACGGCCTGATCTACCGCGGCAAGCGCCTGGTCAACTGGGACACCAAGTTCCACACCGCCATCTCCGACCTCGAAGTGGAGAACCACGACGAGAAAGGCCACCTGTGGAACCTGCGCTACCCCCTGGCCGACGGCAAGAAGACCGCCGAAGGCAACGGCTACCTGATCGTCGCCACCACCCGCCCGGAAACCATGCTGGGTGACAGCGCCGTCGCCGTGCACCCGGAAGACGAACGCTACAAGGCCCTGATCGGCAGCTTCGTCGAACTGCCCCTGGTCGGCCGCCGCATCCCCATCGTCGCCGACGAGTACTGCGACCCCGAGTTCGGCACCGGCTGCGTCAAGATCACCCCCGCCCACGACTTCAACGACTACGAAGTCGGCAAGCGCCACGACCTGCCGCTGATCAACATCTTCGACAAGAACGCCGCCGTGCTCGCCACCGCCCAGGTGTTCAACCTAGACGGCAGCGTCAACGACAGCCTCGACGCCACCCTCCCGGCCCAGTTCGCCGGCCTCGACCGCTTCGAAGCACGCAAGCAGATCGTCGCCGCCTTCGAACAGCTCGGCCTGCTGGAGAAGATCGAAGACCACGCCCTCAAGGTGCCCAAGGGCGACCGTTCCGGCACCGTCATCGAACCCTGGCTGACCGACCAGTGGTACGTCTCCACCAAGCCCCTGGCCGAACCGGCCATCGCCGCCGTGGAAGATGGCCGCATCCAGTTCGTGCCCAAGCAGTACGAGAACATGTACTTCTCCTGGATGCGTGACATCCAGGACTGGTGCATCAGCCGCCAGCTCTGGTGGGGCCACCGCATCCCCGCCTGGTACGACGAAGCCGGCAACGTCTACGTCGGCCGCGACGAGGCCGAAGTCCGCGCCAAGCACAACCTCGGCGACCAGCCGCTGCGCCAGGACGAAGACGTCCTCGACACCTGGTTCAGCTCCGGCCTGTGGACCTTCTCCACCCTCGGCTGGCCGGAACAGACCGAGTTCCTCAAGACCTTCCACCCCACCGACGTCCTGGTCACCGGCTTCGACATCATCTTCTTCTGGGTCGCCCGCATGATCATGCTGACCATGCACCTGGTGAAGAACGAGGACGGCACCCCGCAGGTTCCGTTCAAGACCGTCTACGTCCACGGCCTGGTGCGCGACGGCCAGGGCCAGAAGATGTCCAAGTCCAAGGGCAACGTCCTCGACCCGCTGGACATCGTCGACGGCATCACCCTCGACGCCCTGCTGGAGAAGCGCACCAGCGGCATGATGCAGCCCAAGCTCGCCGAGAAGATCGCCAAGCAGACCCGCATCGAATTCCCCGACGGCATCAACAGCTTCGGCACCGACGCCCTGCGCTTCACCTTCTGCTCGCTGGCCTCCACCGGCCGCGACATCAAGTTCGACATGGGCCGCGTCGAGGGCTACCGCAACTTCTGCAACAAGCTGTGGAACGCCGCCAACTTCGTCATCGAGAACACCGACGGCCAGGACACCGGCGTCAACGGCGAAGCCGTCGACCTCTCCTCCGTCGACCGCTGGATCATCAGCCAGCTGCAGCGCACCGAAGCCGAAGTCACCCGCCAGCTCGACGCCTTCCGCTTCGACCTGGCCGCCCAGGCCCTCTACGAGTTCGTCTGGGACGAGTACTGCGCCTGGTACCTCGAACTGGTCAAACCCGTGCTCTGGGACGAGAACGCCCCCATCGAGCGCCAGCGCGGCACCCGCCGCACCCTGGTGCGCGTGCTGGAGGTCATCCTGCGCCTGGCCCACCCGTTCATGCCCTTCATCACCGAAGAGATCTGGCAGCGCATCAAGGGCCAGGCCGGCGTCAGCGGCGACACCCTCATGCTGCAACCCTGGCCGGTGGCCAACGAAAGCCGCATCGACGCCGCTGCCGAAGGCGACATCGAATGGGTCAAGACCCTGATGCTCGGCGTGCGCCAGATCCGTGGCGAGATGAAGATCTCCATGGCCAAGCGCATCGACATCATCGTCGCCAACACCAATGCCGAAGACCTGCGCCGCCTGGCCGACTTCGAGCCCCTGCTGAACAAGCTGGCCAAGCTCGAATCCGTCCGCGTCCTGGCCAGCGGCGAAGAAGCCCCCATGTCCGCCACCGCCCTGGTGGGCGACATGCAGGTGCTGGTGCCCATGGCCGGCCTGATCGACAAGGACGCCGAACTGGCGCGCCTGGACAAGGAAATCCAGCGCCTGGACGGCGAGGTCAAGCGCGTCGGCGGCAAGCTCGCCAACGAAGGCTTCGTCGCCAAGGCCCCGGCCGAGGTGCTCGAGAAGGAGCGCGCCAAGCTGGCCGAGGCCGAACAGGCCCTGGCCAACCTCACCGAGCAGCGCGGGCGCATCGCCAGCCTGTGATGCACAAGAGCCCGCCCATCGACAGATCGGCGGGCTTTTTACTCCCTGCGATCCCGTTCACCGCTGAAAGGATGTCCCCATGTACGCGCTGATGGCCCTGCTGTTCATCGCCGGTTACCTGTGCATCGCCCTGGAACACCCGCTCAAGGTGGACAAGGCCGCCTCGGCCCTGATCACCGCCGTCCTCTGCTGGACCGTCCTGGTCCTCGGCGTCGACAGCATCGCCCCCGGCCTGGCCCAGGGTGAGCACGGCGTCAGCGGCGAACTGCGCCACCACCTGGGGGAAATCTCCGAGATCCTGTTCTTCCTGCTCGGCGCCATGACCATCGTCGAACTGGTCGATGCCCACGAAGGCTTCAAGGTCATCACCGACCGCATCCAGACCCACAAGCGCGTCACCCTGCTCTGGCTGATCGGCTTCATCACCTTCTTCCTCTCCGCCGTGCTGGACAACCTCACCACCACCATCGTCATGGTGTCCCTGCTGCGCAAACTGATCCGCCACCAGCACGAGCGCTGGTTCTACGCCGGCATCGTGGTGATCGCCGCCAACGCCGGCGGCGCCTGGTCCCCCATCGGCGACGTCACCACCACCATGCTCTGGATCGGCCACCAGATCAGCGCCAGCGGCATCATCAGCAGCCTGTTCATCCCCAGCCTGGTGTGCCTGCTGGTCCCCCTCGTCATCCTCAGCTTCATCCTGCGGGGCGAATTCCAGCGTCCCGACGACGAAGCCGACGCGGCCGAGCACGACCCCACCACCCCTTTCGAGCGCAACCTGGTGTTCGTCCTCGGCCTCGGCGCCCTGCTCTTCGTCCCGGTGTTCAAGGGCATCACCCACCTGCCGCCCTACATGGGCATCCTCCTCGGCCTCGGCGTCCTCTGGGTCGTCACCGAATGGCTGCACCGCGGCAAGCACGACGAAGACAAGCACCCGCTCTCGGTGATCGGCGTCCTGCGGCGCATCGACACCCCCAGCATCCTGTTCTTCCTCGGCATCCTCCTGGCCGTCTCCAGCCTCGCCACCGCCGGCCACCTCACCCAGGTCGCCGCCGCCCTCAAGGACAGCCTCGGCAACGTCTACGCCATCAACATCGCCATCGGCCTGCTGTCCTCCGTGGTCGACAACGTGCCCCTGGTGGCCGGCGCCATGAAGATGTACCCGCTGGCCACCCCCGAGGCCGTCGCCGCAGCCGGCGACCAGGCCGGCTGGCTCGGCCACTTCGTCGTCGACGGCACCTTCTGGGAACTCCTCGCCTTCTGCGCCGGCACCGGCGGCAGCTGCCTCATCATCGGCTCCGCCGCCGGCGTCGCCGCCATGGGCATGGAGCGCATCGACTTCCTCTGGTACCTCAAGCGCATCAGCCTCCTGGCCCTGCTCGGCTACCTCGCCGGCGCCGCCACCTACATCGGCCTCGCCCAGCTCTGAAGGGAACGACACGGATGTCCAGCCCGATCCAGCTGCAATTCGAATCCACCCTGCCCATCACGGCAGAGACCGCCTGGCGCTGGATCACCGACGTCGACCTGCTGCGCGCAGAAATGCGCCCCTGGCTGCGCATGAGCGTCCCACCCGGCGTCCGCTCCCTCGACGACCTCACCCTCGTACCGGGACGCCCCCTGTTCACCAGCCGCCTCTGGCTGCTCGGCTGCCTGCCCATGGGCCACTCCCACCTCACGCTGGAATCCCTCGAACCCGGCCACGGCTTCGTCGAAGCCTCCCCCATGACCGGCATGCGCCTGTGGCGCCACGAACGCACGCTGCACGCCGTCGAAGGCGGCGTGCGGCTCTGCGACCGGTTGACCTTCGAGCCCTACCTGGCCGCTACGCTGGTTCGCACCCTCACCCGTTTCTTCTTCAATCAACGCCACCGGGTACTCCGGCACCGAGCCACCGCCACGGATTAGCGCCCCAGCCCCGCCCTCGCCTGCCTCGACAAGGACCTGCCATGGAAACCAGCAAGACCCGCACCAGCTTCTACCGCCGCCTCTACGTCGCCTGGCTGATCGACAGCGGCACCGCCACCAGCGTCCCCGCGCTGATGGAGGCCACAGGCATGCCCCGCCGCACCGCCCAGGACACCCTCGCCGCCCTCGCCGAACTGGACATCGACTGCCGCTTCGACCAGGCCGAAGGCGAGCGCAACAACAGCGGCCACTACCGCATCCACGACTGGGGCCCCATCGACCCGGCCTGGATCGATGCCAACCTGAGCCCGATCAAGGCGGTGCTCGGCTATCCCTGACAAGCTGCCGCCGCGTCAGAAACAGGAAGCCCCGCGTGAACAACGACCTGCTGATGGTCCTCGGCCTGCTGGCCGGCGCCGTCACCCTCTTCGCCCTCAACCGCCCGCGCATGGACGTGGTCGCCCTGCTGGTGCTCGTCGCCCTGCCCCTCACCGGCGTGCTCGACACCAGCGAAGCCCTTTCCGGCTTCAGCGACCCCAACGTGGTGCTGATCGCCGCCCTGTTCATCATCGGCGACGGCCTGGTGCGCACCGGCATCGCCTACCGCCTGGGCGACTGGCTGGTGGCCAGGGCAGGCAGCAGCGAAACGCGCCTGCTGGTCCTGCTGATGCTGGCCGCTGCCGGGCTCGGCTCGGTGATGAGTTCCACCGGCGTGGTGGCCATCTTCATCCCGGTTGCCCTCGGCGTCGCCTCGCGCCTGCGCATTCCGCCGGGCCGGCTGATGATGCCGCTGGCCTTCGCCGGGCTCATCAGCGGCATGCTCACCCTGGTGGCCACCGCCCCCAACCTGGTGGTCCACGCCGAGCTCAAGCGCGCCGGCCTGGAGGGCTTCGGCTTCTTCAGCATGACCCCGGTGGGGCTCGCCGTGCTGGTCCTCGGCATCGGCTACATGCTGCTGGTACGCCGCTGGCTCACCCCGCGGGGCGATGACGGCCACGCCAATGCCCCACGCCTGACCCTCGCCGACCTCGCCCGCGCCTACCGCCTGGACGAACGCGAGCGGCGCCTGCGGGTGCGCGCCGACTCGCCCCTGGCCTGCCAGGCCCTCAACGAACTGGAGCTGCGCAGCCAGTACGGCATCAACGTCATCGCCGTGGAACGCCAGCGGCGCTTCCGCACCCTGCTGCTGATGGCCACCGGCGACACCCAGCTGGAGCCCGGCGACGTGCTGCTGGTGGACCTCGCCAGCCCCGCCATCGGCCTGCTCGGCGCCTACCAGCAGCTGGGGCTGGAACCCATGCCCCTGGCCGATTCCTACTTCAGCCTGCACGCCCACCAGCTCGGCCTGGCCGAGGTGGCGATGCCGCCGGAATCCCAATTGCCGGGCAAGACCATCCAGGAACTGGGCTTCCGCACCCGGCACAAGCTCAACGTGGTCGGCCTGCGCCGGAGCGGCAAGGCCCTGGAAGGGGTGCTGGTGGACGAGAAGCTCAAGGCCTCCGACACCCTGCTGGTGGCCGGCGAATGGCGGGCCATCCACCGCCTGCAGGGGCTGAGCCGCGACTTCCTGGTGCTCAGCCTGCCGGCCGAGGTGGACGAGGTCGCCCCCACCGCGCGCAAGGCGCCCTACGCCCTGCTCAGCCTGGGGGTGATGATCGCGCTGATGGTGTCCGGGCTGGTGCCCAACGTGCTCGCCGCCCTGATCGGCTGCCTGCTGATGGGCGCCTTCCGCTGCATCGACCTGGACAGCGCCTACCGCGCCATCCACTGGCCGACCCTGGTGCTGATCGTCGGCATGCTGCCTTTCGCCACCGCCCTGCAACGCACCGGCGGCATCGATCTTGCTGTGCAGGGCCTGGTCGCCCTGCTCGGCAACGCCGGGCCCTACGCCATGCTGGCCAGCCTGTTCGCCGTCACCGCGCTGATCGGCCTGTTCATCTCCAACACCGCCACCGCCGTGCTCATGGGCCCGGTGGCCATCGCCACGGCGCAGCAACTGGGTGCCTCACCGCTGCCCTTCGCGCTGATCGTCGCCCTTGCCGCCTCGGCCGCCTTCATGACGCCGATCTCCTCCCCGGTGAACACCCTGGTGGTCGGCCCCGGACACTACCGCTTCGGCGACTTCGTAAAGATCGGCGTGCCCTTCACCCTGCTGGTGATGCTCGTCAGCGTGGTGCTGGTGCCCTGGCTGTTCCCGCTCTGAGCGGGCAGCCCTCAGGCCGTGCGCAGGAAGAAGCGCTTGGTGGCGCGGCGCAGCCAGTTGGACTCGGCCGCCAGGCGGGTGAGGTTCTCGCGCACCGCGCCCACATAGTCGCGGTCGTCGTTGAGGATGTGGTTGAACAGCCAGCGGCCCAGCAGGGACTTCAGCTCATCGGCCACGTCCTCGCCCCGTACGAAGCGCTCGCGGTACTCCCCCACCCGGCGGATGAACAGCTCGTGCACACGCTTGTGGGCACGGGTGAAGGCGTAGCCGGCCTCCTCCATCATCGATTCCTCGAAAGCAAAGTGGGACAGGGTGTAGTCCACCAGCTCCTCGATCACCGTGGCGACGACCCCGGCATCCGCCCGGAGCTGCGCCTCGTGGAGCTGGTTGATCATGTCGACGATGCGCCGGTGCTGGTCGTCGATCACGCTGATGCCACTGTCCAGCTCGTCACGCCATTGAAGAAAAGCCATGGTGTCCTCCTGATCTCGCGGTCTGCCCGACAACCTAAGCGGCCCGCCCCTCTCGCCCCATGACACGCATCAACAGAGTTCCCCTCGCCACGGCGTTGCACGGCAAAACAGGCGCTTCCCACAAGGCACTGGCTGCGCATCCGACCGCTGACTTCAGCCTCCAGCCGTGGGAAAATCCCGCGTCCACCCCCAGCCGACAGC
>NZ_JYFT01000021.1:0-103023 GCF_000931385.1 Pseudomonas sp. FeS53a
TGGCTACGTCGATCCCAATCACGGTACAGTGCATTGTCATGGTGAGCTCCCAGGGCCAAGATGAAACGACCTGTCGAGGGCTCACGTTGGCGCAGGCTTGCAGATATGGTCGGTCTCAGGGGGCGATCCTGAGCCGATGGATTCCTTATCGGCGCTTGCAGTGAGGTGAGGGGCGGGAGATTTCTCCCACGGTCTGACTAGCAGAAGCGAATTCAGTCCCTCCGCCCCCGACAGGTCTCACCCTAGGACATACAAGCGAATTCATTCGCGACGCGGCCCGAAGGGCCGCCAGGCACTCACAGCCACATGGCATCCCAATGCGGGTAATCACCCAGGCGTTTCACCAAACCAGCCCTCAGCGGGTTCGCCACCACATAGCGCGCAACCGGCAGCAGCTCGCTCTCGCGCCGCAACGCCCGGTCATGGAAACCCGGCTGCCAGACCGCACTGCGTTCTCCCATCAACAGCCCCAGATGCCTGGCCGTACGCCCCTTCAAGACCTTGACCACTGAAGACAACGACACCGGTGCATCGAGCCGCATCAACCAGTGGAAGTGATCGGGCATGACCACCCAGGCCAATGAATACGCCAGCTCGAGGCGCTGCAGGCGCCTCAACTCGCCGACCAGCAACCGGGCATGGCCGAAGTGGGCGAAGAACGGGCGTCGATCAGCGGTTGTCGCGGTAACGAGATAGACCCTGCCGAGTTGGGAAACACGCCCCTTGCGCAGATCACGGCTGCCCACGAGCCTCTCCTCTTCCGGTGGAAAGAACGGACTCTAGCCAGGCAAGGGCCGTTCGGTCGCAAGGGTGAGCGCCGGAAACATCGGATCAGTGGGTAGGACGGCTATCGCACGCCGGAAGCCATCGGTGCTCATACCCTCGCGAATGAATTCGCTCCCACAGGGCCCTCCTCCTGTGCACCCTCGCTTTGCGCCATCAACACCTTCACCCGCTCGCCCACCTTGCGCACGGCGGCTTCCTGGGCCGCGCTGGGGCGGGGGGCGTAGTTCATGCGCAGGCAGTTGCGGTACTTGCCGGAGGCGGAGAAGAGGCTGCCGGGGGCGATCTGCACCCCGTCCTGCAGCAGCTCGCGGTTGAGGCGCAGGGTGTCGAAGCCGGCTGCCAGTTCCACCCACAGCATGAAGCCGCCCTGGGGGCGGCTGACGCGGGTGCCCTCGGGGAAGTACCTCATCACCCAGTCGATCATCTGGTCCCGGCCCTGCTGGTACTGGGCACGCATGCGTCGTACGTGGGGCTCGTAGGCGCCACTGGCGATGAACTCGGCCAGTGCCAGTTGCGGCTGGGTGGCGGTGGCGCCGGAGGAGATGTACTTCATGTGCAGCAGGCGGTCGAAGTAGCGCCCGGGGGCGATCCAGCCCATGCGCAGGCCCGGCGCGACGGTCTTGGAGAAGGAGCTGCAGAGCAGCACGCGGCCGTCCTCGTCGAAGGACTTGATGGTGCGCGGACGCGGGTAGCGGTAGGCCAGATCGCCGTAGACGTCGTCTTCGAGGATCGCCACGTCGTAGCGCTGGGCCAGCTCCAGCAGGGCGCGCTTGCGGGCCTCGGGCATGATGTAGCCCAGCGGGTTGTTGCAGCTGGGGGTGAGCTGGATGAGCTTGATCGGCCACTGCTCCAGGGCCATCTCCAGCGCCTCCAGGCTGATGCCGTTGAGCGGGTCGGTGGGCAGTTCCAGGGCCTTCATGCCGAAGCCCTTCAGGGCCTGCATGGCGCCGTGGAAGCTGGGCGAGTCCACCGCGACGATGTCGCCGGGCTGGCACACGGTGCGGATCGCCGTGGAGAGCGCCTCGTGACAGCCGGTGGTGATGATCAGGTCGCTGGCGGGGATGCGGCTGCCGCTGTCCAGCAGCAGCCGCGCGACCTGTTCACGCAGCGCCTGGGAGCCCTGCAGGCTGTCGTAATACAGCCCGCCGAGGTCACTGCGCCGGGCCGCCTGGGCCAGGTTGCGCAGCAGCGGGCGCAGGGTGGGGCTGGTGATGTCGGGCATGCCGCGTCCCAGTTGCACCAGGCCGTCCCGCGCGCCACGGCGCACCAGCTCCAGCAGGTCGCTCCACTGCGACACCTCCACCGGCCGCTGGGCGGCCCGCGCCACGGCGGGCAGCTCGGGCACTTGCCGGCGCAGGGAGACGAAGTAGCCGGACTTGGGCCGGGGCTCCGCCAGACCCTGGTCCTCCAGCACCCGGTAGGCCTGCTGCACGGTACTGAGGCTGACGCCGTGCTCCTGGCTCAGGGCGCGCACCGAGGGCAGGCGGTCGCCAGGGCGGTAGTAGCCCTGCTCGATGCGCTCGCCCAGGGTTTCGGCGAGCTGGCTGTAGAGCGTCATGCTGTTCTCCCTGGTGACTCACGCGCGGCCACCGACCATACAGATTCGCCGTCGATTGTGGATTCAGATGCCGAAGCCGGCAATCTGTATGAAGAAAATTCCACAACCTTGAATCTGTATCGAACACGACCTGCCACCGGACAATGGCTTCGCCCCCCAGAAAACACCAGGAGTCCGGAGATGAGCGGCTTGAGCGATGTACGGCTGACCCTTCACCCACAGGAACTGATGCAGGCCGGCGAACGCGCCGCCACGTCGGTGCAGCTGTCTGGCAGCCCCTGGCAACGCTTCTGGCTGCGCCTGGCGACCCGCAAGGCGCTGCTGGAGCTGGACGAGCACGCGCTGAAGGACATCGGCCTGACCCGCGCCCAGGCGCTGGAGGAAGGGCTCAAGCCGTTCTGGCGCGGCTAGTGGCTCACCCCAGGCGGAAGCGCGAGGTGTTGTCGTGCAGGGCCTGGCTGCCCAGGCGCAACTGCTCGGCCACGCTCTGCACCGAGCGTGCCCCGCCCAGCAGCAGCGCGGCGGCCTGGTCCACCTGCTGGATGTTGCCGCTGACCTCGTCGGCGGTGGCGGCCTGCTGTTCGGCGGCGGTGGCAATCTGCGCCAGGCGGTCGCTGACCCGCTGCACGGCATCGGCGATCCCCGACAGGTCGTCGCCCATGCTCAACACGCTGCCGACGTCACCCTCGGCCTGGCGGTAGGCGGCCTCCATCAGCGCCACGGCCTGGCTGACCACGCCTTGCAGGCTGGAGACGGTGTCGCCGATCTCCTGGGTGGAGTCCTGGGTGCGCTGGGACAGGCTGCGCACCTCGTCGGCCACCACGGCGAAGCCCCGGCCCTGTTCGCCGGCGCGGGCGGCTTCGATGGCGGCGTTGAGGGCCAGCAGGTTGGTCTGCTCGGCGATGCCCTTGATGACGTCCACCACACGGTTGATCTGCTGGGTCTGGTCGCGCAGTTGCTGCAAGGCGGTGACCGTCTCGCCGAGGCGGCCGCTCAGCTCGCGCATGCTGGCCCCGGTGCGGGCGCTGCGCTGGTTGCTTTGCATGGCGATCTGGCGGGTCTGTTGGGCGTCGGCGGCGGCACCTTCGCAGCTTTCTGCCACCGTCTGGGCCGTGGCGGCCAGTTGGTGGGCGGCGGCGGCGATCTGGCTGACCTGGCCCTGCTGCTGCTCCACCGAGACGAGGGTTTCCTCGGCCTGGTCGTTCAACTGGCGCACGGTGCCACCCAGTTGCTGGCTCTCGCGATTGACCCCGTCCAGGGAATTGCGCAGCTGCACCAGCGCGGCGTTGAGAGCCTCGGCGATCTGCGCCAGGTCGTCCCGCCCATGTACGGCGGCGCTGACCCGCAGGTCCCCGGCACGCAGGCCCTCGGCAGCCTCGGTGATGGCCGCCGTGCCTCGGCGGATTGCCGCGTTCAGGCACAACAGCATGTACAGCGCGAGCAGGGTCAGCACGGCGAAGCCGCCGATCACTTCGCTCATGCTGGCCATGGCTTGGCCACGGAACACGCCAAGGCGCAGGCGCAGGCGTTCATCGAGCGCGGTCTGCAGGGCCGCGAGCTGGTTCCCGGCCTGCTCGGCCTGGCTGATGAAGTCCGCCACTTCGAGGGTGAAGGGGTTGGCATCGAACATGCCCTTGTCCACAGCGGCGAGGTAGTTCGAGAGGGCCTCTTCGGCCTGGCTGAACGATCCGTCGAGCTCGGCATTGGGTAGCCCCTTGCCGGCAATGGCCTCGCGGGCCTTGCGCAACTGCCGCACGGAGTCGTCGAGGGCGCGGCGCAGATCGCGCACAGCGACCCGGCTCTGCAGGGTGAAGTGCCGGGAAATCACAGCCCCATGGGCGCTGGCGACGAAGTTGCCGAGCAGCTCGCGGGTGCGCGGCTGCACGTAGGTGATCTGCTCCATCATCAGGTAGGTGTCCATCACCGGGTCGAGGATCAACCCGCTGCTGGTGGCCACCTGCTCACGCAGGGACTGCAGGCTCTGCAGCACTGCCTGATAGCGCTCCAGGGCATCGGGCAGGGCGACGCTCGCCAGCACCTGGGGGCGGATGGCTTCGCTGCGGCTCTTCAGCTCGTCGAACAGGGCCCGGTTGGGCCCTTCCAGGGATTCGGCTTTCAACTGCGCGTCGACCTTGTCCAGCATCGCTTCCAGTTGCCCGGCGCGTTGCTCCAGGGTGGCCTTGGCGGCAACCTCGGTGCCCTTCCAGCGTGCCAGCAGGGTGCGCTGGACGATGGTCTCGTTGAGGGCATCGTCGAGGACGACGATCGCCCGCAGGCCGCTGAGTTCACCGTCGATCTGTGTCAGGCGCTCCTGGTAGAGGCCGGCGATGACCCACAGGGCGTACCCCAGGGGCAAGGCGAACAGCAGGAACAGGATCTGGAACTTGCGGGCGAAGCTGAACCCCTCGAGGAGGCGGACACCCGGGCTGAACAGTGCGTTCATGACGAGACCTCTCTGAATCCGGTCGGCCCCTGGCCGTGGTCGTACAAGAGGCGCTCCGGCCATCAAGCCCCGCGACTGCTCCTTACGCGGGACCGCGCATGCCAGGCGGCATGCCGTGACTCAATGCAGCAGCGACTCCATCCGCTGGATCTCTACCCGCTGGCTGGCCACCAGGGCCAGGCCGTTGCCGCTGGGGTCCAACGCGTTCTGCGGTGGCAGCAGCTTGCGGTAGGCCGCCAACTCCACGATAGGCGGCAATTGGGCAGTGGGCCCGTTTTCACGGATCGCGTGGTACAGGCCGAGGTTGACCAGGTCCACCAGGCCGATGCCGGGCCCCGGGGATTCGCCCCATAGTCCAGCACCACGCACCACCTCGATGTAGCTCTGGTCCACCGCCCACTTCTTCAGCACCACCACCCCCAGCGACTTGCCGTACTCCCGGCACAGGCGGTTGTAGAGCTCGGTGGCGGGCACCTGGTCAGCCGCCTTGAACGCGGAAAGGATGGCCATGGCGCCCACCTCACTGAGGATAGTCGCCAATAGCACATGCTCACCGGAAACATGACCGAGCAGGCGCCCCAGCACGGCACTGATGGCCGCGCGACGGGCCAGGCGGTGCCAGGTGTCGAGGAACAGTTTCTTGTGCGCCGGGCTGTGCAGCGGGAACAGGCTCTTGATGCTGTGGACCATGGTGATGCGGTCCACCTCCAGCATGCCCAGCTGGCGGATGACCTCCTCCAGGCTCCTGGGCGGCGGTGTGCCGCGCAGGCGGGCGCTGGAGGCATGCTTGACCAGGGTGGCGCTCAGCGCCGGGTCCTTGCTGATGACCCGGGCCAGGGAGCCGGTGGTGGCGTTGGGGTCGGCCAGGGCGCGGCGGATCTCCATGGTGATCATGGGCAGGCTGGGCAGCTGTTCCTCGCCGTTCATCAGCTGGGAAACCAGCTTGCGGTAGATCGAATAACCCGACTCTTCAGTACTCACCGGTGTTCCTCACGTGGCCCTTTGCCATTCTAGCCAGCCGCCAGAGGCCCACACAGTGGGGTGACACGCGTTATTCGGGCACTTGGACCCCGGCCTCTGCCGCCATGCGGGCGAAGCGGCCGTCCTCCAGCAGGCGCTGGAAGGTCTCGTCGAAGCGCACTTTGAGCGCCTCGTAAGGCTCGCGCCGGGGGAAGGCGAAGTAGCCGTCCTTGCTGTCGATGGCCGGCTGCAGCTGGACCAGGCTGCCGGCCGGCAGGGCTTCGATCCAGGGGCGGGAATTACGCTCGTTGGTGGCCAGCAGGTCGATGCGCCCGTGCTGCAGCATCAGCAGGGCATTGCCCACGCCCTCGACGCTGCGCAGGTCGAGGTGGGCGCGGGCATGGTCGAAGCGGTCGCCGTAGACCCAGCCACGGATGGCAGCGACCCGCTGCCCCTGCAGACGCGCGTAGTCACCGCCCCATTCGAGGGGCTGGTCGCTGCGGGCATAGAACACCAGGCGGTCGCGGTAGAAGGCGTGGCGGGTGAAGAGCATGCGCATTTCCCGCTCGGGGGTGCGGTAGGGGCCGACGAGGATGTCAGCGCGGCCTTCGGCGACCATGAGCTGGGCGCGGGCCCAGGGATACAGCTCGAAGCGCACGCTGTCGCCCATCTCGCCCAGCACCACGCGCAACAGGTCGGCGCCCAGGCCGATGAAACGGCCCTGGCCATCCTGTTCGTACAGTTGCGGGAAATCGGTGCCGACGGCCAACCATTCCCGGGCATGGGCCAGGGGGCAGAACAGCAGGCACGACAACACCAGACCGGGCAACCAGGACGTGCGCTTCATGCCTAAGGGAATCTCGCAGAGGGACAGCGTCAGAGCCTAGCAGGCTTTACGCCCTCGTCAGGCAGTTGCGTCAGCCTCTCTCAGAAAGCCCCTACAACCGGCGCCCTAGTGCAATGGCTATAGTCCGCTCGTCATGCCCGCCTCAGGACTGCGCATCCTGCAGCCCTCCACAGCTGGGGCGGGCATGGCTCCTCAGCCCTTCTCCCCGAGGTCGCGCCAGGTCAGGTACAGGCGCAGGTCGAACTCAAGTTGGTGATACCCCGGCAGCATGTGCTCGCAGAGCTGGTAGAACGCCTTGTTGTGGTCCCGCTCGCGCAGGTGCGCCAGCTCGTGAACCACGATCATCCTCAGGAACTCCGGCGCGGCCTCCTTGAACAGCGAGGCGACGCGGATCTCCTTCTTCGCCTTCAGTCGCCCACCCTGCACGCGGGACACGGCGGTGTGCAGGCCGAGCGCATTCTGCACCACGTCCAGCTTGTTGTCGTAGACCACCTTGTCGATGGCCGGCGCACTGCGCATGTGCTCCTGGCGCAAGGCATTGGTGTAGCCGTAGAGCGCGCGATCGCTCTGCACGTCGTGGCGGTCGGGGTAGCGGCGGGCCAGGTATTCGCCCAGGCGACCCTGGTCGATCATCTGCCGCACCTGCTCCTGCAGGTGAGTGGGGTAGGCCTTCAGATAGCGCAGCGGATCCATGGTCGAAAGGGGGATCGTGGAAGGGCGCCCATTGTACCGGGCGCGGCAGCAGGTGCCGGGATTTGTCATGACCATCACAGCGCCAGCATCGCCGTTCGTCGGGGCAATTCAGGCCCCTTCCAACCGCCTCGCTTACGGCTATTTGACAGCCGCGCCGGAGCGCCTCCGCACGGCACGCGGCTTCCCTGAAAAGGCGATGTACCGGCTGGTTACTTTTAGCGATGGCATTGCGATGTCAAACACTGATTTCGCCATTTTTATGGCGGCATGAATTTGACGATCAGTGATTCACGGGCGGTTTTGCACGCCGTATAAAGCCATCCGCCAGGTGACCCCTCTCGGGACACCCGGTACGAACAGCGGCTCAGGCCGCAATTAACCGCCCTACTTTTGGTTCGTGTGCAGTTGGCCGGATTGCCAGTGTAAGGGCGTCTCTAAAAGCGCAGCGATGACAACGCAGATCGTTTTTAGAGATGTCCGCAAGTGATTACACGCTCGTGGATGAGTTGCACCCCACTGAAAGTTCTCTTCGAGAACTCAGTCATGATCGACCTTGGAACCTGGAACCTGACCATCCCCGTCGGCGCTCCCTCTGTCACCATCGATACCCCCGCCCTGGTCGGCGGTTACCAGGACAACTACTTCAAGGCCAGCAACGGCACGCTGTTCTTCTGGACGCCAGTGAACGGCAGCACCACCGCCAACGCCATCTACCCCCGCAGCGAGCTGCGCGAGACCTTCGCCGACGGCCGCCTGCGCAACTGGAACTACAGCGCGGCGGACAACTACATGAGCGCGAACCTGGCAGTGGACCAGGTGCCCTCAACCGGCAAGATCGTGATCGGCCAGATCCACTCCTACGGCAGCACCAGCCCGCTGCTGAAACTGGAGTACCAGTACAAGACCAAGACCGGCACCGGGAACATCGTCGCCAAGATCCGCAACACCCCGGCGGACCCCGACGGCGCAGTGAGCACCCTGCTCACCGGCGTGAAGCTGGGCCAGCGCTTCACCTACGTGATCAACCTGTCGCCCCAGGGCCGCCTGAGCATCCTGGTGAACGGCACCCAGTTCAGCCAACAGCTCGACGGCACCTGGGCGCCCAAGCCGCTCTACTTCAAGGCCGGGGTCTACACCCAGGACAACGCCGGGACCGACAGCGAAGCCGGCAGCGCGACCTTCTACAACCTGAAGACCGAGCACCGGGCGCTGACTGCCGCGAACTGAGCCCAGCCCGACGAGCGCCCATGAAAAAGCCCCGCCGAAGCGGGGCTTTCTCCATGCACCGACGCCGGATCAGTTGACCTTGGCGTCCAGCTCACCCTTGGCATAGCGCTGGAACATGCCTTCCAGGGAGATCGGCTTGATCTTGGAGGCATTGCCGGCGGTGCCGAAGGCTTCGTAACGGGCGATGCAGATGTCGCGCATGGCCTTCACGGTTTCGCTGAAGAATTTGCGCGGGTCGAACTCGCTCGGGTGCTGGCTCATGTAGCGGCGGATGGCGCCGGTGGAGGCCAGGCGCAGGTCGGTGTCGATGTTCACCTTGCGCACGCCGTGCTTGATGCCTTCGACGATCTCTTCGACCGGAACACCGTAGGTTTCCTTAATGTCGCCGCCGAATTCGTTGATGATCGCCAGCCAGTCCTGGGGCACCGAGGAGGAGCCGTGCATCACCAGGTGGGTGTTGGGGATGCGCTTGTGGATTTCCTTGATGCGGTCGATGGCGAGGATGTCACCGGTCGGCGGCTTGGTGAACTTGTAGGCGCCGTGGCTGGTGCCGATGGCGATGGCCAGGGCGTCCACCTGGGTCTTCTTGACGAAGTCGGCGGCCTCTTCCGGATCGGTCAGCATCTGGCTGTGGTCGAGGATGCCCTCGGCACCGACGCCGTCTTCTTCACCGGCCTGGCCGGTCTCCAGGCTGCCCAGGCAGCCCAGCTCGCCTTCCACGGACACGCCGCAGGCGTGGGCGAATGCCACGGTCTGCTGGGTCACGCGGACGTTGTACTCGTAGTCGGCCGGGGTCTTGCCGTCTTCACGCAGGGAGCCGTCCATCATCACCGAGCTGAAGCCCAGCTGGATGGAGCGCTGGCACACGTCGGGGCTGGTGCCGTGGTCCTGGTGCATGCACACCGGGATGTGGGGGAATTCTTCGATGGCAGCCAGGATCAGGTGGCGCAGAAAGGGTGCACCGGCGTATTTGCGGGCACCGGCGGAGGCCTGGACGATCACCGGGGAATCGGTCTTGTCGGCCGCTTCCATGATGGCGCGCATCTGTTCCAGGTTGTTGACGTTGAAGGCCGGGACGCCGTAGCCGAACTCGGCGGCGTGGTCCAGCATCTGGCGCATGCTGATGAGTGCCATGGTGTTTCAGTCTCCCAAGTGGGGTGGGCTGTCGAAATGCGAAGCCTGCCGCAGGGGCAGGCCGGGTTCAAGCTTCGCGGTGGAACCCACCGCGAAAGCGGATGTTCTCAAGGGTGGTGCGACTCAGGGCGCCTTGCAGCCGCGACCGATCAGGTCGTCGGTGGTCACCCAGTAGACCAGGCCTTCGTCACCCTTGGTGTGGAAGGCCAGGCGGTCGTCGCTGTAGAGCGCGCCGGAGCCGGAAGGTTCTGCCTTGAGGCGATAAACGATGTCACCGCCGCCCAGGCGCACGTCCACTTCCTGCTGGGCCTTGTCGGCGTAGCGCCAGAACACTTCGGCCTGGCTGTCGCAGACCCAGTGGGTCCAGTTGTCCTCGGGCGCCTTCTGGCTGGCGCACCCGGCCAGCGCCAGCAGCGCTGCGAGGGCGAGAATGCCTTTCATCCTTCACTCCATGGCCGGGCGTTGCCGTCGGCTCACTGACAATGCTGTTCCGCGCTGCTGCCCAGTGTCGGGTCCCCGCTGCTCTGGGCTTCCACCCGCTGGTCGTCGCGCGTCTGCGGCAGGACGACCTGGGGCGGGCTGAGCACCTCGCAGGGCTGGGGCGCCGGGCCTCCGGCACACCCGCCGAGCACGACGAACAAGGGCAACAGCAACGTTCTGATCCACATGGCGATGACTCCTTTATCGGTTTCCCTGAACGAGAGACCGCATGCCATCGCCATGATTCAGGCCATCTTTCAGGCCCTGGCGCGCTGCTCCAGCACCTCTACGGCCGGCAGCACCTTGCCCTCGACGAACTCGAGGAACGCGCCACCACCAGTGGAAATGTAGGAGATGCGCTGGGCCACGTCGTACTTGTCGATGGCGGCCAGGGTGTCGCCACCGCCAGCGATGGAGAAGGCATCGCTCTCGGCGATGGCCAGAGCCAGGGCCTTGGTGCCTTCGCCGAACTGATCGAACTCGAACACGCCGACCGGGCCGTTCCAGAGGATGGTCTTCGACGACTTCAGCAGCTCGGCGAACTGGGCAGCGGTCTGCGGGCCGATGTCGAGGATCATGTCGTCATCCGCCACGTCGGCGATGAGCTTGACGGTGGCAGCGGCGGTTTCGGCGAACTCCTTGGCAACCACCACGTCCACCGGCAGCGGCACGCTGACCTTGGCGGCGATGGCCTTGGCGGTGTCCACCAGGTCGGCTTCGTAGAGAGACTTGCCGACCTTGTAGCCCGCCGCAGCAAGGAAGGTGTTGGCGATGCCGCCGCCGACGATCAGCTGGTCGCAGATCTGGCTCAGGGAGTTGAGCACGTCCAGCTTGGTGGAGACCTTGGAGCCGGCGACGATGGCGGCCATCGGGCGGGCCGGGTTGCCCAGGGCCTTGCCCAGGGCGTCCAGCTCGGCGGCCAGCAGCGGGCCGGCAGCGGCGACCTTGGCGAACTTGGCCACGCCGTGGGTCGAACCCTCGGCGCGGTGGGCGGTGCCGAAGGCGTCCATCACAAAGACGTCGCACAGGGCGGCGTATTGCTGCGCCAGCTCGTCGGCGTTCTTCTTCTCGCCCTTGTTGAAGCGCACGTTCTCGAACAGCACGACCTGACCGGGGGCGACGTCGACGCCACCCAGGTAGTCGGCCACCAGCGGCACCTCGCGGCCCAGGGCCTTGGACAGGTAGTCGGCTACCGGCTTGAGGCTGTTCTCCTCGGAGAACTCGCCCTCGGTGGGGCGGCCCAGGTGCGAGCAGACCATTACCGCCGCGCCCTTCTCCAGTGCCAGCTTGATGGTCGGCAGGGAAGCGAGGATGCGTGCGTCACTCTTCACGACGCCATCCTTCACCGGCACGTTGAGATCCTCGCGGATCAGCACGCGCTTACCCTGGAGGTCGAGGTCGGTCATTTTCAACACGGTCATGGAGTCAGTCCTTCACGGGGCTGGAGGTCAACGGGTTGTAGTAGCAGCCCGCAGGTAGTGGCCTGCGGTGTCGAGCATGCGGTTGGCGAAGCCCCATTCGTTGTCGAACCAGGCCAGCAGGTTCACCAGGCGCGGGCCGGACACACGGGTCTGGCTGCCGTCGACGATGGCCGAATGAGGGTCATGGTTGAAGTCGCAACTGGCATGGGGCAACTCGGTGTAGGCCAGCAGGCCCTGCAACGGGCCGCTTTCGGCCGCCTCGCGCAGCACGCGGTTGATGGCGGCGGCGGAGGTGTCGCGGGCGGTCTGCAGGGTGATGTCGAGGCAGGACACGTTCACCGTCGGCACGCGGATCGCCTTGGCCTGGATGCGCCCGGCCAGTTCCGGCAGCAGGCGCTCGATGCCCCGGGCCAGGCCGGTGGATACCGGGATCACCGACTGGAAGGCCGAGCGCGTGCGGCGCAGGTCTTCATGGTGATAGGCGTCGATCACGGGCTGGTCGTTCATGGCCGAGTGGATGGTGGTGATGGAGACGTACTCCAGACCCACCGCCTCGTCGAGAAGTTTCAGCAGCGGCACGCCGCAGTTGGTGGTGCAGGAGGCGTTGGAGACCAGGCGCTCGGAGCCGCTGAGGCTGGCCTGGTTGACGCCGAAGACCACCGTGGCGTCGATGTCCGCCTCGCTGGCCATGGGCTGGGAGAACAGCACCCGCGGCGCACCCGCGGCGAGGAAGCGCTCGCCCTCGGCGCGGGTGGTGTACTGGCCGGAGCACTCCAGCACCAGGTCGACGCCCAGGGCGGCCCAGTCGATGCCCTCGGGCTCGGCGCTGCGCAGCACCTTCACGCAGTTGCCGTTGATGTGCAGGCAGTCGCCGTCCACCTTCACTTCGCCGGGGAAACGGCCATGGGTGGAGTCGAAGCGGGTCAGGTACTCGATGCTGGCCTGGTCGGCCAGGTCATTGAGGGCGACGATCTCGAAGCCGTCACGACCGCCACGCTCGTACAACGCGCGCAGGACGCAACGACCGATGCGGCCGTAGCCGTTCAGGGCGACTTTGAAGGGGCGATGGCTGGACATGGGCGCTCGCTGGGCCGAAAGGATTGAGAACCCCGGACCCGGGCCATGACGGCCCGGGTCCGTGCAGGTCAGACGTCCAGCAGTTCTTCGGCGGTGGCGACGATGTTGTCGACGGTGAAGCCGAAATGCTCGAACAGCGCCGGCGCGGGGGCGGACTCACCGAAGCTGGTCATGCCGATCACGCGGCCTTCCAGGCCCACGTATTTGTACCAGTAGTCGGCATGGGCGGCTTCGATGGCGATGCGCGCGCCCACCTGGACCGGCAGCACGGCCTGCTTGTAGGCGGCGTCCTGCTGGTCGAACAGGCTGGTGGACGGCATGGACACCACGCGCACCTTGCGGCCGGCAGCGGTCAGGGCGTCATGGGCCTGCACTGCCAGGCCCACTTCGGAGCCGGTGGCGATGAGGATCAGCTCGGGCTCGCCTTCGCTGTCCTTGAGCACGTAGCCACCCCGGGCGATGTCGGCCAGCTGGGCGGCATCACGGGCCTGGTGAGGCAGGTTCTGGCGGGAGAAGATCAGCGCGCTCGGGCCGTCCTTGCGCTCGATGGCGGCCTTCCAGGCCACGGCGGATTCCACCGCGTCGGCGGGGCGCCAGGTGTCCAGGTTCGGGGTCGAACGCAGGCTGGTGAGCTGCTCGATGGGCTGGTGGGTCGGGCCGTCTTCGCCCAGGCCGATGGAGTCGTGGGTGAAGACGTAGAGCACGCGCTGCTTCATCAGGGCGGACATGCGCACGGCGTTGCGGGCGTATTCCATGAAGATCAGGAAGGTCGCGCCGTAGGGGATGAAGCCGCCGTGCAGGGCGATGCCGTTCATGATGGCGCTCATGCCGAACTCGCGGACGCCGTAGAACAGGTAGTTGCCGGCGGCGTCATCGGCGGAGACGCCCTTGCAGCCTTTCCACAGGGTCAGGTTGGAGCCGGCCAGGTCGGCGGAGCCGCCGAGGAACTCGGGCAGCAGCGGGCCGAAAGCGTTCAGGGCGTTCTGGCTGGCCTTGCGGCTGGCGATGGTCTCGCCCTTGGCGGCCACTTCAGCGACGTAGGCAGCGGCCTTCTCGGCGAAGTCGGCCGGCAGTTCGCCCTTGATGCGGCGCTCGAACTCGGCGGCCAGCTCCGGATGGGCGGCGGCGTAGGCGGCGAAGCGCTGGTTCCACTCGTTCTCGCGGGCAGCGCCGGCGGCCTTGGCGTCCCACTCGGCATAGATGTCGGCGGGGATTTCGAACGGGCCGTGGTTCCAGCCCAGGGTGGCGCGGGTCAGGGCGATCTCGTCGTTGCCCAGGGGCGCGCCGTGGCACTCTTCCTTGCCCTGCTTGTTCGGCGAGCCGAAGCCGATCACGGTCTTGCAGCAGATCAGGGTCGGGCGGTCGGTGGTCTTGCGCGCGGTCTCGATGGCGGTGCGGATCTCTTCGGCGTCATGGCCGTCGACATTGCGGATCACCTGCCAGCCGTAGGCTTCGAAGCGCTTCGGCGTGTCGTCGCTGAACCAGCCATGGACTTCGCCGTCGATGGAAATGCCGTTGTCGTCGTAGAAGGCGATCAGCTTGCCCAGGCCCAGGGTGCCGGCCAGGGAGCAGACCTCGTGGGAGATGCCTTCCATCATGCAACCGTCACCCAGGAACACGTAGGTGTTGTGGTCGACGATGGTGTGGCCTTCACGGTTGAACTGGGCGGCCAGTACCTTCTCGGCGATGGCGAAGCCCACGGCGTTGGCGATGCCCTGGCCCAGCGGGCCGGTGGTGGTCTCGACGCCGGCGGTGTAGCCGTACTCCGGGTGGCCCGGGGTGCGGCTGTGCAGTTGGCGGAAGTTCTTCAGGTCATCGATGGACAGGTCGTAGCCGGTCAGGTGCAGCAGGGAATAGATGAGCATCGAGCCGTGGCCGTTGGACAGCACGAAGCGGTCGCGGTTGGCCCACTGCGGGTTGCTCGGGTTGTGCTGCATGTAGTCACGCCAGAGCACTTCGGCGATATCGGCCATGCCCATGGGGGCGCCGGGGTGGCCGCTGTTGGCTTTTTGCACCGCATCCATGCTGAGGGCACGAATGGCATTGGCACGCTCACGACGGCTGGGCATCGCTGATCTCCTGCGGGTTGAATGACGCTGAACGAAAAAAGGCGGCTATTTTCGCCCAGCGGGCAGGCTCGGGGCAATGACAGATGGTCGAAGAGGCGCAGCTTCCCTCAGGCCGGGCTGCTCAGACAGGGCGCACGGAACAGTTCGCCATGCCACAGGCCGGCCAGCGTACGGCGCATCACCAGGACCCAGACCAGCGCCAGGCCGGCGGCCAGCAGCAGCCCGAAGCCCCCGAAGGCGACCATGTCGGTCTGCCGCTGCAGCTCCAGGCTGGCCAGGGCGAACACCCCCAGCGGGAAGGTGAAGCCCCACCACCCCAGGTTGAAGGCCATGCGCTGGCGCCGGTAATGCAGGGTGAACAGCAGGGCGATCACCAGCCACCAGAACCCGGCCCCCCAGAGCACGAACGCGCCCATCAGGCCGACGGCGGGCGCCAGGCTGCCCAGCCCTTCCAGGGGCGTACCGGCGAAGGCCGCCGGGGCGGCGTGGCCCAGGGTCATCAGCCCCAGGCAGCCGGTGGCCAGCGGCCCCAGGGGCAGCCAGCTGGTGGCGGCGAAGGCGGTGTCCGGCAGCTTGTGCAGGGCCAGGCGCAGCAGCACCAGGGTGATCAGGGAGAACGCCAGGGTCAGGGACAGGCCCCACAGCAGGTAGCCGCTCACCAGCAGCGGCCGCGCCAGCTCCGGCGCCAGGTGCGGCGCCAGCACCCCGGCACTGGCCGCCGCCACCTCGGGTGCGACGATGGGTAGCAGCCACACCGCCGTCAGGGACTCCAGGGCATGGCGCTGGTGGGTGAACATCAGGTACGGCACCAGCAGGGCGCTGCCCAGGGCCAGCAGCATGTCCAGCCACCACAGCCCGTGGGCCAGGGCATAGGCCGCCTCGCCCCAGCGCGGGCCACCGTAGAGCACCAGCCCGTTGATCAGCGTTGCCAGCCCCATGGGGATGGCCCCCAGGAACATCGACTGGACCGGGTGCGCCAGCATGGGCCCGATGGTTTCCGGGAACGCCACCAGGCGACCGATGAACAGCAGGCTGAAGGCCAGGAACAGCACCAGGTCCAGCGCCCAGACCACCTCCCCCAGTGGACGCAGGGCGACCAGTGGGCCCGGCAGGTTGCCCAGCACCAGCGCCAGCACGCCGGTGCCCATGGTCACAGCGAACCAGCCGGGGATGAAATGGCGCACCAGGGCGCTGGGATGATCGAGGCGGGTGAAAGGGCGAGGCATGGCGGCTCCGGTCGGGCGGTCCCGTGTCAGACGATGCCTGCACGATACGGCCGGGCGTGCTATACGAAAAATACATCCTCGATATGCCAGACATGCCTTTCATTTATGAATCTGCACCACCTCAAGGTCTTTCTCGCCGTCGCCGAAACCGGCGCCATCAGCGCCGGCGCCGAGCGCCTGCACATCAGCCAGCCGGCGGTCACGCGGGAAATCCGCGAACTGGAGGGGCGCCTGGGCCTGCCGCTGTTCGATCGCCAGCCCCGCGGCGTCACCCTGACCGAAGCCGGCCAGCGCCTGCTGGCCTACGCCGAGCGCATCTTCGCCCTGGAGCAGGCCGCCGAGCGCGAGCTGCAGGTCTTCGCCGGGCTGGGCGACGGCGAGCTGCAACTGGGCGCCAGCGCCACCCTCGGCAGCTACGTGCTGCCGCCGCTGATCGCGCGCTTCCACCAGACCCACCCGCAGATACGCGTCGAGCTGCGGGTGGGCAACACCCGCAGCATCCTCCGTGACCTGCAGGACCAGCGCATCGCCCTCGGCTTCGTGGAGGGCGAATTCGACCACCAGGCCTGCGCCTTCCAGCGCCTGGAGCAGGACAGCCTGGTGGCGGTGTGCGCCCCCGATCACCCGTTGGCCCGACGGGGCACCCTGCGGGCCCGCGACCTGGCCGACTACCCGCTGTACCTGCGGGAAGAGGGCTCCGGCACCCGCGCCAGCATCGAGCAGGCCTACCACGCCCACGGCCTCGGCACCGACCCGCGCCTGGCCATCGGCAGCACCGAGGCCCTGAAGCACCTGGTGGCCCAGGGCCCCGGCCTGGCCTGGCTGTCCCGCCGCGCGGTGGCAGACGAGCTGGCTGCGGGGCGCCTGATCGCCCTGACGGTGGACGACCTGCACATCGAGCGTGAGCTGCACGTGCTCTGGCTGCCGGGCCGCAGCCTGGCCCCGGCGCCGGCAGCCTTCCTGGCGCTGGCCCTGGACGGCCAGGCGCCGCCGATCAGCAATATCAAAGAATCTTGATATTGGGATTGCGAGCAGGGGGAGCGCTGACTAGACTGCGCCCCCATGAACCTGCGCGTGCCCCAGATCCGCCATGACGACTGCGACGAGCTGGCCGCCCTGTGCAAGGCCGGTGGCGATCCGCTGCGGCTGAACGTGCTGCGGGCGCTGGCCAACGATTCGTTCGGCGTCCTGGAGCTGGCGCAGATCTTCGCCATCGGCCAATCGGGCATGAGCCACCACCTCAAGGTATTGGCCCAGGCCGGGCTGGTGGCGACGCGCCGCGAAGGCAACGCGATCTTCTACCGCCGCGCCATCGCCCGTAGCGACAGCCTGGGTGGCGCCCTGCACGCCGCGCTGCTGGTCGAGGTGGACGCCCTGGCGCTGCCGGACGACGTACTGGCCCGTATCGCCGAGGTGCATGCACGGCGTGAAGCCGCCAGCCGCGAGTTCTTCGCCCGCACCGCAGAGAAGTTCCAGGCCCAGCAGGACCTGATCGCAGGACTGCCGCAATACCGTGACAGTGTGCTGGCACTGCTGGACGCGCTGCGTCTGCCCGAGGCGGCCAGCGCCGTGGAGATCGGCCCGGGCGACGGCGGGTTCCTGCCTGACCTCGCCCGCCGCTTCCGGCGGGTGGTCGCGCTGGACAACAGCCCGGCGATGCTGGAGCTGGCGCGCCTGCGCTGCGAGGCCGAAGGGCTGGGGAACGTCGAGCTGAAGCTCGCCGACGCCCTGGATGACGAACAGGAAGCCGCCGACTGCGTGGTGCTGAACATGGTCCTGCACCATTTCGCCGCCCCGGCCGAGGCCCTGAAACAGCTGGCCCGCCACCTGCTACCCGGCGGCGCCCTGCTGGTGACCGAGTTGTGCAGCCACAACCAGAGTTGGGCCAGGGAGGCCTGCGGCGATCTCTGGTTGGGCTTCGAACAGGACGATTTGGCCCGTTGGGCCGATGCCGCGGGGCTCACGCCCGGCGAGAGCCTCTACATTGGCTTGAAGAACGGCTTTCAGATTCAGGTGCGGCACTTCGCCAAACCGGACTCGCGAAGCGACCTCACCCACCGGTAGTAAAGGAAACCGATAGATGAGCGAATACTCCCTGTTTACCTCCGAATCCGTGTCCGAAGGCCATCCGGACAAGATCGCCGACCAGATTTCCGATGCCGTCCTCGACGCCATCATCGAGCAGGACAAGCACGCCCGCGTGGCCGTGGAAACCCTGGTCAAGACCGGTGTCGCCATCGTCGCCGGCGAAGTGACCACCAGCGCCTGGGTCGACCTCGAGCAGATCGTCCGCGACGTAATCAACGACATCGGCTACACCAGCTCCAACGTCGGCTTCGACGGCGCCACCTGCGGCGTGATCAACATCATCGGCAAGCAGTCCGTGGACATTGCCCAGGGCGTCGACCGCTCCAAGCCGGAAGACCAGGGCGCCGGTGACCAGGGCCTGATGTTCGGCTACGCCAGCAACGAAACCGACGTGCTGATGCCGGCCCCGATCCGCTTCTCCCACGCCCTGGTAGAGCGCCAGGCCGAGGCCCGCAAGTCCGGCCTGCTGCCGTGGCTGCGCCCGGACGCCAAGAGCCAGGTCACCTGCCGCTACGAGAACGGCAAGGTCGCCGGCATCGACGCCGTGGTGCTGTCCACCCAGCACAACCCCGAAGTATCCATGGCCGACCTGCGCGAAGGCGTGATGGAGCTGATCATCAAGCACAGCCTGCCCGCCGAGCTGCTGCACAAGGACACCCAGTTCCACATCAACCCGACCGGCAACTTCGTGATCGGCGGCCCGGTGGGCGACTGCGGCCTGACCGGCCGCAAGATCATCGTCGACTCCTATGGCGGCATGGCCCGCCACGGCGGCGGTGCCTTCTCCGGCAAGGACCCGTCCAAGGTGGACCGTTCCGCTGCCTACGCCGGCCGCTACGTGGCCAAGAACATCGTCGCCGCCGGCCTGGCCGACCGCTGCGAGATCCAGGTTTCCTACGCCATCGGCGTGGCCCAGCCCACCTCCATCTCGATCAACACCTTCGGCACCCACAAGATCGCCGAAGACACGATCATCAAGCTGGTGCGCGAAGTCTTCGACCTGCGTCCCTACGCCATCACCAAGATGCTCGACCTGCTCCACCCGATGTACCGCGAGACCGCCGCGTACGGCCACTTCGGCCGCACCCCGCAGCAGAAGACCGTCGGCAACGACACCTTCAGCACCTTCACCTGGGAGAAGACCGACAAGGTCGACGCCCTGCGTGCCGCCGCCGGCCTCTAAGCCGACGCGAAGCAAAAAGCCCCGCCATCGTGCGGGGCTTTTTCGTTTACGGCCTTCGGCAACCGCGTATCGCACGCCCCGCGCGCGTGCTTTCCCACGCCCTAATCGGCCCTCTTTACCGGTACTCCTGGCGACACTGGCGGCTCGCAGCCTCACCCGAGCCACCCTGTTCAAGGAAGAACCATGCGCACCTCCGCCCTGCTGCTCCTGCTGACCTTCCCCGTCGCCATCTTCGCCACCCCCTCCTGCCCCGACTGGCCTGCAGACAAGGCCCGCCAGGAACTCACCACCCTGGACACCCAACTCGCCGCCTGGAACCAGGCCTATCACCTCGAAGGTCACTCGCCGGTGGCGGACGAGCTGTACGACCAGGCACTGGCCGAACGCGACCGACTCGACCGGTGTTTCCCCAACGGGGCGGGCGCCCCGCCCGATCCGCTCGACGGCGCCGGCGGCAAGCAGCTGCACCCGGTGCCCCAGACCGGCCTCGACAAGCTGGCCGATGCCAGCGCCCTCGCCCGCTGGATGCGGGGGCGCGAGGACTTCTGGGTGCAACCCAAGGTGGACGGCGTGGCCGTGACCCTGGTGTACCAGGACGGCCACCTGGCCCAGGCGATCAGCCGGGGCGACGGGCGCCAGGGCGAAGACTGGACGGCCCGCGCCCGCCAGTTGCCGGCGGTCCCCACCGAGCTGCCGGGACTGGCCGGGCGGCAGGTCCTGCAGGGCGAGCTGTACTGGAAGCGCCCCGGCCACGTGCAGGCACAAGCAGGCGGCCAGGGTGCGCGGGGACGGGTCGCCGGGCTGATGGCTCGCCAGCGACTGAGTGACGAGGACGCAGCAGGCATTGGCCTGTTCGTCTGGGACTGGCCCGGCGGCCCGCCCGAGATGGCGGCGCGGCTCGATCGCCTGGCGCAGCTGGGCCTGGACGACACCCGTCGGCTGACCCGCCCGGTGCACAGCGCCGCCGAGGTCGAGAAGCTGCGCGAGCAGTGGTACCGCTCACCCCTGCTCTTCGCCAGCGACGGCATCGTGGTGCGCCAGGGTCGCGCGCCGGCACCACACACCTGGGAGCCACGACCGCCCCACTGGGCAGTGGCCTGGAAGTACCCCTTCGCCCAGGCACTGGCCGAAGTGCGCCGGGTGGAGTTCCGCATCGGCCGCACCGGGCGCATCACACCCCTGCTGTACCTGGAGCCGGTCACCCTGGAGGACCGACGCATCCAGCGTGTCGGCCTGGGCTCCCTGGAACGCTGGCAAGCGCTGGACGTCCGCCCCGGTGATCGGGTCGCGGTCGCACTGGCCGGGCTGACCATTCCGAGGGTGGACGCGGTGGTGACCCGCGCGGTGGAACGCCCGGCACTGGAGGCGCCCGACCCGGCCCTGTTCCACCCCCTGAGCTGCTGGACGCCGGAGGCCATGTGTCGCCCCCAGTTTCTCGCCCGCCTGGACTGGCTCTCGGGCAAGCAGGGGCTGGACATGCGCGGCATCGGCGCCGGCACCTGGGAACAGTTGCTGCAGGCCGGAACGCTGGAGGGGCTGCTGGACTGGCTGGACTTGGAAACCACCCGCCTCGACACGGTGCCGGGCTTTTCCCACGCGCGCAGCCAGGCCTTCCACGAGGCCCGTGAGCGGGCCCTGAGCCGACCATTCGCCGACTGGCTGAAGGCACTGGGGGCACCACCGGGGCATAGCGTCGCTGAAGGAGCAGACTGGCGAGCGCTGGCCGCGCTCGATGAGGCCGATTGGCGACAGCGCCCTGGCGTGGGCCCGAAGCGGGCCGCGCAGCTAAAGGCGTTCTTTTACCATCCGCAGGTCGCCGACCTGGCCGCCCGCCTGGGAGCGGCGGGCGTGGAGGGTTTCGCGCCGGCTCAGTAGGCGCGGAATTCCTTGTGGCAGGCCTCGCAGGCGTCTTCCACCTTCTGCACCAGCGGCGCCATGGCCTGGGGCTGCAGCGGGCGGTTGGCCGTGGCGGTCGCCAGTTGGCCGGTGGCGGCCTCCAGCTCGCGGGCCAGGGTCTGGAAGCGCTCCTGGCGCTGCCACACTTCGTCACGGGCATCGCTGCCGTGCTCATCCTGGCGCACCTGGGGGAAGTGCTGCCAAGGCTGATGGGCCAACTGGTCCAGCTGCTTGGCGTTGTCGGCGAACTTCTGCTCGTCGAAGGTCACCCGGCCACGCAGCATGCCGCCCATGTCTTCGCTGACATGGAGCATCTGCTTGAACAGTGCCTGGCGCTTGCCCAGCGGGGAGTTGGGATCGACACCGCCACAGGCGGTCAGGGCGAGGCAGGCGGAAAGCAGGATCAGGGCAGGGATCGTCTTCATGGGAGCGGTGCACCGAACAGCTGGCGGCGGGGGCGCACAGTATCGACACCCGCCGGGCAAATACCAAGGGTGGCGACAGTTTGTCGCAGCCCTGTCCGCCCGGCGGCGTCGCCCGTCAGGCGGACACGAAGAAGAACGCGGCGATCAGTGCCATGCCGACGAACCACACCAGCGAACGCAGCAGCGCCCAGTCCGCCAGGTAGCAGACGAAATACACCACGCGACTGACCACGAAACCGACGGCCAGCAGGTCGAGGGTCTGCTGCGGCGCCTGGCCGATCTGGTGAGCGGCCAGCAGCGCGGCGGCAAAGGCCGGCGTGACCTCGAAGGCGTTGTGCTGGGCGTTGTCGGCACGCTTGCGCCAGCCGGTGAGGCCGGCGAGGAAGGTGCGCGGGTCGTGGTTCTGCCGCGGCCCGAAGTCCCCCCCGGTGAACTTCGCCACCCCCGTGGAGAGGTAGGGCAGGAACAGGGCGATCAGCAGGCACCAGTAGGCAAGGGTCATGGCAGGCTCCAGTCAGGAAGGGGAGCGCGGAGCCTCCCAGCCCTGGCCGGGGCTGTCCATGGCCGCCGCAACCGGGGTCGCGGCACGGCGGCCAATCCGGCGCTATTCCTTGAACTGGTCGCGGATGTAGGTGATCTCGGTCTTGCCATGGGCAGCGGGCTTGCCGTCGTCGCCGAGGTTGACGAAGACCATGCGGTCGATGGTGAGGATGCTCTTGCGGGTGATCTTGTTGCGCACTTCGCAGCGCAGGGTCAGGGAGGTACGACCGAACTCCGTAGCAGTGATGCCCAGCTCGATGATGTCGCCCTGGCGCGCGGAGCTGACGAAATTGATCTCCGACATCAGCTTGGTCACCACCCGCTGGCTGCCCAGCTGGATGATGGCGTAGATGGCGGCCTCTTCGTCGATCCACTTCAGCAGGCTGCCACCGAACAGCGTGCCGTTGGGGTTGAGGTCCTCGGGCTTGACCCATTTGCGGGTGTGGAAATTCATGGAATCCCTCCGGTTGGCGAGTGACGGCGCGATGATCGCAGGGCGCTGTCGGCTCGTCCAAGCGACGCACTCAATCGCCTCGATAGCAGCAGACGGAAAGCCTTGGGGAGTGCCGTTCGGGCCGCTATAATCTCCACCGCTTCAAACGGCCCACCGGGCCGTTCCCGCCACCTGTCCGAGGGGCGCTGCAGCAGGGCTGTCTTCGATGGCGCCTGTCAGGCTCGGATGGGGCGTTCCCCAAACGCATCAACGGCGCCCATTCGCACCCAACGAATGGAGAGTTCGCATGAGCGCTGTCATCACGCCTGCCGATTTCAACGATTACAAGGTCGCCGACATTTCCCTGGCCGACTGGGGCCGCAAGGAACTGACCATCGCCGAGTCCGAGATGCCGGCCCTGATGGGCCTGCGTCGCAAGTACGCCGACAGCCAACCGCTGAAAGGCGCGAAGATCCTCGGCTGCATCCACATGACCATCCAGACCGGCGTCCTGATCGAGACCCTGGTTGCCCTGGGCGCCGAAGTGCGCTGGTCGTCCTGCAACATCTTCTCCACCCAGGACCAGGCCGCCGCCGCCATCGCCGCCGCCGGCATCCCGGTGTTCGCCTGGAAGGGCGAGACCGAGCAGGAGTACGAGTGGTGCATCGAGCAGACCATCCTCAAGGACGGCAAGCCCTGGGACGCCAACATGGTGCTGGACGACGGCGGTGACCTGACCGAGATCCTGCACAAGAAGTACCCGCAGATGCTGGACAGGATCCACGGCATCACCGAAGAGACCACCACCGGCGTGCACCGCCTGCTGGACATGCTCAAGGCGGGCACCCTGAAGGTCCCGGCGATCAACGTCAACGACGCGGTCACCAAGAGCAAGAACGACAACAAGTACGGCTGCCGCCACAGCCTGAACGACGCCATCAAGCGCGGCACCGACCACCTGCTGTCCGGCAAGCAGGCCCTGGTGATCGGCTACGGCGACGTGGGCAAGGGCTCCGCCCAGTCCCTGCGCCAGGAAGGCATGATCGTGAAGGTCTCCGAGATCGACCCGATCTGCGCCATGCAGGCCTGCATGGACGGCTTCGAGCTGGTCTCCCCCTACAAGGACGGCATCAATGACGGCACCGAAGCCAGCATCGACGCCGCCCTGCTGGGCAAGATCGACCTGATCGTCACCACCACCGGCAACGTCAACGTCTGCGACGCCCACATGCTCAAGGCCCTGAAGAAGCGCGCCGTGGTGTGCAACATCGGCCACTTCGACAACGAGATCGACACCGCCTTCATGCGCAAGAACTGGGCGTGGG
This sequence comes from Pseudomonas sp. FeS53a, assembly GCF_000931385.1. Taxonomy (NCBI): domain Bacteria; kingdom Pseudomonadati; phylum Pseudomonadota; class Gammaproteobacteria; order Pseudomonadales; family Pseudomonadaceae; genus Pseudomonas; species Pseudomonas sp. FeS53a. The sequence goes on from NZ_JYFT01000021.1 coordinate 23,812, forward strand.
AAGAGGTCAAGCCGCAGGTGCACAAGATCCACCGCACCGGCGCCGGCAGCTTCGATCCGGCCAACGACGACTACCTGATCCTGCTGGCCGAAGGCCGCCTGGTGAACCTGGGCAACGCCACCGGCCACCCGAGCCGCATCATGGATGGCTCCTTCGCCAACCAGGTACTGGCGCAGATCTTCCTGTTCGAACAGAAGTTCGCCGACCTCTCTGCCGAGAAGAAAGCCGAGCGCCTGACCGTGGAAGTCCTGCCCAAGAAGCTGGACGAAGAAGTGGCCCTGGAGATGGTCAAGGGCTTCGGCGGCGTGGTCACCCAACTGACCAAGCAGCAGGCCGACTACATCGGCGTCACTGTCGAAGGCCCGTTCAAGCCGGACACCTACCGCTACTGACAGCCCCAGGCCGTGGACCGCACACGCGGTCCGCGGCCTGCCGCTGGAAAGAGACTGCTTTCCATGTCCCAAGACCGTCGTTACAGCTTCGAATTCTTCCCCGCGAAGACCGAGGCCGGCCACGAGAAACTCCTGGCCACTGCCCGCACCTTCGCCGGCTACAAACCCGACTTCTTCTCCTGCACCTACGGCGCCGGTGGTTCCACCCGCGACCGCACCCTGCAGACCGTGCTGCAACTGGATGGCGAGATCCAGGTGCCGACCGCCCCGCACCTGTCCTGCGTCGGCGACAGCAAGGCCGAACTGCGCGCCCTGCTGGCCCACTACAAGGATGCCGGCATCCAGCGCATCGTCGCCCTGCGCGGCGACCTGCCCTCCGGCATGGGCATGGCCAGCGGCGAGCTGCGCCACGCCAACGACCTGGTGGAATTCATCCGCGCCGAGACCGGTGATCACTTCCACATCGAAGTGGCCGCCTACCCCGAGGTGCACCCCCAGGCACGCAATTTCGAAGAAGACCTCAAGCACTTCGTCAACAAGGTGAAGGCCGGTGCCGACAGCGCCATCACCCAGTACTTCTTCAACGCCGACAGCTACTTCTACTTCGTCGATCGCGTCCGCCAGCAAGGCGTCGAGATCCCGATCGTCCCGGGCATCATGCCGATCACCAACTACAGCAAGCTGGCACGCTTCTCCGACGCCTGCGGCGCGGAGATCCCGCGCTGGGTGCGCAAGCAACTGGAGGCCTACGCCGACGACACGGCCAGCATCCAGGCCTTCGGCGAGCAGGTGATCACCGAGATGTGCGAACGTCTGCTGCAAGGCGGCGCCCCGGGCCTGCACTTCTACACCCTGAACCAGGCCGAGCCCAGCCTCGCGATCTGGAACAACCTCAAGCTGCCGCGCTAGGGCGCATCCGGAAACCCGGGCGAGGCCATCGGCGCACAGGCAGGCACAGGCAAAAGCGCGCAATTCATCCGGCGCGAATGAGCACTTTGAGCCTGTTCTCAACGCGGCGATGACAACGCAGGTAGCGTTTAGAGAACCCGTTAGAGACCAAGGCCGGTGGCGGAACCGCACCGGCCCCTCCTTCCAAGGACGATGCCATGAAGACCTCGCCACGCCTCCTCCCGCTGCTGATCCTCGGCGGGCTCGCCAGCCCTGCCGCACACGCCAGCTATGACTTCTTCTGCAGCCCCACCTGGGCGCTGGTGGAAGACAACCTGAACACCTGCAGCAACCTGCCCTTCCTCAGCCCGGGCAACGACAGCCGCGCCAACCTCAAGCTGCTGCTCGCCGATGCGGGCCGCCTGAGCCTGCCGAGCCCGCTGCAAGCATCCAGTGACTACGAAGGCGGCTACGCCCAGGCGCCCTTCGCCCTGAACATGCTCAACCCGGCCGCCCCGGAGAGCGAAGCCACCGAGGCGCCGACGGACGTGGACACCACCGCCACCGAGTCGGTCTCGCCGCGGGTGGAGAACCTGTCCCTGGCCCTGGAGCAGATCGGCGTGAAGCTGGAGGACGGCGCCCTGGCCGAACAGCAGTTCGCCGAAGGCGAAGGCAGCCGCTGCCGCACCAACAACCTGGACACCACCCAGGCCTTCGTCGAGCAGTTGGCCAGCACCAGCAGCCTGTCTGCCGAAGAGCGCAAGGCCCTGGCCATCAGCCGGGTGAACCTGCTGACCGTGTGTGGCGAAGGCGACCCGCAACCGGCCGACGTGCTGCCGACCGCCGGTACCGTCACCTCCGCCGACGGCCAGGCGTACCTCGCCTACCTGACGGGCGCCGACGCCTTCTACCGGGGTGACTTCGGCACAGCCCGCGAGCGCTTCACCCAACTGGCCGACAGCCCCCAGCCCTGGATCAAGGAAGCCGCCCTGTACCTGAAGGCCCGTGTCTCGCTGAACCAGGCCCAGGAAGGTGCGTTCGACGAATACGGCATCCCTGACCTGGCCAAGGTGGACCGCACCCTGCTGGACGCCAGCGACAACGAATTCAAGGCCTACCTCGCCGCCTACCCGGAAGGCGCCTACGCCGCCTCCGCACGCGGCCTGCTGCGCCGCATCTACTGGCTACTGGACGACAACCGTCGCTTCGCCGCCGAATTCGCCTGGCAGTTCGCCCAGGACGACGCCAAGCGCAACCTCGGCCTGCCCGAGCTGGTGGAAGAGTTGGACGTCAAGCTGCTGCCCGCGCTGAAGCCCGAGGACCTGCAGGACACCGCCCTGCTGGCCATGGCCGACCTGATGCGCCTGCGTCGCCCGGCCGAAGGCGAGCCGCCGCTGATCAGCCTGGAGCAACTGCAGGCACAGAAGCAGCGCTTCGCCGACCGCCCGGCGCTGCACGCCTACCTGGTCGCCGCCTGGCACTTCTACCGGGGCCACGATGCCGCCAAGGCCCTGGCGGCCCTGCCGGCGGAAGACCCGCAGGCGCGCCTGGACCTGGTCACCTTCAGCCAGGAAACCCTGCGCGGCCTGGCCCTGGAAGCCAAGGGGGATGCCGAAGGCGCCTACGCGCTCTGGCAGCGCCTGCTGCAACGCCAGCCCAGCGAACTGCAGCGCGGCCAGCTGGAACTGGCCATCGCCCTCAACCGCTCCCGTGCGGGCCAGGTCGATGCCCTGTTCACCGCCGACTCGCCGGTGCGCACCGCACCGATCCGCGAGATCCTCCTGCGCAACGTCGCCTCCGCCGACCTGCTGCGCCGCCAGGCGGTGGACAGCACCGCGCCGCAGCGCGAACGCGACACCGCACTGTTCACCCTGCTCTACAAGGACCTGGTGTTCGGCGACTACGCCGCCTTCCTCAAGGACCAGCCGCTGATCCCCTCCCCGACGCCCAAGGTCGAGGACGGCAACGAGCTGGCGGTGGGTCGGTTCGCCTGGAGCGGCCAGCAGGACGGCTATGCCTGCCCGAGCCTGACCGAGGTGACCACCCGCCTGCAGGGCAACGCCAAGGACGCCCAGGCCGGCAACTGCCTCGGCGAGTTCATCCGCACCAACGGCTTCGACGGCTTCAGCCTCAACACCCAGCCGCCGAAGGACGAACTGGGCGGCTCGGCCAGCCAGTTCCCCGGCAAGCCGTACTCGCGCCTGGTCGGCTACATGGCGGTGATCGACGACGCCAAGGCCAGCGATGACGACCGCGCCTACGCCCTGTACCGCGCCGTGAACTGCTACGCCCCCGCCGGCTACAACACCTGCGACGGCCAGGACATCAGCAAGGCCCAGCGCAAGCAGTGGTTCCAGGCGCTGAAGACGCGCTACGCCAAGAGCCCCTGGGCCGAGGCGCTGAAGTACTACTGGTGATGCCCCTCGGGTTCGCCAGGCTCCTGGCCCTCGGCCTGATCCTGGCCAGCCCGCTGCTCGGCGCCAGCGAGCGGGTCGACGCCGCCGCCCACGATGCCTTCTGGCTGTGGAGCGGCGTGCGCCCGCAACCCCTGCTGGCCAAGGCCAAGACCCTCTATATCCTCCAGGGCCAGATCGACGGGCCGCGCCGCGCGGGCGATCCGGCGGCGCGCTTCATCGCCCAGGGCATGGCCGTGCCACGCCTGCGCCAGGGCGAAATCTGGGTGGTCTATCGCGCCCACACCCTGCGCTGGACCGAGGACGTGCACCGGACCCTGCTGGCCCAGCTGTCACGCTGGAAGCGTGCCGGCAACACCGTCACCGGCATCCAGATCGACTTCGACGCCGGCACCCTCTACCTGGCCGAGTACGCCGACTTCCTCCAGGGCCTGCGCCAGCGCCTGCCGCCCGAATACCGCCTGAGCATCACCGGCCTGCTGGACTGGGGCAGCAACGGCGACCCCGAGGTGATCAACCGCCTGGCCCTGGTGGTGGACGAAGTGGTGGTGCAGACCTACCAGGGCCGCCACACCATCCCCGAGTACGGCCGCTACCTGCCGCGCGTGGCACGCCTGCGCCTGCCGTTCCGCATCGGCCTGGTGCAGAACGGTGAATGGCAGGCACCCGACTACCTGGCAGCGAGCCCCTGGTTCAGGGGCTATGTGGTGTTCCTACTGAATCCTTGAACGCGCCGGGATGTGAATCGGTCGAACCGTTGAGCGGTTGAATGGGCTGCACACGGGAAAGCCTCTGTTATACTCCGCGCTCCCGCCAGGCATTCGCCCGGACACTGGCCCTCCATTCCGCCAGTGGGACCGGACGGCACCGCGCTCCCCGTAGCGGCTGCTAAGGCCTGTACGAAAAGCATTTTTCGTCCAGTACCTCGCCAGGCTGACAAGTCCCCCGGGCCCAGCCCTAACTAGACAGGATCATCCATGTCCTTTGCCTCCCTCGGTCTCTCCGAGGCATTAGTCGGCGCGGTGGAAGCCGCCGGCTACGCCCAGCCCACTCCCGTGCAACAGCGGGCCATTCCCGCCGTGTTGCAAGGTCGCGACCTGATGGTTGCGGCGCAGACTGGCACTGGCAAGACCGGGGGCTTCGCCCTTCCGGTTCTCGAACGCCTCTTCCCCAACGGTCACCCGGACAAGTCCCACCGCCGCGCCGCGCGCCAGGCCCGGGTACTGGTCCTGACCCCGACCCGCGAGCTGGCTGCCCAGGTGCACGACAGCTTCAAGGTGTATGCGCGCGACCTGCCCCTGGCCAGCGCCTGCATCTTCGGCGGTGTCGGCATGAATCCCCAGGTGCAGGCCCTGTCCAAGGGCGTCGACGTGCTGGTGGCGTGCCCCGGCCGCCTGCTGGACCTGATGGGCCAGGGCAGCATCGACCTCTCCCACGTGGAGATCCTGGTGCTGGACGAAGCCGACCGCATGCTCGACATGGGCTTCATCCACGACGTCAAGAAGGTCCTCGCGCGCCTGCCTGCGCAGCGCCAGAACCTGCTGTTCTCGGCGACCTTCTCCAAGGACATCACCGACCTGGCGAACAAGCTGCTGCAAGACCCCGAGCGCATCGAGGTCACGCCGCCGAACACCACGGTCGAACGCATCGAGCAGCGCGTGTTCCGCCTGCCGGCCAACCAGAAGCGCGCCCTGCTGGCGCACCTGGTCACCGTCGGCGCCTGGGAGCAGGTGCTGGTCTTCACCCGCACCAAGCACGGCGCCAACCGCCTGGCCGAGTACCTGGACAAGCACGGCCTGCCGGCCGCCGCGATCCACGGCAACAAGAGCCAGAACGCCCGCACCAAGGCCCTGGCCGACTTCAAGGCCAACGCCATCCGCATCCTCGTGGCCACCGACATCGCCGCGCGCGGCCTGGACATCGATCAGTTGCCCCACGTGGTCAACTACGAGCTGCCCAACGTCGAGGAAGACTACGTCCACCGCATCGGCCGTACCGGCCGTGCCGGTCGCAGTGGCGAGGCCATCTCGCTGGTGGCCCCGGACGAAGAGAAACTGCTCAAGGCCATCGAGCGCCTGACCAAGCAGCGCATCCCCGACGGCGACCTGCAGGGCTTCGACCCCTCCACCGTCGAGGCCGAGCGCCCCGAGGCCCGCCCGCCGAAGCCGGAGCGCAAGCCCCGCGCCGACAAGCCCAAGCGCGAGCCGAGCAACGGCGACAAGCCCCAGGCCGCCCAGGCGGCTGCCGCCGATGGCGAAGGCAAGGCCAAGAAGAGCCGCAAGCGCCGTGGCAAAGGCAAGGGCAAGGCGGACGGCGCCCAACCGCAGCAGCAGTCGGCGAACCCGGCCGGCAAGCAGAACTCCCGCCCTGCCGGCCCCCCGCCGGTCCCGAGGGACCGCGACCCGGAAGAGTTCCTGGACGATGACGTGGACAACTTCGGCAACCGCGCCGACTACGTCAGCCCGTACCAGGACAAGGGCCGCGGCCGTCGCGGCGGCAATGGTCAAGGCCAAGGCCAGGGTGCCCGCAGCAACAGCGGCGGCAGCGCTGGCAATGGCGGTCGCGCCCGCAACCAGGGTGGCGCCGGCGGCAGCGGTGGTGGCAATGGCCAGCGCCGTGGCGGCAGTGGCGGCCAGCGCGCCCAGGGCGGCGGCAACCAGGGGCGTCGGGAAGAACCCCGTCGTCGCGAGGAGCCGGCCGTTCAGGAGCCGCGCAAGCCAGCCCCGAAGATCATCCACAAGGAATCCCGCGCCGACCGTTTCCCGACGCCGGAGCAACTGGATGAGCTGAGCAACGGCAACCGGCCGCGCGGTGAGAAACCCGCCCTGCTGACCCGCAACCGCTGACAGCAAGCCCCATTGAAAACGCCGGCCAAAGCCGGCGTTTTCATGTGCAGTGCCCGGTAGCGCCAGGCCAACTGCCAGAAACAGAAACGCCGGCTTGCGCCGGCGTTTCTGTTTCCCTGGGGAAGGTTACTTGCGTACACCTTCGAAGGAGATGATCAGCTCGACTTCCTGGGAAGCCGGGCCGAGGTCCTTCTGGATGTCGAAGTCCTTCAGCTTCAGGGTGGTGGTGCCTTCGAAGCCGGCACGGTAGCCGCCCCACGGGTCGCTGCCTTCGCCGATGAACTTGGCCTTGATCACCACCGGCTTGGTCACGCCGTTGAGGGTCAGGTTGCCGGTCACGTCGGCGGTGCCTTCGCCGGTGGATTTCACACCGGTGGACTCGAAGGTGGCGGTAGGGTGCTTGCTGACGTTCAGGAAGTCACCGCTCTTGATGTGCTTGTCGCGCTCGGCATGGTTGGTGTCGACACTGCCGGTCTTCAGCTCGACCTTCACCTTGCTGGCTTCGGGCGCCTTGGCGTCGAAGCTGAAGGTGCCGTCGAAGTCCTTGAAGGTGCCATAGAGCCAGCTGTAGCCCAGGTGGCTGATCTTGAAGTTGACGAAGGCGTGCTGGCCCTGCTTGTCGATGACGTAGTCGGCAGCCATGGCCTGGCCAGCGAACAGGGCGGCACCGAGGGTCAGCGCGGCGAGGGATTTCTTCAGCATCGGTGTTTCTCCTTGTGAGGGTGCAGCGTTATTTGGCGGCGCGCCCGAGCATGCGGACCAGGGTGGCGTCGCGATCGATGAAGTGGTGCTTGAGGGCGGCCAGGGCATGCAGGCCGGCGAAGATCACCAGGCCCCAGGCGAGGTACTCGTGGACCACACCGGCCACGTCTTCCTGGTCGGGAATGGTGGTCAGGGTGGCGGGTACTTCGAACATCCCGAACACCTCGATGCCACGGCCATCGGCGGTGGAGATCAGGTAGCCGGAGATCATCAGGGCGAAGAGGCCGGCGTACAGCGCCAGGTGGCCCAGCTTGGAACCCAGGCGGGTCATGCGGCCGTGATTGGCAGGTGCCGGCGGCGGCGGGCTCAGGAAGCGCCACACCAGGCGCAGGCCCATCACCAGGAACAGCAGCACGCCGATGCCCTTGTGGATATCCGGGGCGGTCTTGTACCAGCTGCTGTAGTAGTCCAGGCCGACCATCCACAGCCCCAGCCCGAACAGGCCGAAGACCACCAGGGCTACGCCCCAGTGCAGGAAAATGCTGATTGCGCCGAAACGGTCGGAAGTGTTGCGCCACTGCATCAGGAAGGGTCCCTTGAAAACGAATGGCCACAAGCCTAGCGGCAAAAAGATCGAATTAAAGTAGAAAATGTCGCTTTGAAATATCGAGCAATACGATCATTGAAGACGACCCAGCGCGCCGAAAATTTAGCGATAGGACAGGTCTGACAGAGATGTCCGGCGGCTGGCACAGCCGCCGGACGGGTGGAGGGGCGAGAGGATCAGAACAGCCAGGAGAAGAAGCCCTTCTTCTCCGACTTGGCGGCCTCGGCCTTGGCCGGGGCGGCAGGTGCAGCGGCGGCGACCGGCTCCACCGGTTCCAGCGGTTTGCCGGCGAACAGGTCGCGGGCCTGGCCGGCGGCGCGCTGGCCACTGCGCAGGGCACCCTCCAAGGTGCCCGGATAGAGGGCGTCGGTGTGCTCGCCGGCGAAGATCACCCGCTGCAGCGGCTTTTCCCACAGGCGCCAGTACTGGCTGATCTCGCCCGGGCCGTAGGCCAGGTAGGCGCCACCGGCCAGCGCATCCTTGCCATAGCGGCGGACCTCAAAGCCCTGGAACTGCTCGCGGGCACCGGGGAAGAACTTGTCCAGGCGGATCAGCACCTGGTCCACCATCTGCCGGTCACCGAAGGCCTGCAGCAGGCGCGCGCTGTCGCCGGAGATGTTCACCAGCAGGTTGGCGCCGCCCTTCAGGGCCGGCTCGACCCACAGCATGCCCAGGCCCTGGTCGCTGTAGACCTCGCCGGAAAGGCGGCTCTTGCCCCACACCGGCTTCTTGAACTTGAGCAGCAACTGGTCGCGCCAGCCGTAGTTGATGTCCTTCAGCGCCTTGAGCTGCAGCGCCGACAGCGCCGGGGTGAGGCTGATCTTGTCCATCGCCGGCAGCGGCACGGCCAGCACCACGTAGTCGGCACGGTAGCCGGCGCCGCCGACCTTCACGGTCACGCCGTCCTTGTCCTGGACGATGGCCGAGACGCGGGCGTTGGTCTTCACCGTCTTCAGCTTCTTCGCCACGGCCTGGGCCAGGGCCGCGCTGCCGCCGGGCAGTCGCGCGGCGCGCAGATCGCCTTCCGGCAGGCCCCGGTAGACGCGGGCCTGCTGGGCCAGGTAGAGCAGCGACAGGCGCGACGGCTCGTCGTAGCGGGAGCGGATACGCTGGTCCACCAGGGCGCGGGCGGTGGGCGGCAGGGCCAGCTTGTCCAGCCAGCGGGAGGCGGTGATGGCGTCCAGGCTCTGCAGGGTGTGGTTGACCAGCGGCTTGAGCGGGTCCTCGATGGACGCGGCGAGGTCATCCAGGCTCTTGTCGAAGCGCTTCAGGCCCTCGACGGTGGAAGGCGCCTCCTTCAGCAGGTCGGCCTCGGTGAAGTAGCGGCCATTCACCAGGTAGCCGGGGGCGCGCACGTAATCCGGCGCCGGGACGGTGCCCAGCTTGAAGTCCTTGAGGTAGGCATGCAGTGTCGGCTGCAGCTTGGCGGAGCCGATCCACTCGGTGGTGGCCAGGCCGGAGCGGCCGCCGATGGACGGCTTGGCCTCCAGCAGGGTGACCTGCCAGCCCTGCTGCTGCAGTTCATAGGCCGCCGTCAGGCCGGCCATGCCGCCACCGACGACGATGGCAGCCGGTTGTTTCTCCTTGCCCTGCGCACCGGCGCAGAACAAACCGATCAGGATCAGCGCGCACCCGCGCAGCCAGGCAGCAGACATTGGTTCCCCCAAGGAAAAGCGAGCGTCTTTCAAATGGCGCGCAGGATACGCCAGGCGCCCCCGGCCCACCAGAGAACCCCGTCGGCGATGTGCCGGATCGGCCGGCTTGTCCATCTCACCCCTATTGCATAGGCTTCCCCGACCTTTCCGGAGACCGACCATGGGCCAAAACGCCGACTGGATGCAGCGCGACCTCGCCGTGCTGTGGCACCCCTGTACCCAGATGAAGGACCACGAGCGCCTGCCGGTGGTACCGATCCGCCGTGGCGAGGGCGTGTGGCTGGAGGACTTCGAAGGCAAGCGCTACCTGGACGCGGTCAGCTCCTGGTGGGTCAACGTGTTCGGCCACGCCAACCCGCGCATCAACCAGCGCATCAAGGACCAGGTCGAGCAACTGGAGCACGTCATCCTCGCCGGCTTCAGCCACCAGCCGGTGATCGAGCTGTCCGAGCGCCTGGTGAAGCTCACGCCCAAGGGCCTGGACCGCGTCTTCTATGCCGACAACGGCTCCTCGGGCATCGAGGTGGCGCTGAAGATGAGCTACCACTTCTGGCGCAACCAGGGCCTGGAGCGCAAGAAGCGCTTCGTCACCCTGACCAACAGCTACCACGGTGAAACCGTCGCGGCGATGTCGGTGGGCGACGTGGCGCTGTTCACCGAAACCTACAAGTCCCTGCTGATGGACACCCTCAAGGTGCCGACCCCGGACTGCTACCTGCGTCCGGAGGGCGTCAGCTGGGAGGCCCATTCGCGGGCCATGTTCGCCCACATGGATCAGACCCTCGCCGAGCACCACGAAGAGGTCGCCGCCGTGATCGTCGAGCCGCTGATCCAGGGCGCCGGCGGCATGCGCATGTACCACCCGATCTACCTCACGCTGCTGCGCGAGGCCTGCGACCGCTATGGCGTGCACCTGATCCATGACGAGATCGCCGTCGGCTTCGGCCGCACCGGCACGATGTTCGCCTGCGAGCAGGCCGGCATCGCCCCGGACTTTCTGGTGCTTTCCAAGGCGCTCACCGGCGGCTACCTGCCGATGGCCGCCGTGCTCACCTCGGAGGCCGTCTACCAGGGGTTCTACGACGACTACCAGACCCTGCGCGCCTTCCTCCACTCGCACACCTACACCGGCAACCCGCTGGCCTGCGCCGCCGCCCTGGCGACCCTGGACATCTTCGAGCAGGACAACGTCATCGAGGCCAACCGCGCCCTGGCCACGCGCATGGCCAGCGCCACCGCACACCTGGCCGACCACGCCCACGTCGCCGAGATCCGCCAGACCGGCATGGTGCTGGCCATGGAGATGGTTCAGGACAAGGCCAGCCGCACGCCCTACCCCTGGCAGGAGCGCCGTGGCCTGAAGGTGTTCCAGCACGCCCTGGAGCGCGGCGCCCTGCTGCGCCCGCTGGGCAACGTGGTGTACTTCCTGCCGCCCTACGTGATCACCCCGGAGGAGATCGACTTCCTCGCCGAGGTGGCCAGCGAAGGCATCGACATCGCCACCCGTGACGGGGTGAGCGTGGCCGTCGCCGCCGACCTGCACCCCAATCACCGCGATCCCGGCTAGCAGGCGGTTTAACGGCGGGCGGCGAAGCGGGTAAGCTTGCGGCTTTCCCTCTTCAGCCCGCCGAATCCATGCGCCTTTCCCGCTTTTTCATCGACGCCGCCCTCGCCCTCGGACAACACGCCCTGCCCGAAGCCCAGGCCCACTACATCGGTCGCGTGCTGCGCCTGGCCGAAGGTGATGCCGTCCAGCTGTTCGACGGCTCGGGCCAGGAATTCATCGGCGAACTGGTGGAGGTCGGCAAGAAGAGCGTCCGCGTCGAACTGCGCGAAGCCTTCGCCGGCCTGGCCGAGTCGCCGCTGCGGGTCCACCTCGGCCAAGGCCTGTCCCGGGGCGAGCGCATGGACTGGGCCATCCAGAAGGCCACCGAGCTGGGCGTGGCGGAGATCACCCCCCTGGTGAGCGAGCGCTGCGAAGTGCGCCTGAAGGATGAACGCGCCGACAAGCGCCTGGCCCACTGGCGCCAGGTGGCCATCAGCGCCTGCGAGCAATGCGGCCGCTCGGTGCTGCCGGTGATCCACCCGCCGGTGACGCTGGGGGAGTGGCAGAAGCAGGTGGAGGCGGACCTCAAGCTGGTCCTGCACCCGGTGGCCGAGCCCCTGGCCAGCCATGCACGACCGGCCACGCTGGCGTTCCTCATCGGCCCGGAGGGCGGGCTGTCCGACGCCGAAGTGGAAGCCGCCCAGCAGCAGGGCTTCCAGGCGGCACGCCTGGGCCCGCGCGTACTGCGCACGGAAACCGCGCCGGTGGTGGCGCTGAGCGTCGCCCAGCAGTTGTGGGGGGATTTCTAAGGGGGCAGGCCGCCGCAGCGGCTCAGCGGCTCAGCGGCTCAGCGGCTCAGATCAGGCCGGCGTCCGCCAGGAGTTGCTCCAGGCCGACCAGGTCCGGAATCTTGGCGATGCCGTCCTCCAGTTGCACCGAACCCAGCTCCAGGGGCAGCAGCTCGGCATTGGCCGAGGGCAGGTCGGTGTCGACCTTGAGGGAGCGCGGAATGCCCTGCACCAGCAGGGCGATGAACTTCACATGGGCACGGCTGCCCAGGGCGTTGAGCACCACCACCCGCGCGCTGGAGCCCACCTGGGGCTGGCCACCGCTGGCGGCTTCGAACGACAGCAGGGGCAGGCGCAGGTCGCGCCAGGCCACCTGGCCGAGGAACCAGGCCGGCATCCCCGCGGACGCCTGGGGCGCCCGGTAGGGGATCAGCTCCGCCACCGCCACGTTGGGCACCAGCAGGGTGCGGTCAGTCAGCGACAGCAGCAGACCGGTCAGGCTGTTGGCGCTCTGGGTATTGGCGACGGCTTGGCTCATGGCGTTTCCTTCAACGATTCTTCAAGACCACCGGCGGCGCGTCAGGCGCACTGCTCGGCCAGGTGGTTCACCAGCGCCTGGGCCAGCTCGCGCGGGTCGGCACTGAAACTGCTGTAGCCGCCTTCACGCAGGCTGTCGGGCATGCTCGAACAGACGCAGCTCTCGGCCCGCTGGGTCCAGATCGGCGCACCCTGGCGACGCACGTAGGCCGCTGCGGCGCTGCCATCACTGCCCATGCCGCTGAAGGCGATCACGCCGCACTGCTCGCCGAAGTGCTGGGCGAGGTTGAGCATGATCTGATCGATGGACGGGCTGTAGGGCTCGGGCCAGGGGCGGTTGCCCATGAGCATCGCGCCGTCTTCGGCGAAGGTCAGCTCCTGGGCGATCGGCACCACCACCACCTCGCCGGCGCGCACGTGGTCGCCGGGGCGGGCCAGGTTGACCGGCCACTGGCTGTGGCGGCCTACGGCCTGGGGCAGGATGCTTTCGAAGGCGGGATCGATGTGCTGGGCGTAGAGGAAACCCACCGGCAGGCCGCCGGGCAGGGCATCAAGGAAGGCCTTGACCGCCGCCGGCCCCCCGAGGGATGCCGCCAGCAGCCAGACCTGGCGCGCCGGCTCGCCCGCCACCAGCGGGGTGTCCGCCAGGGCACGCGGCAGGTCCAGGCGGGCGGGGCGCTGGGCCTCGGCCATCAGGGCCTCCAGGCTCGGGCCGACCGCCACGGCGGGGTCCCCCACCAGGCGCTTGAGCTTGCCGAACAGGCGGCGCTCCCAGCGCGGGTAGTTTTCCGAATGGCGTTCCGGGGCGTGCCCTTCGCCGAACAGCACCGGGGCGCTGGCGCGCTCCAGCAGGCTGTCCACCAGCGGCGAGTCTTCCGATTGGGCCAGGTCCACCAACCAGAGGTCGGCGTCGCAGGCGCTCAGGGCGTCGTCGTCGAGGCGGGCCGGGTCACTGTTGAGGATCACCTGGTAGCCGTTGCCGACCAGCGCCTGCTGCAGCACATGGCGCTGCAGCGAGGTGTCGGCGATGACGGCGATGCGTGCAGAGGTTTTCTCAGTCATGTCCCTTGACCAGTCGCTGGATGGTTTCAAGCAGCAAGGACTCCTGGTACGGCTTGCCCAGGTAGTCGTTCACGCCGATGGCCATCGCCCGCTCGCGGTGTTTCTCGCCGGTACGGGAGGTGATCATGATGATCGGCAGGTCCTTCAGGCTCGCGTCGTGACGCACCAGGGTGGCCACTTCGAAGCCGTCCATGCGCGGCATCTCGATGTCCAGCAGCATGACGTCGGGGCGGTGCTCCTGCAGCTGGGCGATGGCGTCCACCCCGTCCTTGGCCGTCAGCACGTTCATGCCGTTGCGTTCCAGCAGGCGGCTGGTGACCTTGCGCACGGTGACCGAGTCGTCCACCACCATGACCACCGGCGGGCGGTCGTGGTCCAGCTCCGCCGGCAGGGCGGCCTGGCTGGTGGTGCGCGGCAGCATCTGCACCTGATGGGCATGGCGGGCGCGGATGGTCGCCAGCAGGTCGAGAATCACCACCACGCGGCCGTCCCCGAGGATGGTGGCACCGGAGATGCCCTGCACCCCGGCGAACTGCGGGCCGAGGCCCTTTACCACGATCTCGCGGGAGCCGGCCAGGGCGTCCACCTGGACGGCCACGGCGTGCTCGGTGGAACGCACCAGGATCACCGGCAGCGGCAGGCTCTGGCCCACCAGCTTGGGATGCTGGCCATTGTTCAGCAGGTCGCCCAGGTACTTCAGCTCGTAGGCCTGGCCGGCGTACTCGAAGCGCGGTGCGTCCGGCTGGTAGTAGGCCTCCAGCTCATACGGGGACACCCGCACGATACCTTCGATGGTGTTCAGCGGGATGGCGTAGAGGTCTTCGCCGGAGAGCACCATCAGCGCACGGTTCACCGACACGGTGAACGGCAGGCGGATGAGGAAGCGCGAGCCCTCGCCCGGGGTCGACTCGATGCTCATGGAGCCGCCGAGCTGCTTGACCTCGGAATGCACCACGTCCATGCCCACGCCACGCCCGGAGATCTGCGTGACCTTCTCGGCGGTGGAGAAGCCGGCCTCGAGGATGAACTGCAGCACCTCGTGGTCGGAGAGCTGGGAGTCGGCATCCATCAGCCCACGCTCGATGGCCTTGCGGCGCACGGCGTCGAGGCGGATGCCGCCACCGTCGTCGGACAGGGTCAGGAGGATGTCGCCACCCTCGCGGCCCAGGGTCAGGCGGATGGTACCGGCGTCTGGCTTGCCCGCGGCGCGGCGCAGTTCGACCGGCTCGATGCCGTGGTCGACGGCGTTGCGCAGCATGTGCTCCAGGGGCGCGACGATGCGCTCGAGCACGGTCCGGTCCATTTCGCCCTCGGCGTTGCCGACGAGGAATTCCACCTGTTTGCCCAGCTCGCTGGCCACCTGGCGCACGATGCGGCGCAGGCGCGGTACGAGGCGGTCGAAGGGCACCATGCGGGTCCGCATGAGGCCTTCCTGCAGCTCGGTGTTGACCCGTGCCTGTTGCAGCAGCAGGGTTTCGGCGTCGCGGTTACGCGCGGCCAGGGTTTCCTTCAGGTCCAGCAAGTCGGACGCGGACTCGAACAGTGCGCGGGAGAGCTGCTGCAGCTGGGAGTGGCGGTCCATTTCCAGCGGGTCGAAGTCCTCGTAGCCGGCGCGCTCGGCCTCGGCCTGGTAGCGGCTGAGGATCTGCGCCTGGGTCTCGGTGTCGAGGCGGCGGAGCTGGTCGCGTACCCGCTCGATGGTGGATTCCATCTCGCTCAGGGTGAAGCTGAAGTCGCTCACCTGCTGCTCGACACGGCCCCGGAAGATCGACGTTTCACCCGCCAGGTTGACCAAGCCTTCCAGCAGGTCGGCCGGGACCTTGACCATTTCCTGCGGCGCACGACGTGCGGCTGCATCCTGGGCGGCTTCCTGGGCCTTGAGCACGAACGGCAGAACCTTGTCCTCGGTCACCGCCACCGGCACGGCGCTCGCCGCCACGATGGGGGCTGCGAGGGTCGGCTGGGGCGCCGGCTCGTGGATCTCGGCAGGCGCTTCGGGCTCGTCCGCCAGGCTGGCGTCCAGGCGTTGGCGCAGTTGGTCCAGCTCGGCCTGCAGGCCTTCGAAGCCGGACTGCACGTCGAGGAACAGGCTTTCGGGCCAGGGCGCGCCTTGTTGCAGCGCCTCGGTCAGGTGCTGTTCCAGGTCGTGGCTGAGGTCGCCCAGGCGTTTCTGGCCGGCCAGGCGCGCACCGCCCTTGAGGGTGTGCAGCAGGCGCAGGAGGTCGTCGATCTGGGCGCTGTCGTCGCGGTTCTCTTCCCAGCGGCCGATGGTGCGCTCCATCGCTTCCAGCAGGTCATCACCCTCTTCGAGGAAGATGTCGAGGATGTCGGCTTCCGCCTCATCGTCCTCCACCACGGGCGCGGCGGCAGGCTGCAGGTGCACGCTGGAGGGCATGCTCAGCTGTTCGTCGGGGTTGGCACGGAAGCGGCGGATCGCCTCGATCAGCACGCTGCCATCCGGCACCGCGCGCTTGTCACGCACGGCTTCGAGCATCTCGGCAAGACGGTCGTGGCAGGACTGCAGCAACCCGAACAGCGTCGGGCTGGCACGCAGGCGGCCGCCACAGAGGCCTTCGTAGAGGAATTCCAGTTCGTGGGCGAGGTCGCCGATCTCGCGGATCTCGGCCATGCGCGCACCACCCTTGAGGGTGTGCAGATCGCGTTGCAGGGCCTCGACTTCCAGCAGGTTGTCGACGTCCTCCATCCAGCGCTGCAGGGCGTTGCCGGCGCTTTCGATGATGTCGAAGCCTTCCTCGAGGAAGATTTCCACCAGTTCGGGATCACGGTCATCGAAGGCGCTGTGGACCGGCTCGCTCACCACGGGAGCCGGTACAACCGGCTCGACCGGGGCGGGCGCCTCGGCCATCTCGGGCAGCACCAGCTCGATGCTCGGCTCGTCGTCCACCTCAGGCAGCGCCGGGGCTTCATCCACCGGCAGCCATTCGGCGTCCAGCTCGGGCTCGGGCTCGGGCTCGGGCTCGGGCTCGGGCTCGGGCTCGGGCTCGGGAGAAAGTGTGGCTTCGGCTTCGGCTTCGGCTTCGGCTTCGGCTTCGGCTTCGGCTTCGGCTTCGGCTTCGGCTTCGGCTTCGGCTTCGGCTTCGGCTTCGGCTTCGGGGGCAGGCGACAGGTCGCCTTCGGTCTCGTCAAGCAGCCAGGCATCGGCCTCGGCGCTTTCCACGAGCGCCGGCTCGTCGGTCTCCGGCAGGGGCAGGTCTTCCAGCACCAGCGGGGCGTCGGCATCGGGTTCGTCGAGGGTCGGCAGCGGCAGGACGTCATCGTCCAGCTCAGGCAGGCCGGCATCCAGTTCGAGGGGCGCTTCGGACACCTCATCCGGCAAGGCAGGCGCTTCCACCTCTGCCTCTGCCTCTGCCTCTGCCGGCGGGGCGATGGCCTCACTCGCCGGAACTTCGGTCACCGGCGCGACGGGCAGGCTTACCGTGCCGCCTTGGCGAAACGCACGAATCGCCTGGATCAGCGCCTCCGGGTTGCGCAGCGGTTGGCGGGCCTGGAGCTGGTCGAGCATCACGGCCAGGTCGTCATGGCTGGCCTGGAGCAGGCCGGCCAATGCCGGGGAATGGTTGAAGCGGCGGTCCACCAGCCCTTCGTAGAGGGATTCGAGTTCGTGGGCGAGGTCGCCGATGGGGGCGATCTCGGCCATGCGCGCGCCACCCTTGAGGGTGTGCAGGTCACGCTGCAGCGAGTGCAGCGGTGCGTGGTTGTCCGGCTCGTCGAGCCAGCGTTCCAGCGCCTGGCCGGAGCTTTCCAGGATGTCCACGGCCTCTTCGAGGAAGATGGAGACCATCTCCTCGTCGAGGTTCTCGTAGGCCAGCGGTGCGGCAGCCGGTTCGACCGCTGCGGCAGGCTCGGCGGCCGTGGCAGGCACCGGCTCGATGGCCTCGGCGGGCTCGTCGAGCAGCTCCGGCAGGGTGACCGGTTCAAGGGCCGGCACTTCATGCAGTTCGGGCAGCGGCGGCAGTGCGTCGTCGTCCGCAAGCGTCAGCTCGGCTTCGGTGGCGGGCGGCAGCGCCTGGTCCGGCTCTTCGACCAGCAGTCCGGTGTCGCGGTCCATGTCCAGCAGCGCGAGGGCTGCCGGATCGACGGCCTGCTGGAGCAGGTCGCGCAGGGCCTGGACCCGCTCCGGCTGGGGCGTGACCTGAAGGGCGGCGGCGACCTGGTCCATCATGCTGATCAGCGCTTCGTGGGCCCGTTCGGCCTCGTCGAAGAAGCGTTCGCTGACCGGCAGGCTGCCTTCCTCGACGGCACCGTAGGTGTCCAGCAGGGCTTCGCAGAGCTCTTCGATCTGCGGCAGCTCGGCCATCTCGGCGCCACGGCCGAGGGTGTTCAGTTCTTCCAGCAGGGCGCCCAGTTCCTGGCGCTCGGAGGGGTGCTCGCGCCAGCGGCGCAGCAAGTCCTCGGCATCCAGGAGGATGTCCATGCCTTCGGCGAGGAAGATGGAGATCAGTTGCGGGTCGCGCCCGGCCTGACCCTGTTCGCCCAGGCGAGCGGCTTCGGCGGCGCCGATGCGCTCGGCATGCAGGCGCTGGACGCGTTCGAGGAAGGCCTCGGTCCCGGGGATCGGGCGCAGCGGTGCGGTTTCCAGCTGTTCAAGGCCGATGCGGAACAGTTGCTCGGCATCGCGCAGCAGTTCGGCATCCACCAGGTCCATCTGGATCAGGTTGGTCTTGTATTCCTTGGCCAGCTTCTCCAGCGGCATGGCGATGGCGGCGATCGGCAGGATGCCGGCCATGTGCGCACTGCCCTTGAGGGTGTGCAGGGCGCGCTGGAGGTTGTCGGTCACCGGCTGCGGCAGGGACTGCGCGCAATCGGCGAGGAAGCCGACGAGGGTTTCCAGGTGGGCTTCGGCCTCGTTGCGGAAGATGTCCAGCAACTGCGGGTCGAGCGGCTCTTCATCGGTCGACGCGCTGGAGGCAACGGTCGGCGCGGCCACTTCGGGCTGAGAAGGAAGCTCGCCCACGGGCTCGGCAGCCTGTACGGAGACCGGGGCTTCAGATTTTGGGAGGCGCTGCCCCTTGGCCAGGGCGTGCGCCTCGGCGGCCAGGTGGTCGACATCGTCGCGCTGGCGCTGGGCCTTGGCGGCGAATTCGTCCACCAGTTGCGGCAGCAGGGCGACCACGTCGTTGACCACGCCCTTGACGTCCTCGTCCGGCTGGATGCTGCGGTCGAGCACGCGGTTGAGCAGGTTCTCGATGGACCAGGACAGCTCGCCGATGACCAGCGCGCGGACCATGCGGCCGCTGCCCTTGAGGGTGTGGAAGGCACGGCGGACTTCGGTCAGCGCGTCCTTGTCGTCGGTATTGGCGCACCAGCGCGGCAGGTAGTCGCCGATGGTCTCCAGCACTTCGCCGGCTTCTTCGATGAAGACTTCCAGCAGTTCGTCGTCCACGGGCTCTTCGTCGGCAGGCGGCGGCAGCAGGCTGGGCGGGACCTCGCCAGCGGGCGGGTTGATGGGCTGCACCGGGGCGGCCATGACATCGGCCATGGACAGCGCGCGGGGCGCTTCCTCGACCGGGGCGACAACGGGCTCCAGCGGGGCGGAGGGCAGGTCGACCTCCGGCAGATCGAGGCCGCTCAGCTCCACGTCGTCCCAGTTGGGGGTGGATTCGGGCAGCGGCTCGAGGCTAAGGGGCTCGTCCAGCATCGGCTCGAGGGGCTCGGCAGCCGGCAGCGGCTCGAGGGCCTCGAGATCGAAGGAGGCGAAGGGCTCATCGGCCGGCTTGGGCTGATCGAGGGATTCCAGTTCCAACGGGGCGTCGAGGCTGAAGTCGATGACCTCGGGCGCCTGGACCTCCGGCTCGCCGAGGTTCCAGTTGTCATCGGAGACCAGCAGAGTCGGCGCGTCATCGGCCTTCAGCTCGGTGGTCTCGAAGCTGTCGAGGGTGCCCAGCTCCAGGGGCTCGTCCAGCAGCGGCTGGGCCTCCAGCTCGGGCAGCGGCTCCAGTTCGGGCAGTGCGTCGAAGGCCACCGGCTCGGCGCTGTCCAGCGGTTCGAGTTCAGGCAGGGCATCCAGTGCAGGGGCCTCTTCCACCGGGGCGGGGGCCTCGGCGAAATCGGCATCGAGCGTGATTTCCGGCTCGGCCGGCTGGGGTTCGAAGGCCAGGGGCTCGACCGGCTCGGGCGCTTCCTCGGCGAGGACTTCGATCTCCTCCACCGGGTCGGCCAGCGGAGCGGGCTCTTCGGCCTGGAACTCCGGGAGATCGAGGATGGAGGGCTTGGCCTTGAGCGGGTAGCCCAGGTTCTCCAGGCTCTCCTCGGCCACGTCGAGGATCATGTCGCCTTGGGTGGCGTGGTCCTCGGAGAGGCGCTCCAGGTAGTACTCGACGCTGGTGATGGCGTCGGCCAGGGTGTCCAGGCTCTGCCAGTTGGGCACGGCCTTGCGGGCCAGGAGCTGTTCCTGGATGTAGCGGTTGCAGGCTTCCAGCAGGGCAGCGGCGCGGGCCAGGGGGATCATCGCCAGGCCGCCACGGACCTGGGTCAGCAGGTCGGGCACGCGGGCCAGGTGCTCGTGGTTCCACTGGGAGGCGATGAACTCGATGATCGCGTCCTTGGCCTGTTCGAGGCCATTGCGCGCTTCCTTGATCACCAGTTGGTGGATCTGCGCCACGTCGGTGGTGGGCAGGTGGCTCTCTTCGCGGGAACCGTCATCGGCCGGGCCGACCATGCCGGCGAGGGTCGCCTCGACGTACAGCAGGGCGCCGGCGACGTCCATGAGAACGGCGTCGTTGGGCTCGCGCTGCCCGAGGGACAGGCTGTGGATGACGTCGATCTGGTCGAGGATGACCCGGCGCGGTTGGCCGAAGCCGAGCACGGCGAGGGTGTCGGCGATCTGCTTGAGGGGCGCGAGCAGGGCATCCAGCTCGGTGACGCCGCGGCGGTCGCTGCGCACGAAGATGTCGAGGCTGTCCTTGACGCGGACCAGCTCTTCGCAAAGGGCGGTGACCACCGAGCGCATGGCGTCGCGGTCGGGGCCGGCCAGGCGGGCACGTTCCTCGTCCACCACGTCGGTGTCGGGCAGGGCTTCGTCGAGACGGTACTGTTCCTTGAGGGCACGGATGCGCGGCGACTGGGCCGGGGCCTTGGCGATGTAGAACAGCAGGTTCTTGACCAGTTCGTCCGGAGCCGGCTGGTTGATGCCATCGGCGCCCTGGTCGACCAGGCGTTTGAGCTCCTTGTCGATCTGGCGCAGCAGGGTGCGGACGGAGGTGCCATTGACCACGCTGCCATTGGCCAGGCCTTCGACCATGCCGGAGGCGATGGGCCACAAGGTGCCCAACGGGGCCTCCTTGCACAGCGATTCGAGGCGGGCGAAGACGCGGGCCATGTAGCCGAGGTTGGTGGCCAGGTCCTGGCCACGGATGATCCCCACCAGGGCCATCTGCAGCATCTGCCGCAGCTTGCGCAGCAGTACCGGCAGTTCGGCGGTGCGCATGCGCGCCAGCGCATCCACCGAGAGCGCGGGGGTGCGGCTGGAGAGGTCGGGGGAGAACAGGCTGGTTTCGGACAGCAGCTTCTCGCCACGGGCGGCGCGCAGGTCGTTGAGCAGCGGCAGGACGACCATGGGCAGGTCACGGCGCGCGCTCTGGATGCGATCCAGGTAGACCGGCAACTGCAGGATGGCCTGCATGAGCACTTCCAGGGCTTCGCCCTGGTTGGTCACGCGGCCTTCCATCAGTGCCTGGGCGAGCTGCTCCATTTCCTCGGCGAGCAGGGCCGCGCCGTAGAACTCGACCATCTGCAGGGTGCCGTGGACCTGGTGCACGTAGGTCTGGCAGAAACGCATGCGCGTCGGGTCCTGGGTGTTCTCGACGAACGCCTCCAGGGCCTGGCGGGCCTGCTTCAGGGTTTCCGCGATCTCGCCCTTGACCCACTCCAGGGCGACATAATCGTGCCGATCACTCATAGCCGTCTGCTATCCCTTCCGGGTGAATGCCAGAACCTGATCGTCGGCCACCGGCTCCAGGTCCGGATGGTGCCAACCAACCACTTCACCGACGCCGATCACCATGAGTCCACCGGGCGCCAGGCGCTCGGCCAGGCGGTTGAGGATTTCACGGCGACGCCAGCGGCGGAAATAGATCAGCAGGTTCTGGCAGAAAATTACGTCCATGCCGGACATTGGCGCCTTTGCCAGTTCCAGCACATTGAGCCGGGCGCAACACACGCGCGCGGCCAGGCTCTCCACAACTTTGAAACGGCCATCGCCCAGAGGCTGGAAGTAGCGCTCGCCCATGTCGCCTTCCAGGTGCTCCAGGCGCCGTGCGCCATACACCCCCTCGCGGGCCTTGTTCAGGGCGCTGAGGCTGATGTCGGTGCCGGTCACACCAAAATAGTCGGGCCGCTCGCTGCCCGTGAGGGCCTCGGCGGCCGCGATGGCCAGGGAATACGGCTCTTCGCCGCTGGAACAACCGACGCTCCAGAGGGCGAGGGGGCTGTCCAGTCCCTTGGCAACACGCTCGCGCAGATAGGCGCCGAGCAGGTCGAACGAGGGTCCGTGGCGGAAGAAACGGGTTTCCTGAACGGTGAGGCGGTCCAGCAGGGTCGACCATTCGACGGCACCACGCGGCCCGTCGGTGACCTGGCGGAAGTAGAGGGTGTAGTCGTCTACGCCCAGCTCTCGCATCCGCGCGGTGAGGTTGGTCTGCAGGAACGAGCGTCGCTGCTCGTTGATGACCACGCCGGTACGTTCCTCGAGCAGCGATTGCCAGTCATGGAACTGCGCGGGGGTCATGTCGGCCATGGGTTTCAAGGCCCACACGCCGCCAGGCTGCATGCTGTCGTGCCTCTCGCTCATGGCCGTTGCGCCGCAGCCTCAGGCTGCGGCACCTCCCTTGGTCAGGCCCGGTCTGCGTCCGGCAGGTTGAAGCCGGATACCGACTTGCGCATCTCGCTCGCCATCTTGGCGAGGTTACCGATGCTCTTGGCGGTTGCCGTGGTACCGGCGGAGGTCTGCGAGGTGATCTCCTGAATGACGTTCATGGTGTTGGAAATGTGGCCCGCGGACGACGCCTGCTGGCGTGCCGCGTTGGAGATGTTCTGGATCAGGGCCGCGAGGGTCTTGGATACCTTCTCGATCTCTTCCAGGGCCACACCGGCGTCCTGCGCGAGGCGGGCACCGCGTACCACTTCGGAGGTGGTCTGCTCCATGGAGATAACCGCTTCGTTGGTGTCGGTCTGAATGGTCTTAACCAGGGCCTCGATCTGCTTGGTTGCGGCAGAGGAACGTTCTGCGAGGCGCTGTACCTCGTCCGCTACCACGGCGAAGCCTCGACCGGCGTCACCCGCCATGGACGCCTGGATCGCGGCGTTCAGTGCAAGGATGTTGGTCTGGTCGGCAATGTCGTTAATCAGGCTCACGATGTCACCGATCTCCTGGGACGATTCACCGAGACGCTTGATTCGCTTGGAGGTGTCCTGGATCTGCTCGCGGATGTTGTCCATGCCGGTGATGGTGTTGTGCACCACTTCGTTGCCCTTGTTGGCGATGGCTACGGAACGTTCCGCTACCGCGGAGGATTCCGAGGCGTTCGCCGATACCTGGTCAATCGACACGGCCATTTCGTTGATCGCGGCGGACGCACCGGCGATTTCCTGGGCCTGGTGCTCGGAAGCCTCGGCCAGGTGCATGGCGGTGGCCTGGGTTTCCTGGGCAGCGGCGGCTACCTGCACGGCGGTCAGGTTGATGGTCTCTACCAGTTCGCGGAGCTGGTCGATGGAGTAGTTGATCGAGTCCGCGATCGCACCGGTGAAGTCCTCGGTTACGGTCGCCGCTACGGTCAAGTCACCGTCTGCAAGGTCGGCAATTTCGTCGAGCAGTCGCAGAATCGCGGCCTGGTTACGTTCGTTCTTCTCGGCGGTCTCGGCCAGACGCTGGCGGGTGGTCTGAACCATGACCAGGCCGATCAGGATGATCGAACCCAGTGCCAGGGCACCGAGGATGTAGCCAGCCAGGGTGTTCAGGCTACGGCCGGCGGCCTGCTCCTCGAAGCCGGCAGCCAGTTGGGATGCCTTGTCCAGCAGTGTCTGGGAGCCGGTGAAGATGGTGTTGGCGGATTCACGGACCTGGAAGAGTTCGGGCGAAGTCTCGAGGATTTCGTCCACGGAACCGGAGACGAACTCGAACAGCTCGGAAATCTCCTGCAGGCGCTCCAGGGCTTCGGTATCGGTCACCTTGGAGATTTCCATGGCGGCGTTGCCTTCGAGCATCGCGTTCAGTACGCGGCCGAACAGACTGGCGTCGCGGCCGAACATGTCGGCGGCCTGTACGGAGTCCTGGTCACCGGCCAGTACCTTGTTCACGGAGCCGAGGATCCGTTCGGCCAGCAGCGACTGGCGCTGGGCCACGGACACCTGGGCAGCGGGCGCGCCGCTTTCCAGCAGGATGTCCACGACTTCCTCGTACTCGACCTGCAGCTGCGGGATGGTCTCGGCGAGGGTGCCGGCTACCTGGTGCAGGGAGAGTACGGTCTGCTCGCTGGCCAGGATGGCGTCGGAGTTCTGCCGCAGGCTGTTCCAGTCCGCCTGCACGGCGTCCATCTGGGCCTTGACGGCTTCGGGCGCCGGCGGCAGGCCGGTTTCCGCGTCACCGTTGAGCAGGATGTTCCAGCGCTTCTCGAAGTCGTTGCGCGCTTCCTTCAACAGGGCGAAGGCCTCGGGCTTGCCCGCCGCCGCTTCGGTGGCGTTCTTCGCGATACGCTGGGACAGGACCCGCAGCTCACCGGAGTGGCCGAGGTATTCCTGGTCGTGGTTCGCCTGCGTGTTGAGGTACGCGAAGTTGGCGAACAGCAGCACGATGGAGACGATCAGGACCACGAAGAGTCCGGCGATCAACGTACTGCTGCGCGCTCCCGCGAGTAGATTGCCTGCGTTCAGTTTTTTCATTATCGGGCCCCCGCCTGGACCAACTACACAACGATTTCCATGTAACGCCAAGGGCCGGTATAGACCGGCCCAACCTTGGATCAACGGCACACGCTGGTGCCTGGGTCAGCCGGAGACACTGCACTCCGACCGATCGGGCCGCCCCTCCCGGAAACGGCCCTGCGCGCAGGCCCGAAAGCCTGCGCGTTGGGAACTAGACCGCGACGTCCAGGAACACCTGGTGCTGGGCCAGCGCATGAGGGCTGAACACCAGCCAGGGATGTTCACGCTGGAACACGCCGTGGATGAAGGGTTGGATGGTGGCCTCCAGCGGCGGCAGTTCCTCGGAGAACGAGCCCACCGGGAAGTGCTGCATACCGAAGACTTCGTCGACGATGAGGCCGGCGAAGATTTCCTGGTGGTCGACCACCAGCACCCGGCGCTGCTTGCGCAGGGACGAGAGTTCGCCGCCGAAGAAGCCGCACAGGTCCATGATCGGCAGCAACCGGCCACGGACGTTGGCGACTCCCTTGACCCAGGGTTTCACCCCCGGCAGCTGGGTGTAGCGGGGCTCGTGGAGCACTTCGCCCACTTCGCCCATGGACGCCACGAAGAAGCGCTCGCCCATGCGGAAACCGATCCCACTCCAGGTCTGGACCGTTTCCTGCTGGGCGGGCAAGCCCGCCGCCAGGGCGCGGCAGCGCTGGTCGATCTCGAGGAGTATCTGGAATGGGGTCTTTGCGTCCGACATGCGGGGCTGAGCCTTCTTCTAGGGCATCACGGTGCTACCGGCATCAGCCGGCCAGCACCGCGTTGAGGGTTTTCAGCAGCGTGTCTTCGTCGATCGGCTTGGTCAGGTAGTCCTTCGCGCCCTGGCGCTTGCCCCAGACCTTGTCGGTTTCCTGATCCTTGGTGGTGACGATGATCACCGGGATGTGGCTGGTTTCGGCGTCCTTGGTCAGCTGACGGGTCGCCTGGAAGCCATTGAGGCCGGGCATGACGATGTCCATCAGCACGGCGTCGGGTTTTTCCTGGCGAGCCAGGGCGACGCCGTCGGCGCCATTTTCCGCCTTCAGTACCTGATGGCCATGTTTTTCGAGCATGGCGGTCAGCTTGTACATTTCGGTCGGCGAGTCATCAACAATCAGAATACGAGCCATGTTTGTCCCCAATACGGAAAGGCACTTCCAGCCACGAGGGCCGGACTTCAGGAGGCTTGTTCCACCGGGGTGAAATCAGGCACGTGGGTCTTGATCGCGCCGAGCAGTTCTTCCTTGCTGAAGGGCTTGGTGAGGTACTGGTCGGAACCGACGATGCGACCCTTGGCCTTGTCGAACAGGCCGTCCTTGGAGGACAGCATGATCACCGGGGTGGACTTGAAAGCACTGTTGTTCTTGATCAGGGCGCAGGTCTGATAACCGTCGAGACGCGGCATCATGATGTCGACAAAGATGATGTTCGGGTGTGTGTCCGCGATCTTGGCCAGGGCATCGAAACCGTCGACAGCCGTGATGACCTCGCAACCCACCTTCTTCAGCAGAGTTTCAGCGGTGCGACGAATCGTCTTCGAATCGTCGATCACCATCACCTTCAAACCCTCGGAATGCTGTTCCATGTTCGCCCTACCATCGCCTCGGTGAGTCGTTATTAGCTTCGTTCAGTGCGCCTGAGGCCCTGTCAGCGACGGGCTGCGACCCAATCGTCGGGCCTTTTTAGCACACTCTCCAGACGCAAGCCAGAAACCGCCTACGCCATGGATTTGCCAGTTCGCACGGCGAGGTTTCCCTTGACCGCAACCGCCTCCAGCGCCACCCTGAGCGCCTCTTCCGGGGCCCGATCGAGGCCCCTTTCTTCACTTCACGAGTTGCGGAGACACCACCCATGAGCGTTCGCCTCGGGATCGTCATGGACCCCATTGCGCAGATCAACTTCAAGAAGGACAGCTCCCTGGCCATGCTTCTCGCGGCCCAGGCTCGCGGCTGGTCCCTCTTCTATATGGAGCAGCAGGATCTTTACCAGGCAGCGGGCGTAGCCCGTGCCCGCATGAAACCGCTCGAGGTGAAGGCCGACCCTGCGGGCTGGTATGTCCTCGGGGATGAGCAGGACACCCCGCTCGCCGACCTCGATGTGATCCTCATGCGCAAGGATCCGCCCTTCGACAACGAGTTCATCTACTCCACCTACCTGCTGGAGCAGGCCGAACGCGCCGGCGTGCTGGTGGTGAACCGTCCGCAGAGTCTGCGCGACTGCAACGAGAAGTTCTTTGCCACGCTCTTCCCGCACCTCACCCCGACGACCCTGGTGAGTCGACGGCCCGACATTCTGCGCGAGTTTGCAAAAGAGCAGCGTGACATCATTCTCAAACCCCTTGATGGCATGGGCGGTTCGATGATTTTTCGTCACCGCGAGGGCGACCCGAACCTTTCGGTGATCCTGGAGACCCTCACCCGCCACGGCGCCGAACAGATCATGGCGCAGCGCTACCTGCCGGCGATCGTCGACGGGGACAAACGTATCCTGATGATAGACGGCGAACCGGTACCTTACTGCCTGGCGCGCATTCCCGCTGCCGGCGAGACCCGTGGCAACCTCGCCGCCGGTGGCCGGGGCGAAGCCCGCCCGCTGACCGAGCGGGACCGCGAGATCGCCGCCACCGTCGGTCCGGTACTGCGGGAGAAGGGCCTGCTGTTCGTCGGCCTCGACGTGATCGGCGACCACCTCACCGAGATCAACGTCACCAGCCCGACCTGCATCCGCGAGATCGACGCGGCGTACGACACCCGCATCGGCGAACGCCTGATGGACGTCATCGCCACCCGCCTGGAGGCGAACCAGAGCAAGCCGCAAGCTTGACGCAGTCAACACCTTGCAGCTTGCGGCTTGCAGCCTGCCGCCCCAGTTCGGCAGACTGCGCGCCACTTTGAGCAGACCCGATGTGCGATGAACGCAGCCGCTGACCTCCCCCGCTTCCCCTCCGCCAGCGTGCGCCCGGCGGACAGGCTCGGCTTCACCCTGTTCCTCGCCGCGGTGCTGCACATCGCGCTCATCCTCGGTGTCGGCTTCACCTTCAGCGACCCCAGCCAGATCAGCAAGACGCTGGAAGTCACCCTCGCCACCTTCAAGAGTGACGAGAAGCCGAAGGAAGCCGATTACCTGGCCCAGAACAACCAGCAAGGCAGCGGCACCCTGGAACACAAGGACACGCCCAAGACCACCGAGCAGGCGATGTTCCAGGATCAGGAGATCCGCAAGGTCACTCCGCCCGCCGCGCCCCAGCAGACCAAGCGCCAGGAAGCCCCCAAGGCGGCCATCGCCACCACGGCACCCAAGCCACAGAAGACCCCGATCAAGCGCGAGGAAGCCAAGCCCGAGCCCGAGGCGCCGCCCGCCCCCGTATTCGACAGCGCCCAGCTCTCCTCCGAGATCGCCAGCCTGGAGGCCGAGCTGTCACAGGAGCAGCAGCGCTACGCCAAGCGCCCACGCATCCACCGCCTCAACGCGGCCTCGACCATGCGCGACAAGGGTGCCTGGTACAAGGACGAATGGCGCAAGAAGATCGAGCGCGTCGGCAACCTCAACTACCCTGAAGAGGCCCGCCGCCAGCGCATCTACGGCTCGCTGAGGCTGCTGGTATCGATCAACCGCGACGGCACTCTTTATGAGGTGCAGGTGCTGGAGTCATCCGGCCAGCCGGTACTGGACCAGGCCGCCATGCGCATCGTCCGCCTCGCCGCCCCCTTCGCCCCCTTCACCGGCGACCTGGCCGACATCGACCGCCTGGAAATCATCCGCACCTGGCGTTTCGAGCGGGGCGACAGGCTCTCCAGCAACTGAACCGGCACCCTTGAAGCCGACGGCGCGAAGATCGACACTAGCGCCCATGAAAAGCACCGCACCCAGCTACCTCAAGCACCACTTCCTGATCGCCATGCCGCACATGGACGATCCCAATTTCGCGCAGACCGTCACCTACCTGGTCGAACACAACGACCAGGGCGCCATGGGACTGGTGATCAACCGCCCCAACGGCCTCAACCTCGGTGACGTGCTCGAACAACTGCGCCCCGACGACACCGCCCCCGCCCACTGCCAGAACCTGCCCATCTACGCCGGCGGCCCCGTGCAGACCGACCGCGGCTTCGTCCTGCACCCCAGCGGCCCGCAGTACCAGGCCACCCTGGACCTGGGCGACCTGGCGCTGTCCACCTCCCAGGACGTGCTGTTCGCCATCGCCGACGGCAGCGGCCCGCAGAAGAGCCTCATCGCCCTCGGCTATGCCGGCTGGCAGGCCGGGCAACTGGAGGCCGAGCTGGCCGAAAACGCCTGGCTCACCTGCCCCGCCGACCCGGCCATCCTCTTCGACACCCCCAGCGACCAGCGCCTCGCCGCCGCCGCCGCACGGCTGGGGGTCAACCTCAACCTGCTCACCAGCCAGGCCGGGCACGCCTGATGGCCGGCCCGACAACCGCGCCCCGGCTGCTCCTCGGCTTCGACTACGGCACCCGCCAGATCGGCGTCGCCGTCGGCCAGGCCGTCACCGGCCAGGCCCGCGAACTGTGTGTGCTCAAGGCGCAGAACGGCGTACCCGACTGGCAGAAGGTCGAGGCCCTGATCAAGGAGTGGCAGCCCGACGCCATCGTCGTCGGCCTGCCGCTGAACATGGACGGCACCCCCAGCGAGATGAGCGAACGCGCCGAAAAATTCGGCCGGCGCCTCAATGGCCGCTTCAACCTGCCCGTCTTCACCCACGACGAACGCCTGACCACCTTCGAAGCCAAGGGCCACCGCCTGGCGCAGGGCCAGCGCGGCGGCTACCGCGAACGCCCGGTGGACGCCCTGGCCGCCGCCCTGCTGCTGGAAGGCTGGTTGGCCGAGCACCCCGGACACGACTAGCGAGGAACGCCCATGACATTGCCCAACCCGGCCGAACTGCTGCCGCAGATGGCCCGCGCCCTGACCGACCACCTGGCGGCCCGGCACATCGACACACCGCGCTTCATCGGCATCCGCACCGGCGGCGTCTGGGTCGCCCAGGCCCTGATGGAAGCCCTGGGCCGCGACGACGCCATGGGCGTGCTCGACGTCTCCTTCTACCGCGACGACTTCACCCAGAACGGCCTGCATCCCCAGGTGCAGCCCTCCGAACTGCCCTTCGAGATCGAAGGCCAGCACCTGGTGCTGATCGATGACGTGCTGATGAGCGGGCGCACCGTGCGCGCCGCCCTCAACGAGCTGTTCGACTATGGCCGCCCGGCCAGCGTGACCCTGGTCTGCCTGCTGGACCTCAACGCCCGGGAGCTGCCGATCCGCCCCGACGTGGTCGGCGCCACCCTGTCCCTGGCCACCCACGAGCGGGTAAAATTGCTCGGCCCCGCGCCGCTCGCACTCGAGCGCCAGGTCCTCGCCGCCTCCTGAAAACCCGACCCCCAGGGCCCGCCCCATGCCGAACGCCAAGCGCCCGCTGCAGCTCAACGACCAGGGCCAGCTGCGCCACTTCCTCTCGCTCGACGGCCTGCCCCGTGAGCTGCTGACCGAAATCCTCGACACCGCCGACTCCTTCCTCGAAGTCGGCGCCCGCGCCGTCAAAAAGGTGCCCCTGCTGCGCGGCAAGACGGTGTGCAACGTGTTCTTCGAGAACTCCACGCGCACCCGCACCACCTTCGAGCTGGCGGCCCAGCGCCTCTCCGCCGACGTCATCAGCCTGAACGTCTCCACCTCCTCCACCAGCAAGGGCGAGACGCTGTTCGACACCCTGCGCAACCTGGAGGCCATGGCGGCCGACATGTTCGTGGTCCGCCATGCCGACTCCGGCGCCGCCCACTTCATCGCCGAGCACGTCTGCCCTGACGTCGCCATCATCAACGGCGGCGACGGGCGCCACGCGCACCCGACCCAGGGCATGCTCGACATGCTCACCATCCGCCGCCACAAGGGCAGCTTCGAGAACCTCTCGGTGGCCATCGTCGGCGACATCCTGCACTCGCGCGTCGCCCGCTCCGACATGCTCGCCCTCAAGGCCCTGGGCTGCCCGGACATCCGCGTGATCGCGCCGCGCACCCTGCTGCCCATCGGCATCGAGCAGTACGGCGTCAGCGTCCACACCGACCTGGCCGAAGGGCTCAAGGACGTGGACGTGGTGATCATGCTGCGCCTGCAGCGCGAGCGCATGCAGGGCGGCCTGCTGCCCAGCGAAGGCGAGTTCTACCGCCTCTACGGGCTGACCACCCAGCGCCTCAAACTGGCCAAGCCCGACGCCATCGTCATGCACCCGGGGCCGATCAACCGCGGCGTGGAGATCGAGTCCGCCGTCGCCGACGGCAGCCACTCGGTGATCCTCAACCAGGTCACCTATGGCATCGCCATCCGCATGGCCGTGCTCTCCATGGCCATGAGCGGCCAGAACACCCAACGCCAGATCAATCAGGAAGCCGAGGTGCAGAACTGATGCGTACCCACATCATCGGCGCCCGCCTCATCGATCCCGCCAGCGGCACCGACCAGGTCACCGACCTGTTCCTCCAGGCCGGCAAGGTCACCGCCATCGGCCAGGCACCGGCCGGCTTCGAGGCCGAGACCCGCATCGACGCCCAGGGCCTGGTGGCCGCTCCCGGCCTGGTGGACCTCAACGCCGCCCTGCGCGAGCCCGGCTACAGCCGCAAGGGCAACGTCGACAGCGAGACCCGCGCCGCCGCCGCCGGTGGCGTGACCAGCCTGTGCTGCCCGCCGCTGACCCGCCCGGTGCTGGACACCCCCGCCGTGGCCGAACTGATCCTCGACCGCGCCCGCGAGGCCGGCCATGCCAAGGTCTTCCCCATCGGCGCCCTCACCCGCAACCTCGCCGGCGAGCAGCTGGCCGAGCTGGTCGCCCTGCGTGACACCGGCTGCGTCGCCTTCGGCAACGGCCTGGCGCCCATGAGCAGCAGCCGCACCCTGCGCCGCGCCATGGAGTACGCCGCCACCTTCGACCTGACCCTGGTGCTGCAACCCCAGGACGCCGACCTGGCGGAAGGCGGCCTCGCCCACGAAGGCGCCACCGCCGGCTTCCTCGGCCTGGCCGGGATCCCCGAGAGCGCCGAGACCGTGGCCCTGGCCCGTGACCTGCTGCTGGTGGAGCAGAGCGGCGTGCGTGCGCACTTCAGCCAGATCACCAGCGCCCGTGGTGCCGAAATGATCGCCGAGGCCCAGGCCCG
Organism: Pseudomonas sp. FeS53a; assembly: GCF_000931385.1. Lineage (NCBI taxonomy): Bacteria > Pseudomonadati > Pseudomonadota > Gammaproteobacteria > Pseudomonadales > Pseudomonadaceae > Pseudomonas > Pseudomonas sp. FeS53a. Next base: position 55,314 of record NZ_JYFT01000021.1, read on the forward strand.
CGGCCTGCCGGTCACCGCCGATGTCGCCATGTACCAGCTGCTGCTGACCGACGACGCCCTCACCGACTTCTCCAGCCTCTACCACGTGCAGCCGCCGCTGCGCAGCCAGGCGGACCGCGAAGGCCTGCGCCAGGCGGTGAAGAGTGGCGTGATCGGTGCCATCGCCAGCCACCACCAGCCCCACGAAGCCGACGCCAAGCTGGCGCCCTTCGCCGCCACCGAGCCCGGTATCAGCAGCGTCGAACTGCTGCTGCCGCTGGCCATGAGCCTGGTGGAAGACGGCCTGCTGGACCTGCCCACCCTGCTCGCCCGCCTCACCGCCGGCCCGGCCCGCGCCCTGCGCTTGCCGGCCGGCCGCGTGGCGGTCGGCGCCCCGGCGGACCTGGTGCTGTTCGACCCGAAGGGCCGCACCCAGGCCGGCGAGGCCTGGCACTCGCGCGGGCGCAACTGCCCGTTCATCGGCGACTCGCTGCCCGGGCGCGTACGCTACACCTTCATGGACGGCCACCTGACCTTCCAGGGCTGAAGCTGAAACCGCAGCAAACGAAAGGGGCCGTCATCGACGGCCCCTTTGCTTTCCGGCTCAACGCTGGGCGTTGAGCACCGAGACCTGCGTGTTCAAGGTCCAGAAGTCGTAGAGCACGCCCAGCAGGAAGAACCCACCGGTGAAGAAATAGAGGATGCCGGTGATACATTTGCCCTGGTACATGCGGTGCACACCGAACACACCGAGGAAGGTCAGCAGCAGCCAGGCCACCGTGTAGTCGTAGGAGCCCGCATTGAAGCGCAGGGCGGCCTCGCGCTCCATGGACGGGATCAGGAACAGGTCGATGATCCAGCCGATGAAGAACAGCCCCAGGGTGAAGAACCACAGGGTGCCGGTCACCGGCCGGCCGTAGTAGAAGCGGTGCGCCCCGAGGAATCCGAAGATCCACAGGAGGTAGCCGATCAGGGTGCTGTGGGTATCCGGGCGTTGCATGTGATCTCCTGATGACGGGCCGGCGACCGAAGGTCGTCGACGGACTTGCACAGGTTCCGGTCGCCGAAATACTGTATGCACGTACAGTTAACTTCAGAATCCGACCATGGAACTGATCGACAAGCTAACCGTGCTGGCTGACGCCGCCAAGTACGACGTGTCCTGCGCCAGCAGCGGCGCCCCCAAGCGTGGCTCCACCGGCAAGGCCGGCATCGGGTCCACCAACGGCATGGGCATCTGCCACAGCTTCACCCCCGATGGGCGCTGCGTGGCCCTGCTGAAGATCCTGCTCACCAACTTCTGCATCTACGACTGCCAGTACTGCGTCAACCGCCGCTCCAGCGATGTGCCGCGCGCCCGCTTCACCCCGGAAGAAGTGGTGCGGCTGACCCTCGACTTCTACCGGCGCAACTGCATCAGCGGGCTGTTCCTCAGTTCCGGGATCATCCGCTCCGCGGACTACACCATGGAGCAACTGGTACGCGTGGCCCGGCTGCTGCGGGAAGAACACCACTTCCGCGGCTACATCCACCTGAAGACCATCCCCGACGCCAGCCCGGAGCTGATCGCCGAGGCCGGCCTGTACGCCGACCGCCTGAGCGTGAACATCGAGCTGCCCACCGAATCCGGGCTGGTGCGCTTGGCGCCGGAGAAGCGTGTGGCGCCGATCCGGCGCGCCATGGGCCGCATCCGCCTGGGCGTGGAAGAAGCGCAGGAGGAGCGGCGTGGACCCGCCTTCGCCCCGGCCGGGCAGAGCACCCAGATGATCGTCGGCGCCGACGCCACCGACGACCGCACCATCCTCGGCACCGCCCAATCGCTCTACAGTGCCTACCGGCTCAAGCGCGTCTACTACTCCGCCTTCAGCCCCATCCCCAGCGCCCCCGGCGGGCTGCCGGCCGAGCCGCCGCCGCTCATGCGCGAACACCGCCTGTACCAGGCCGACTTCCTCCTGCGCGGCTACGGCTTCCGCGTCGAGGAGTTGATCAGCAGCCCCGGCAACCTGCCCCTGGACATCGACCCCAAGCTGGCTTGGGCGCTGGCCAACCGCGAACAGTTCCCCCTCGACCTCAACCGCGCAGAGCCCGCGATGATCGCCCGCGTGCCCGGCATCGGCGTGCTCAGCGCCCGGCGCCTGGCGGACCTGCGCCGCGAGCGGCGCATCCGCTACCAGGACGTGGTGCGCCTGCGCTGTGCCATGGACAAGGCCCGGCCGTTCATCATCACCCAGGACTACAGGCCCCGGCTGGCCGACCTCGAATCCACCGCCCTGCGCCGCCAGCTCGGCGACGCCCCGGCACAGATGGCGCTCTGGTGATGCACCGGCCCCGCTTCGACGGCAGCTTCGAAGGCTGGCGCAGCGAAGCCCGGCGCCTGCTGCAGGCCGGGATCGCCCCGCACCAGGTGGACTGGACGCCGGATGCCGGCCTCTTCGACAGCCTCGACCCCGCTCCGGCGGACGCCCCAGGCGGCACAGTGCGCATTCCTCGCGAACTGCCGGAATTGCTGGCCCAGGCTGCACGCTTCCGCCAGCAGGACCGCTGGGGCCTGCTCTACCGGGTGCTCTGGCGGGCTGCCCGGGGTGACCGCAGCGCCATGCTGCCGGGCGACCGCGACGGCGCCGAGCTGCACCGGCGGCTCAAGGCCGTGCGCCGGGAAGCCCACCACCTCCACGCCTTCCTGCGCTTCCGCCCGGGCCAGGCCCAACGCGGCGAGCCGGACTACCTGGCCTGGATCGAACCGGCACACGAGGTGCTCGACCTCGCCGCCGAACACTTCGTCCCGCGCATGGGGCGGCACAGCTGGCTGATCGCCACGCCCGACGGCGTGGCCTGCTTCAACGGCGAGCGCCTGGCCTACCTGCCCCCGGGGCCACCCGGCCTGCAGGCTGCCATCGAGGAGCGCGACGACCCGGATCAATCGCTGTGGCAGGCCTACTACCGCAGCACCTTCAATCCGGCCCGGCTCAACCCGAAGGTGATGCGCGGCCACATGCCCGCACGCTTCTGGCGCCACCTGCCGGAAGGGCCGCTGATCCCCGCCCTGGTCAGCGCGGCCCGCACCGGCCAGCAGCGTCTGGCCCAGGCCCCGGCGGTCGGCGCCCAGGACGGCAAGACGGTGCTGATCAGCCCACTGAAAGCCCAGCCGGTGCGCGAGGCCACCTCGGCCCTGGAGCGTTGCCAGGCCTGCCCGCGCTGGCACGCCGCGACCTGCGCCGTGGCCGGGCAGGGTCCGGAAACCGCCGACGTGATGGTGCTCGGCAGCCAGCCTTCCGATCAGGACGACCTGAGCGGGCAGCCCTTCAGCGACCCCGCCGGCATCCGCCTGCGCGAAGCCCTGGCCAACGCCGGGCTGGCCCGCGAACGCCTGTACTTCACCCACGCCGTGAAGCACTTCGCCTGGCACAGCCAGGGGCTGCGCAGCGAGCGCGAGGCGCTGCCGGTGACGGAAGCCGAACTGACGGCCTGTGCCCCCTGGCTGGAGGCGGAGCTGCAGCAGCTCCGGCCACGACTGGTGATCGCCCTGGGCGACGGCGCCCGTGCGGCCCTGCGCGGTTTCATTCCACCGCACCTGGCGGAACACGGTGGCGAGGTGCTGGAAACGATCCAGGCGCCTTTCGGCGCCTGGATCGCGGTTACCTGGCCTGCGGGGAACGACACACTGGAGGCCTTGGCGCGCCGGGCGGCGCAGTGGCTGGCACCACTCAGCGGAAGCGGCGGCCCGGATCGTCTTCCGACACTTCCAGGGACAGCCCGCCACTGATGCTGGTCAGGTGTTCGCCGTCGGTCTCGGAACCGAGCTTGATCATCAGGCGCAGGTCGTTCGCCGAGTCGGCGTAGAGCAGGGCGTCTTCGTAGGTGATCTCGCCCTGGGAGTAGAGGTTGTACAGCGCCTGGTCGAAGGTCTGCATGCCCTGCTCGGTGGAGCGCTTCATCAACGGCTTGAGCTCGTGGACCTCGCCCTTGCGGATCAGGTCGGCCACCAGCGGGGTGTTGATCAGCACCTCGATCACCGCGCGGCGCCCCTTGCCATCCGGGGTCGGCACCAGTTGCTGGGCGACGATGGCCTTGAGGTTGAGGGACAGGTCCATCCACACCTGCTGCTGACGATCGGCGGGGAAGAAGTTGATGATCCGGTCCAGCGCCTGGTTGGCGTTGTTGGCGTGCAGGGTGGCCAGGCACAGGTGGCCGGTTTCGGCGAAGGCCACGGCGTGGTCCATGGTCTCGCGGGTCCGCACCTCGCCGATGAGGATCACGTCCGGCGCCTGGCGCAGGGTGTTCTTCAGGGCCACCTCGAAGGATTCGGTGTCGATCCCCACTTCACGCTGGGTGACGATGCAGCCCTGGTGCTGGTGGATGTATTCGATGGGGTCTTCGATGGAGATGATGTGGCCGGAGCTGTTCTTGTTGCGGTAGCCGATCATCGCCGCCAGGGACGTGGACTTGCCGGTGCCGGTGGCGCCGACGAAGAGCACCAGGCCGCGCTTGGTCATGGCCAGCTTCTTCAGCACCTCGGGCAGCTTGAGCTGCTCCAGGGTGGGAATGTTGGTCTCGATGCGGCGCAGCACCATGCCCACCAGGTTGCGCTGGTAGAAGGCGCTGACGCGGAAACGGCCGATGCCCCGGGCGCTGATGGCGAAGTTGCACTCGTGGTTCTCGGCGAAGTCGCGGCGCTGCTGCTCGTTCATCACCCCCAGCACGGTTTCCCGGGTCTGCTCCGGCGACATGGGGTTCTTGGTGACCGGCATGACCTTGCCGTTGACCTTCATCGACGGCGGCACACCGGCCGTGATGAACAGGTCCGAACCGCCCTTCTCGACCATCAGGCGCAACAGTTTCTCGAATTCCATGGTCTTTCTCGCAATGTGGATGGCCGACCTGTTCGCTCGCGTACAGGCCAGTTCGGGCAGCCGCCCCGTTCAAGCAGACAGGGCGCCTGCCGGGGCGCCCTGTCGGGTCTAGAAGTTTTCCGGCGTCTTGGCCTTTTCGCGCGCGCTTTCGCGGCTGACCAGGCCCTTGGCCACCAAGCCCTTCAGGCAGCTGTCCAGGGTCTGCATGCCCAGGGCGCCGCCGGTCTGGATGGCGGAATACATCTGCGCCACCTTGTCCTCGCGGATCAGGTTACGGATGGCGGGGGTGCCGATCATGATCTCGTGGGCCGCCACCCGGCCGCCGCCGATCTTTTTCAGCAGGGTCTGGGAAATGACCGCCTGCAGGGATTCGGAGAGCATGGAGCGCACCATCGCCTTTTCCTCGGCCGGGAACACGTCGACCACCCGGTCGATGGTCTTGGCGGCGGAGGTGGTGTGCAGGGTGCCGAAAACCAGGTGACCGGTTTCCGCGGCGGTCAGCGCCAGTCGGATGGTCTCCAGGTCGCGCATCTCGCCCACCAGGATAATGTCCGGGTCTTCCCGCAGGGCCGAGCGCAGCGCCTCGTTGAAGCCGAGGGTGTCACGGTGCACCTCACGCTGGTTGATCAGGCACTTCTTCGACTCGTGGACGAATTCGATCGGGTCTTCCACGGTCAGGATGTGGTGGTACTTGGTGCCGTTGAGGTAGTCGAGCATCGCCGCCAGGGTGGTGGACTTGCCCGAACCGGTGGGGCCGGTGACCAGCACCAGGCCGCGGGGAACGTCGGAGATCTTCTTGAAGATCTCGCCCATGCCCAGGTCCTCCATGGACAGCACCTTGGAGGGAATGGTCCGGAACACGGCGCCGGCGCCGCGGTTCTGGTTGAAGGCGTTGACCCGGAAGCGGGCCACGCCGGGCACCTCGAACGAGAAGTCGGTTTCGAGGAATTCCTCGTAATCCTTGCGCTGCTTGTCGTTCATGATGTCGTAGATCAGCGCGTGCACCTGCTTGTGGTCCAGGGGGGGCAGGTTGATACGGCGAACATCGCCGTCGACGCGGATCATGGGCGGCAGCCCGGCCGAGAGATGCAGGTCCGAAGCGCCCTGCTTGGCGCTGAACGCAAGCAGCTCAGTAATATCCATGGGACTCCCCAATTCCAAGCGGTTAGAATGCCGCAGACCCACTCAGGCCGGGCTGTAGAGCGCAGTTAATGTCCACGATAGCAAAGAATATTGCAAAGGTTCGCGCGCGTATCCGTGAGGCGGCGCAAGCCTCTGGAAGGGATTCATCCACCATCGGCCTGCTGGCCGTGAGCAAGACCAAACCCGCCGACGCCATTCGCGAGGCCCACGCCCAGGGTGTGGCCGATTTCGGCGAGAACTACCTCCAGGAAGCGCTGGCCAAGCAGGCCGAACTCACCGACCTGCCGCTGACCTGGCATTTCATCGGCCCGATCCAGTCGAACAAGACCAAGCCCATCGCCGAGCACTTCCACTGGGTGCACTCGGTGGACCGGCTGAAGATCGCCGAGCGCCTTTCCGCCCAGCGCCCTGCCCACCTGGCGCCGCTGAACATCTGCCTGCAGGTCAACGTCAGCGGCGAAGCCAGCAAGTCGGGCTGTGCACCGGAAGACCTCCCGGCCCTGGCCAAGGCCGTGGCCGGCCTGCCGAACCTGCGCCTGCGCGGGCTGATGGCGATTCCCGAGCCCACCGACGACGTCGCAGCCCAGCACGCTGCCTTCGCCCGCCTGCGCCAGTTGATGACCGACCTGGACCTCGCCCTCGACACCCTGTCCATGGGCATGAGCCACGACCTCGAAGCGGCGATCGCCGAAGGCGCCACCTGGGTGCGCATCGGTACCGCCCTGTTCGGCGCCCGCGACTACGGGCAGCCGGCCCCCTAATAAGGAAGGAACACGACATGAGCACTCCCCGCATTGCATTCATCGGCGCCGGCAACATGGCCGCCAGCCTGATCGGTGGCCTGCGCGCCCAGGGCGTTCCGGCCGACCACATCCGCGCCAGCGACCCTGGCGCCGAGCAGCGCGCCCGCATCGCCGCCGAGCACGGCATCGAGGTGGTCGAGAGCAACGCCGACGCCGTGCGCGGCGCCGATGTGGTGGTCCTGGCCACCAAGCCCCAGGTCATGAAGGCCGTGTGCGAAGCGCTGGCCCCGAGCCTGTCCGCTGGCCAGCTGGTCGTGTCCATCGCCGCCGGCATCCCCTGCGCCAGCCTGGCCCGCTGGCTGGGCGTCGACTCCATCGTGCGCTGCATGCCCAACACCCCGGCCCTGCTGGGCGAAGGCGCCAGCGGCCTGTACGCCACCGCCGCCGTCAGCGATGAGCAGCGCCGCCAGGCCGAGCAGCTGCTGCAAGCCGTGGGCATCGCCCTGTGGCTCGACGAGGAGAAGCAGATCGACGCTGTCACCGCCGTCTCCGGCAGCGGCCCGGCCTACTTCTTCCTGCTGATGGAAGCCATGACCGCCGCCGGCGAGAAGCTGGGCCTGAGCCCCGAGGTGGCCGCCCGGCTGACCCTGCAGACCGCCCTGGGCGCCGCACGCATGGCCGTGGGCAGCGATGTCGGCCCGGCCGAGCTGCGCCGCCGCGTCACCTCCCCCAACGGCACCACCGAGGCGGCCATCAAATCCTTCCAGGGCAATGGCTTCGAATCCCTGGTGGAGCAGGCCCTGGGCGCCGCCGACCGCCGTTCCGCCGAACTGGCCGACCAGCTCGGGCAATGAGCATGCCGCGCTCAGTCGCCTGGTCACTGGCACCCCTGCTGCTCTCGCTGGGCCTGCCGGCTCTGGCGGACACCTGCGCCCTGCAACCCGACCTGGCCCAGGCCACCCGCACCGCCTTCGAGCAGGTCCAGGCCGGCCTGGACGGGCAGGACGAAGAGCTGCCCACCGACGTTTCCCCTGCCATCGCCACCGCCGTGGAGGCCCACAAGGACGCCATCACCCGCGCCCTGGATGCGCGCCTGGCGTGCAGCGGTGCCGACCTCGATGCCGACGCCCTGCAGCAGGAAATGGCCCGCGAGCTGATGCCCGCCCAGCCGGCGCCGGAAGGCGAGGAAACCTCGGTGAGCCCCTATGCCGTGGCGCGTCACGACGAGCCGGGGCTGCCGCCGATGGTGGTGGTCCAGGCCGCCACCTCCATCCCCTGCGGCGACGACATCCTGCTGCTCGGCTATGCCCGGGAAGGCGACCGCTGGGTGCGCACCCTGGAATGGCGCAGCCCGCCGCTGAAGGAACTCTCCGACGCCTACGGCGACTTCTACCAATACGTGCGCCTGGCCGGCGGGCAGTTCGTCATCGCCCACGGCACCCCCTGGTGCACCTCGCGCTGGAGCCGCTTGGCCGTGGATGTGGTGCAACCACGCAATGGCGAGACCGCCCAGCGCACCCTGCACCACCTGCAGCAGGGCTACGTGCGCGACGAAACCGAGCCACGCCTGAAGGCCCGGCCCGACGGCTTCGAGCTACGCGCCGAAGTGGGCAGCCTGGACGCCGACCGCATGACCCGCGCTGGCATCTACCGCTACCGCCTGGATGGCGACGCCCTGCAGCGCATCCAGCCGGCCGCCAGCAACGGCCGGGGCTTCGTCGACGAATGGCTGATGGTGGACGATGCGCTGGCCGGCGACTGGAGCGCCCCGGAACAGCGCCAGCAGAACCTGACCGCCCGCGAACAGCTCAAGGCGCAGCGCGCTGAGCCCGGCATCACCCTGCTCTACGGCCCGGTACGTGCCTGCAAGGACGCCGGCCGCTTCCAGGTGGAGATCCAGCTGTACGACAGCAAGAAGGACCTGCACGACCTGGCCTATGCCTACGCCACCATCCTCCAGCGACCCGACGGCTTCACCCTGATGACTCTCGGCGACCATGAGGACACGCGCTGTAACGGACCGGACCTGATGGCCGGGCAGTGACACCCTCCATGCGAACCGGGAATCCCGATAAAGTAGCCCGCATCGCCGGCACCCCCGCTGGCCGTGCGCCCACCTCCACAAGGAACGCCCAATGACCGGACTCGCCTCCGCCGCGATCTATGTGATCCAGACCCTTGGCAGCCTCTACCTGCTGGTCGTACTGCTGCGCTTCATCCTGCAGCTGGTACGGGCCGACTTCTACAACCCCCTCAGCCAGTTCGTGGTGCGGGCCACCAAGCCCCTGCTGAACCCGCTGCGCAAGGTCATCCCCGGCCTCGGCGGGCTCGACCTGGCCTCCCTGGTGCTGGCCGTACTGCTGCAATGGCTGCTGATGATCGTGGTGGTGCTGCTGATGGGCGCCAACCCCCTGAGCGCGCTGCCGCAGCTGCTGGTGTGGTCGGTGATCAGCATCACCTCGCTGTTCCTCAAGGTGTTCTTCTTCGCCATGATCATCAGCGTGATCCTCTCCTGGGTCTCCCCGGGCAGCTACAACCCCGGCGCCCAGCTGGTGAACCAGATCTGCGAGCCGCTGCTGGCCCCCTTCCGCAAGCTGCTGCCGAACCTGGGCGGGCTGGATATCTCGCCGATCTTCGCCTTCATCGCCCTGAACCTGCTGGATCGCTTCGTCATCGGCGGCCTGGCCGCCATGACCCAGATGCCGCCGCAGCTCAGCCCCTTCCTCTGATGAGCTGGTTCCGCTGGGACGGCGAGGACCTGATCCTCGCCTGCCACCTGCAGCCCAAGGCGAGCCGCGACGAGTTCGCCGGGCTGCACGGGGATCGCCTGAAGATCCGCCTCACCGCGCCGCCCATCGAAGGCCGGGCCAATGCCCACCTGATGGCCTTCCTCGCCGACGCCTTCGGCGTCGCCAAGAGCCAGGTGAGCCTGGAAGGCGGCGAGCTGAACCGCCAGAAGCGCGTGCGCATCCGCACCCCGCGCACCCTGCCGGCGCTGCCCGGTCTGACCGCTCGGCAACCCTGACAGACCTTAAGGCGGGACTGTGAAGCCGCTCGATTGACGGCCAGCCGGGACGGCGGATAATTGCCGAACGCCCGCCCAGGCATCGGCCCGCTGTCGAGACGGCCGTACCATCGTTGTCGAGTTCCCCCCTTAGTTTCTGAACGCAGGACGCGTGAGCGGAAGGAGAGCCAGGATGAGCATGGAACGACTGAGTCAGCAGGTGGACGCCTACGTCGCCTGGAAGCGCGAGCTGATGCGGGAAATCACCCGCTACCGCAGCTGGCTGGAACACAGCCGCCTGAGCACCGCCGCCGTGCAGGACAAGCTCGAGCGCGCCCTGCGCCTGCTGCGCACCGACCACATCACCCTGGCCTTCGTCGGTGAGTTCTCCCGCGGCAAGACCGAGCTGATCAACAGCCTGTTCTTCTCCGAGTACGGCCAGCGCATGCTGCCGTCCCAGGCCGGGCGCACCACCATGTGCCCCACCGAGCTGTTCCACGACCCGCGCTCGGAACGCCCCTACATCCGCCTGCTGCCCATCGAGACCCGCACCGCCTCGGCAAGCGTCGCCCAGTTCAAGCGCATCCCCCGCCACTGGGTGAACATCCCCTTGGACACCAGCGACCCGGACAACATGGTCCAGGCCTTCACCCAGGTGGCCAAGACCAAGCCGATGCCGGTGGAGCAGGCCATCCAGCTCGGTTTCCACCCCGACACCCTGGAACCCGCCGGCCGTCCCGGCATGGTGCTGGTACCCGCCTGGCGCCACGCCATGGTCAACTTCGACCACCCGCTGCTGCGCCAGGGCCTGCGCATCCTCGACACCCCCGGCCTGAACGCCCTGGGTGCCGAACCCGAACTCACCCTGTCCATGCTGCCCGCCGCCCAGGCGGTGATCTTCCTGCTGTCCGCCGACACCGGTGTGACCGCCAGCGACATGGACATCTGGCTGCAGCACATCCGCCAGCTGGACGACGACACCCAGACCAGCCTGTTCGCCGTGCTGAACAAGATCGACGTGCTCTGGGACGACCTGGCCGGCGAGACCTTCGTGCAGAACGCCATCCGCCAGATCCAGGACGCCACCGCCCGCCAGCTCGGTATCCGCCGCGAGGACGTGCTGCCGCTCTCGGCCAAGCAGGCCCTGCTGGCCAAGGTGCGCAAGGACGACGAACTGCTCGCCCGCAGCCAGATGGCCAACCTCGAGCGCCTGCTCTGCGAGCGCATCGTCGCCCAGAAGGAGCGCCTGCTGGAGACCCGCGTGGTCAACCAGGTCCTGGCGCTGCTGCAGAACAGCCAGCACGTGCTCAACCTGCGCCTGGAGAAGGTCCGCGAGCAGCAGGCGCTGCTCAGCACCCACCAGAACGACAACGGCCAGCTGCTGTTCGAGCTGACCGCCCGCACCAAGGAAGACCACGCCCGGCACCATCGCCGGCTGCTGGGCCTGAAGACCAACCAGCGTCTGGTCAAGCGCCAGGGCGAGCTGCTGCGCGCCGCCGTGCGCCCCGAGCGCCTGGAGGAACACCTGGCGCGCGTGCGCCGCGACCTGACCGGCAGCTGGACCACCGTCGGCATCAACCAGGCCATCCTGCACTTCTTCCGCGCCGTGGAGACCGACCTGCACGCCCTCGACCACGAGGCCGACGCCGCCAACCGCATGGTCGCCGCGCTGTACCGCCGGCATAACGAGGAAAGCCCGCTGCAGGGCGTCGACGCGCCACAGTTCGACCTCACCCGCTACTACCGCGAACTGGGGCAGCTGCGGCAGAAGGGCGATCAGTTCCGCCTGCACCTGAAGACCCTGCTCACCGAGCAGCGCCTGCTGACCCGGCGCTTCTTCTCCACCCTGGTGCAGGAAGTGATCGGCCTGCACCAGCGCCTGCGCCAGGAGGTCGCCCAATGGGCCGCCGAAGCGCTGATGCCGCTGATGCAGAACACCCTGGAGCACAAGCAGCTGCTGGAAACCCACATGCTGCGCCTCAAGGCCCTCGCCCAGGACACCCAGCAGGCGCGCCAGCGCGTGCTCCAGCTGACCCGCTACGTGGACGAGCTGGAACGCCAGCTCAGCCAGGCCAACGACATGCTCCGCGCCCTGCGCCGCCCGGCGCCGATCCAGCGCCAGGGCAAGGTGGTCACCCTGCCGCGAGTGGCCCGCCAGCAGTGATCCAGCCCCCTCCCGGCACGCGCAGCCGCGCGCTTGCCGGGTGCTGCGGTGCTCTTTAGACTGGCGCCCTTCCTGAAAAAAGAGCAGCGGTTGCGATGCCCACCGTCATTCCCGAAGACTCCGTCGGCCTGGTGACGCCCCAGGTGCAGCGCTTCAGCGAACCGCTGTCGCTGGCCTGCGGCCGCACCCTCACCGACTACGAACTGGTCTACGAGACCTACGGCGAACTCAACGCCAGCCGCAGCAACGCGGTCCTCATCTGCCATGCGCTGTCCGGCCACCACCACGCCGCCGGCTACCACAGCATGGAAGACCGCAAGCCCGGCTGGTGGGACAGCTGCATCGGCCCCGGCAAGGCCATCGACACCCGCCGCTTCTTCGTCGTCAGCCTCAACAACCTCGGCGGCTGCAACGGTTCCACCGGCCCTTCCAACCTCAACCCGGCCACCGGCAAGCCCTATGGCGCCGACTTCCCGGTGATGACGGTGGAGGACTGGGTGCACAGCCAGGCCCGCCTCGCCGACGCCCTGGGCATCGGCCAATGGGCCGCGGTGGTGGGCGGCAGCCTCGGTGGCATGCAGGCGCTGCAGTGGACCATCAGCTACCCGGACCGCGTCCGCCATTGCCTGGCCATCGCCTCGGCGCCCAAGCTGTCGGCCCAGAACATCGCCTTCAACGAGGTGGCCCGCCAGGCCATCCTCACCGACCCGGAATTCCACGGCGGGCACTTCCAGGAGCAGGGCGTGATCCCCAAGCGCGGCCTGATGCTGGCGCGCATGGTCGGCCACATCACCTACCTTTCCGACGACGCCATGGGCGAGAAATTCGGCCGTGGCCTGAAGAGCGAGAAGCTCAACTACGACTTCCACAGCGTCGAGTTCCAGGTGGAAAGCTACCTGCGCTACCAGGGCGAGGAGTTCTCCGGGCGCTTCGACGCCAACACCTACCTGCTGATGACCAAGGCGCTGGACTACTTCGACCCCGCCGCCGCCCATGGCGGTGACCTGGCGCGCACCCTGTCGGCGGCCAAGGCGAACTTCCTGGTGATGTCCTTCACCACCGACTGGCGCTTCTCCCCGGCCCGCTCGCGGGAGATCGTCGACGCCCTGACCGCCGCGCGGAAGAACGTCAGCTACCTGGAAATCGACGCGCCCCAGGGCCACGACGCCTTCCTCATACCGATCCCGCGTTATCTGCAGGCCTTCAGCGGCTACATGAACCGCATCGCCCTCTGACTAGGAAGCCCTCCCGTGCGAGCCGACCTCGAAATCATCAAGGACTGGATCCCCGCCGGCAGCCGCGTGCTCGACCTGGGCTGCGGCGACGGCGACCTGCTGGCCTGGCTGCGTGACCACAAGGAGGTCACCGGCTACGGCCTGGAGATCGACCCGGACAACATCGCCCGCTGCCTGCAGAACGGCGTCAACGTCATCGAACAGGACCTGGACAAGGGCCTCGGCAATTTCGCCAGCAACAGCTTCGACGTGGTGGTCATGACCCAGGCCCTGCAGGCCGTGCACTACCCGGACAAGCTGCTGGAGGAAATGCTCCGCGTCGGCCGCGAGTGCATCATCACCTTCCCCAACTTCGGCCACTGGCGCTGCCGCTGGTACCTGGCGCGCAACGGGCGGATGCCGGTTTCCGACTTCCTGCCCTACACCTGGTACAACACGCCGAACATCCACTTCTGCACCTTCCATGACTTCGAGGCCCTCTGTCAGGACCTCCGGGTGCGGGTGCTGGATCGCCTGGCCGTCGACCGCCTGCACAGGCACAATCTGCCGAGCCGCCTGTGGCCCAACCTGCTGGGCGAAATCGGCATCTATCGAGTCAGTGGCCCCGGCCTGCCTGAAAGCCGCATCGCGATCTGACCTGGAGGACCTCCACCATGCGTCGCCTCATCTTCTGCCTCTTCGCCCTCTGCCTGTCCCTGCCCGCCGTCGCGGAGCGCAAACAGACCTTCGGCGAGCTCGACGTGCACTACAGCGCCTTCAACTCCGGCTTCCTGCAGCCGGACATCGCCGCCGCAGCCGGTCTGGTGCGCAGCAAGACCCAAGGCGTGGTGAACATCGCCGTGCTCAAGGCCGGCAAGCCCAGCACCGCCCAGGTCAGCGGCCAGGTCAAGGACCTGCTCGGCAAGGTCACGCCCCTGGCCTTCCGCCAGGTCAGCGAAGGGGGCGCCATCTACTACCTGGCGCAGTTCCCCTTCACCCAGCGCGAAATGCTCAACTTCTCCCTCACGGTGCAGCAGGGCGACGGTGCCCCGCACACCTTCACCTTCGACCAGGAATTCTTCCCAGACGAATGATGCCCTTCAAGGAACTGGTGCTGGCCAGTCACAACGCCGGCAAGCTCAAGGAACTCCAGGCCATGCTGGGTGACAGCGTGCGCGTGCGCTCGATTGGCGAGTTCAGCGACGTCGAACCCGAGGAAACCGGCCTGACCTTCGTCGAGAACGCCATCCTCAAGGCCCGCAACGCCGCGCGCGTCTCGGGCCTGCCGGCCCTGGCGGACGACTCCGGCCTGGCGGTGGACGTCCTCGGCGGTGCGCCGGGCATCTACTCCGCGCGCTACGCCGGTGGCCAGGGCGATGCCGCCAACAACGCCAAGCTGCTGGACGCCCTGAAGGACGTACCGGAAGCCGCCCGTGGTGCGCAGTTCATCTGCTCCCTGGCGCTGATGCGCCACGCCGACGACCCGCTGCCGATCCTCTGCGAGGGCCTCTGGCGCGGCAGCATCCTCTTCGAGGCACGCGGCGAGCACGGCTTCGGCTACGACCCGCTGTTCTGGGTCGCCGAATGCAACGCATCCGCCGCCGAACTGGCCCCGGCGGACAAGAACCGCCTGAGCCACCGTGCCCGCGCCATGGCCCTGCTCAAGCAGCGGTTGGGGATATGAAGCCGGACGCCGGAAGCCCCGCGTCGCACGCCACATCCGACGCACCGGAGCACCTGCCCCAGGGCTTCCAGCTGCCGCCCCTGGCGGCCTACGTGCACATCCCCTGGTGCGTGCGCAAATGCCCGTACTGCGACTTCAACTCCCACGCCGCCGGCCCGGAGCTGCCCGAGACGGACTACGTCGACGCCGTGCTGGCGGACCTGGAACAGGACCTCGTCCACGTCCACGGCCGCCCGCTGACCTCGATCTTCTTCGGCGGCGGCACCCCCAGCCTGTTCAGCGCCGCGGCCCTGGGCCGGCTGCTGGAGGGCATCGAGCGCCGGGTGCCCTTCGCCCCTGACATCGAGATCACTCTGGAAGCCAACCCGGGCACCTTCGAGCAGGCCAAGTTCTCTGCCTACCGCCAGCTCGGCATCAACCGCCTGTCCATCGGCGTGCAGAGCTTCCAGGGCGACAAGCTCAAGGCCCTGGGACGCATCCACGACGGCAGCGAGGCGATCCGCGCCGCCGACATGGCGCGCAACGCCGGCTTCGACAACTTCAACCTGGACCTGATGCACGGCCTGCCGGACCAGAGCCTGGACGACGCGCTGTACGACCTGCGCACCGCCATCGCCCAGGGGCCGACCCACCTCTCCTGGTACCAGCTGACCATGGAGCCGAACACGGTGTTCTGGTCCCAGCCGCCCCAGTTGCCGGAAGACGACCTGCTGTGGGACATCCAGGAAGCCGGCCAGGCCCTCCTGGCCGAGGCCGGCTACGCCCAGTACGAGGTGTCCGCCTACGCCCGCGCCGGGCGCCAGGCCCGGCACAACCTCAACTACTGGACCTTCGGCGACTTCCTCGGCATCGGCGCCGGCGCCCACGCCAAGCTGAGCAGCCCCGAGGGCCGCATCCAGCGCACCTGGAAGACCCGCCTGCCCAAGGACTACCTCGACCCGGCCAAGGCCTTCCAGGCCGGCGCACGGGAGCTGGACGCCGACGAGCTGCCCTTCGAGTTCCTGATGAACGCCCTGCGCCTCACCGACGGCGTCCCCGCCGGGCTCTACCCCCAGCGCACCGGGCTGCCCCTGGCCGACCTGGCAGCTTCACGCCGCGAGGCCGAGGCCCAGGGCCTGCTCCAGGCCGACCCCGCGCGCCTGGCGGCCACGCCCAAGGGCCAGCTGTTTCTCAACGACCTGCTGCAACGCTTCCTGCCCTGAGGGCTAAGGACGATCGATGGACCTGATCCTGGACCTGGTAGCCACCCTCTCGCGCTGGAGCCGTGGCCACCTCTACGACATCTCCCTGGCCATCATGGCCACCCTGCTGGTGCTGCTCGGCCCGGGCATCAACGCCTGGATCCAGCAGCGCATCGGCGGGCTCAACTTCCTCTTCCGCACCCTGCTGTTCGTCACCCTGTGCGCGCTGGGCTACGGGCTGGCGATGATCTTCCTCACGCCCTGGCTGGCCAAGGGCCTGGGCTACTTCAACAACTACACCCTGGCCCCCGTGCTGCTCCTGGTGTTCTTCCTGATCGGCGTCCTGGCTGATCGGAGCTGAGTCCATACCCTGCCTGCCAGGCAGGGTGCACCCCCTCTCAAAGCGCCGACCGAAGTCGGCAGCCCTTCGCCCCGGGAATCAGCGGCAATAAAAAACCGCCCCGAAGGGCGGTTGGAGCGTGGCCAGGCAGGCCGGAATATCAGTTGCCTTCACGGCGCAGGGCCTGGGGCGTGAAGTCACGCGGGCCGAGGGGCGCCTTGAAGTCGTACATCGGTTCGTTGTTGTCCAGGCCATCGGCGAAATAGCGCGAGCCGGCGAAGTCGTAGATGGTCTCCAGGGTGCTGCCGAACATGGGGACATCGTAGTAGCTGATCGGGTGACTTTCCTGCAGGCCGGTCAGTTTTCCGTCCTTGTCGTACAGGTCCACCGCGAGGATCTGCCAGCTGTCCTCGTCGATGTAGAAACGGCGCTTGGCGTAGGGGTGGGTGAAGCCCTTGCGCAGCGAGGCTTCGACGATCCAGACGCGGTGCAGCTCGTAGCGCAGCAGGTCCGGGTTGACGAACTTGGTCTTGAGGATCTGATCGTAGGGGATGCCCTTCTGGTGCACGGCGTAGCTGTTGTACGGCACGAGCATTTCCTGCTTGCCCACCAGCGTCCAGTCGTAGCGTTCCGGCGCACCGTTGTAGGAGTCGACCACGTCGGCGGTGGCCATGCCGTTGGTGTCCGGCTGCAGGGTGTCGTAGGCCAGCATCGGCAGGCGGCGGACGCGACGCTCACCCCGGTTGAAGCGCCAGGCCTTGCGGATGGACAGCACCTGGTCGAGGGTTTCCTGCACCACCAGCGCCGAGCCCGCGAGCTTGGCCGGGGCCACCACCGCGTACTTGTAATAGAAGATGGTGTTTTCCAGGTCCTTCGGGGTCACGCCGTCGCGACCGTAGACGAAGTAGATGTTGCGATCCAGCTTCAGCAGGTTGTAGCTGCCGTTGGCCAGCACCGCCGCCTGATTGGTGACGAAATGGATCTGGTCACCGCGGTAGCGCAGGATGTGGTTCCAGATCACCTCCAGCCCGCTGGCCGGGATCGGGAACGGGATGCCCGCCGCCACGCCCTGCACGCCGTTGCCGCCGGCGATCAGTTCGCCATTGAGGGCGTTGAGGCGGGTCGCGTCGTAGATGCGCTGGGGGGCGGCCGCGCTGCGGTGGGTCGGGAAGACCCGGATGGAATAGTCGGGGTAGGTCTCCACCAGCGCCTTCAGGCCGGCAGGCAGGTGCGCGGCGTACTGGCTGGCATTGCGGGCCGTGATCACGTACTTGGGCGATTCGCCGGCGTAGGGATCGGGGTGGTGCATGCCCGGCTGGTAGCTGGCGGGCGGGGTGGACAGGCCGCCGTCCCAGGCGGGAATGGAACCCTCGGCGTTGCCGGCGCGCTGGCCGCCCAGCGGCGTCAGCTCCCCTCCCAAACGCGCGGCCTGGTCGGCGTCGACCTTGGCCTGGGCCTGCAGGGCGCAGGACGCCAGCAGCAGAATTGCTAACTTTCTCAACACAGCCTTCTCCTCGCGGCGCTCACGGGTGGCGTCGCTCTTGTTCTTGTGCCACCGCCGGCGGGGCGGGGCCTGTTCAGTGTCGGATCAGGTGAGGGGTGCCGTCCTGGCGGCCGGGTGGTCCCGGTCTGTGTATGGGGTCGTTCCTGAATGCCCCGTGCTGCCAGGGCACGGGGCGGGTACTGCGGTGGATCAGTCGATGCGCTGGAACTTCAGGTCCCAGACACCGTGGCCGAGGCGCTCGCCACGGCGTTCGAACTTGGTCACCGGGCGCTCTTCGGGGCGCGGCACGTAGCGGCCGTCCTCGGCGAGGTTGCGGTAGCCCGGGGCGGCATTCATCACCTCGAGCATGTGCTCGGCGTAGTGTTCCCAGTCGGTGGCCATGTGCAGCACGCCGCCGACCTTGAGCTTGCTGCGCACCAGCTCGGCGAAGCTGGGCTGGACGATACGGCGCTTGTGATGGCGGGCCTTGTGCCACGGGTCCGGGAAGAACAGCAGGACGCGGTCGAGGCTGGCGTCGGCGACGCAGTCCCGCAGGACTTCGAGGGCATCGCAGGTGTAGACGCGGATGTTGTCGAGGTTCTGGGTCAGCATGCCGTTGAGCAGCGCGCCGACGCCGGGGCGGTGCACCTCGACGCCGATGAAGTCCTCGTCCCGCGAGGCAGCGGCCATTTCCAGGGTCGAGTGCCCCATGCCGAAGCCGATCTCGAAGGTGCGCGGTGCGCGGCGTCCGAACACCGCGTCGAAGTCCTGCAGGCCGTCGGCCAGCTCCAGGCCGAAGCGCGGCAGGCCCTGGTCGAGCCCGCGCTGCTGGCCGTCGGTCATGCGGCCGGCGCGCATCACGAAGCTCTTGATGGTGCGGTGGCGTACTTCGCCGTTCTCGTTCGGCGAATCCAGCTGTTCAGTCATGGAGGTTCTCAGCGAATCAGACCATCCAGCGGCGAGGAGGCGCTGGCGTAGAGCTTGCGGGGCATGCGGCCGGCCAGGTAGGCCAGGCGGCCGGCGACGATGGCGTGCTTCATGGCTTCGCCCATCATCACCGGGTCCTGGGCGTGGGCGATGGCGCTGTTCATCAGCACCGCGTCGCAGCCCATCTCCATGGCGATGGTGGCGTCGGAGGCGGTGCCGACACCGGCGTCGACCAGCACGGGCACGCGGGTCTCCTCGAGGATGATCCGCAGGTTGTAGGGGTTGCAGATGCCGAGGCCGGAGCCGATCAGGCCGGCCAGGGGCATGATGGCGATGCAGCCGATCTCGGCCAGCTGGCGGGCGACGATGGGGTCGTCGCTGGTGTACACCATCACGTCGAAACCTTCCTTGACCAGCACTTCGGCAGCCTTGAGGGTCTCGATGACGTTGGGGAAGAGGGTCTTCTGGTCGGCCAGGACTTCCAGCTTCACCAGGTTGTGGCCATCCAGCAGCTCACGGGCCAGGCGGCAGGTGCGCACGGCCTCGATGGCGTCGTAGCAGCCAGCGGTGTTCGGCAGGATGGTGTAGCGGCTGGGCGGAATCACGTCGAGCAGGTTGGGCTCGCCGGGGTTCTGGCCGATGTTGGTGCGGCGCACCGCCACGGTGACGATCTCGGCGCCGGAGGCCTCGATGGCCAGACGGGTCTCGTCGAGGTCCTTGTACTTGCCGGTGCCGACCAGCAGGCGCGACTCATAGGTCCGACCTGCCAGGGTGAATGGCTTGTCGATCGGCTTCTGACTCATGTGGACTCCTTGCGGGCGGCTAGCCGCCTCCGATGGCGTGTACCACTTCCACCTGGTCGCCATCGCGCAGGACGGTGGCGGCATGCTGGCTGCGCGGCACGATGTCGAGGTTGAGCTCGACCGCGACACGGCGGCCAGCCAGGTCGAGTCGGACGATCAGGTCCGCGACGGTCAGGCCGTCGGGCAGTTCGTGGGATTCGCCGTTCAACTGGATGCGCATGACGGGACGGTCACAACATTGGGGGGCCCGCATTCTAGCCCCGAACCCTGGGGATGACCAAGGCTGAATGACGCCATTCGTCCTGCTTTTTGACGCCAGGGTCAGGCCTGCTTCAGCGCGCGGCGAGGCGCCACGCAGCGAGCCCCAGGCACAGCCAGCCGGCCAGGAAGGACACGCCACCGAAGGGGGTGATGATGCCCAGCTTGCCGATGCCGCTGAGGGTGAGCAGGTAGAGGCTGCCGGAGAACAGCAGGATGCCGAGGGCGAAGCAGCCGCCGGCTGCGTTCACCAGGCGCCGCGGTGCATGGAGGCTGAGCAGGGCGACGCCGAACAGCGCCAGGGCGTGGATCAGCTGGTAGTGGGTGCCGGTCTGGAACACCGCCAGGTGCTCCGGGCTCAGCCGGGCCTTGAGGCCGTGGGCAGCGAAAGCGCCGAGGGCGACGCCGGTGAAGCCGGTGAAAGCGGCGAGCAGCAGGAACAACCGGGCCATTGGGCACTCCAGACAGGATGAGAGCGGCCGCTATAATGGCGCGCCAACCCGCCCAGGCCAAGTCACGCATGATCCGATCCCTGAGTCGTCGCCTGTTCAAGCTGCTGATCTGGTTCGCCGCCGGTTCCGTCCTGCTGGTGCTGCTGTTCCGCTGGGTGCCGCCGCCCGGCAGCATGATCATGGTGGAGCGCAAGGTGGAGTCGTGGATCGATGGCGAACCCATCGACCTGCAGCGCACCTGGCGTCCCTGGAAGGAACTGCCCGACGACCTGAAGGTGGCGGTGATCGCTGCCGAGGATCAGAAGTTCGCCGAGCACTGGGGCTTCGACGTACCCGCCATCCGTGCTGCCCTGGCACACAACGAGCGCGGCGGCTCCCTGCGCGGGGCCAGCACCCTGAGCCAGCAGGTGGCCAAGAACCTGTTCCTCTGGTCCGGCCGCAGCTGGCTACGCAAGGGGCTGGAGGCCTGGTTCACGGTGCTGATCGAGACGCTCTGGCCGAAGCAGCGCATCCTCGAGGTCTACCTCAACAGCGTGGAATGGGGTGACGGCGTGTTCGGCGCCGAGGCCGCCGCACGCCACCACTTCGGCATCGGCGCGCCCTACCTGTCACGGCGCCAGGCCAGCCTGCTGGCCGCCGTGCTGCCCAACCCCCGGGAATGGAATGCCGGGCGCCCGGGCAGCTACGTCGCCCGCCGCGCCGGATGGATCCGCCAGCAGATGAGCCAGCTGGGGGGCAGCCAGTACCTGGAGCAGCTCAAGCCGGCCGTGCCGTTCTGATCACTGCTTGAGGGTGGCGCGTGGCACCACGCGGATGCGGTGCACCTGGCCATCCACCACCTGGGCAGTCAGGCCTTCCACCGGGTAGACCCAGGCTTCTCCCACCCCCAACTGGAGCCGCAGGCGGGGCTGGCCGACGCTGGCCACCAGCCGCTCCGCGTCCGGCAGTTGCTGGGGACGGACTTCCAGGGCCGACAAGCGGTGCTGCCCCAGTTGGTCCAGCATCTGCCGGCTGAGGGGCTGCTCGCCCTCCGGGGAGTGTCCGCCCAGGGCCTTGAGCAGGCTCGCGCGCTCGGCATCGTCCAGGGCCAGTTCACCCTCCAGGTTGCATGCGTCCTCGCCTTCCCCTTCGCTGCGGAACAGCAGTTGCGGGCCTTCGCCGGCGTTGCGCAGCCAGAGCTCGCCGTGGGCCTGGCCGTCCAGCGCCGCCAGGGTCAGCGTGCCTTCGGCCATGGGTTCCAGCAGCGGCGATTGCCAGGCTTCCAGGCAGGCCAGGGGGGCGGCGGGCTCGCCACCCCGCTGCATCCACATCGCCAGGCCGAAGAACAGCACGGCTACCAGCACAAACAACACGCCTTGGGCGGGGCGCAGGGACGGCATCGCCATGGTCGATTTCTCCGGACAGAAAAAAGCCGCCCGTTGGGGCGGCTTTCGATCATGCGACGGCTCAGGCCTGGATGAAGCCCTTGAGCTTGTTCATCGCGTTCTTCTCCAGCTGGCGAATACGCTCGGCGGAGACGTTGTACTTGGCGGCCAGGTCGTGCAGCGTGGCCTTCTCCTCGGCCAGCCAGCGCTGGTAGAGGATGTCGCGGCTGCGCTCGTCCAGGCCTTCCAGCGCTTCGTGCAGGTTGGCGGTGGAGCTGTCGCTCCAGTCCGCTTCCTCCAGCTGACGCGCCGGGTCGTAGCGGTGGTCTTCCAGGTAGTGCGCGGGGGACTGGTAGGCCGCGTCGTCGTCGGCATCCGCCGCCGGGTCGAAGGCCATATCATGGCCGGTCAGCCGGCTTTCCATCTCGCGTACTTCATGGGGTTCCACGCCCAGGCTCTGGGCCACGGCATGGACTTCTTCGTTGTTCAGCCAGGACAGGCGCTTCTTCTGGCTGCGCAGGTTGAAGAACAGCTTGCGCTGCGCCTTGGTGGTGGCGACCTTGACGATGCGCCAGTTGCGCAGGATGAACTCGTGGATCTCGGCCTTGATCCAGTGCACCGCGAAGGACACTAGGCGCACGCCCATCTCGGGGTTGAAGCGCTTCACGGCCTTCATCAGGCCGACGTTGCCTTCCTGGATCAGGTCGGCCTGGGCCAGGCCGTAACCGGAATAACTCTTGGCGATGTGTACAACGAAGCGCAGGTGCGCCAACACCATTTGCCGCGCCGCTTCCAGATCCTGTTGGTAGAAGAGGCGTTCGGCCAGTTCGCGCTCCTGTTCGACCGTCAGCAGCGGGATGCCGTTGACTGCATGCACGTAGGCATCCAGGTTCGCACCGGGGGCCAGAGCATAGACAGGTTGCAGGGAAGTGGTCATGCGAATCCTCCGATTCACTAAGCTCGCGCAGTGTAGCACTGGCCTTTATGACTGCAAGGGGGCGTAAAAGTTTCGTTACACCCCTCGTTTCCGCCCCCGTCCCGGGGCGGTTCCGCTAGCGCGGCGCCAGCTCGCTGAGGTGGCGCGCCACCGCCAGCCAGGCGCCGATGTAGCCCAGCAGGATGGCGCCGAGCAACAGCGACAATCCGTCGCCCAGCGGCACGCCGGCAAGGGCGAAGTCACTGCCGTACAAACCGGCCAGGCGCACCACGGCGTCGTTCAGCCAGTCCAGCCCGTAGGCCAGCACCAGCCAGGCCAGCAGGCCGGCACCCACGCCATACAGCGCGCCCATATAAAGGAAGGGACGCCGCACGTAGCTGTCGGTTCCACCCACCAGCTTGATCACTTCGATCTCGATCCGGCGGTTCTCGATGTGCAGGCGGATGGTGTTGCCGATCACCAGCAACAGCGCCAGCACCAGCAGCACGGTGAGCCCGAAGATGAAACGCTCGCCCAGCTTGAGGATGGCGCTCAGGCGCTCGACCCACACCAGGTCGAGCTGGGCCTGCTGCACCCGGGGCAGCTCGGCCAGGCGCAGGCGCAGGGCTTCCAGGGTGGTCTTGTCGACTTCCTTGGGCGTCACCAGGATCACGCCGGGCAAGGGGTTCTCCGGCAGCTCCTTGAGTGCCTGGCCCAGGCCAGTCTGCTGCTGGAACTCTTCCAGCGCCTGCTCGCGGCTGATCCACTCGGCTTCGGCCACGTCGGGCATGCCGGTGATCTCGTCGCGCAGCTTGCGACCGTCGGCTTCGCTTGCATCCATCTGCAGGAACAGAGAGATCTGCGCCGCGCGCTGCCAGGAGCCGCCCAGGCGTTCGACGTTGTTGAGCAGCAGCGACAGCCCCATGGGCAGGCTCAGGGCAATGGCCATCACCAGGCTGGTGAAGAAGCTGCCGATGGGCTGCCGGCCCAGGCGGCGCAGGCTGTCCATCAGGCTGGCACGGTGGCTTTCCAGCCAGGCCGCCAGCAGGGTGCGGAAATCCGGGCCGTCATCGCCGTCTTTCTGCGGCTCCTCGGGACGGGCCGTGGCGCCCACGCGCTCGGCGGGCTTGGGTGGCGGCATGCGGGATGCGCTCATCAGCCGGCCTCCCCGTCGCCGATCAGGCGGCCGCGTTGCAGGGTCAGCATGCGGTGGCGCATGCGGGCGATCAGTGCCAGGTCGTGGCTGGCGATCAGAACCGTGGTGCCCAAGCGGTTGATGTCCTCGAAAACGCCCATGATCTCGGCGGCCAGGCGCGGGTCCAGGTTGCCGGTGGGTTCGTCCGCCAGCAGCAGGGCCGGGCGATGCACCACGGCGCGGGCGATGCCCACGCGCTGCTGCTGGCCGGTAGACAGGTCGGCCGGGAACAGCTCGGCCTTGTCCGACAGGGACACGCGCTCCAGGGCAATGCCCACGCGCTTGGCGATCTCCGGCTTGGACAGGCCGTGGATCTGCAGCGGCAGCGCCACGTTGTCGAACACGGTGCGGTCGAACAGCAGCTGGTGGTTCTGGAACACCACACCGATCTGCCGGCGCAGGAAGGGGATCTGAGAGTTGGTGATGGTGGAAAGGTCCTGCCCAGCCAGCAGCAGCTTGCCGGTGGTGGGACGCTCCATGGCCAGCAGCAGCCGCAGCAGGGTGCTCTTGCCGGCGCCGGAGTGGCCGGTGACGAAGAGGAACTCGCCCCGGCGGACGCGGAAACTCAGTTCATGCAGGCCGACATGGCCATTGGGATAGCGCTTGCCGACCTGCTCGAAGCGGATCATGCGCGCTCCTGCTCGGCGAACAGGGCGCGGACGAAGGCCTCGGCCTCGAAGTCGCGCAGGTCGTCGATGCCCTCGCCGACGCCGATGTAGCGGATCGGCAGGGCGAACTGCTTGGCCAGGGCGAAGATCACGCCGCCCTTGGCGGTGCCGTCCAGCTTGGTCAGCGCAAGGCCCGACAGGCTCACCGCCTGGTGGAACTGCTTGGCCTGGTTGATGGCGTTCTGGCCGGTGCCGGCGTCCAGCACCAGCAGCACTTCGTGGGGAGCGGTCTCGTCCAGCTTGCCGATCACGCGGCGCACCTTCTTCAGCTCCTCCATGAGGTTGTCCTTGGTGTGCAGGCGCCCGGCGGTGTCGGCGATCAGCACATCCACACCACGGGCCTTGGCGGCCTGCACGGCGTCGAAGATCACCGAGGCGGAGTCGGCGCCGGTGTGCTGGGCGATGACGGCGATGTTGTTGCGCTCGCCCCACACCTGCAGCTGCTCGACGGCAGCGGCGCGGAAGGTGTCACCGGCGGCGAGCATGACCTTCTTGCCCTCCAGCTGCAGCTTCTTGGCCAGCTTGCCGATGGTGGTGGTCTTGCCGACGCCGTTCACGCCGACCACGAGGATCACGTAGGGGCGCTTGGCGCTGTCGATCACCAGCTTCTGCTCGACGGGCTTGAGCAGGCTGGCCAGCTCGTCCTGCAGCGCCTTGTACAGCGCATCGGCGTCGGCCAGCTGCTTGCGCGCGACCTTCTGGGTCAGGCTCTGGACGATGGAGGTGGTGGCCTCGACGCCGACGTCGGCGGTCAGCAGGCGGGTCTCGATCTCGTCCAGCAGGTCGTCATCGATGGCCTTGCGCCCGAGGAACAGGCTGGCCATGCCCTCGCCGATGCTGGCGCTGGTCTTCGACAGACCCTGCTTGAGGCGGGCGAAGAAGCCGGCGCGGGCCGGCTCGGCGGCCACCGGTACAGCCGCCTCGGGGACGGCCCCGGCCACGGGCTGAGCCTCGGCAGCCGGAATAACCGCCGCCGCCTCGGGCAGCGGCGCAACCGGCACGGCAACCGGCGCCGGCGAGGGCACCACGGCGGGGGCCTCTGCAACGGGCTGCTCGGTCTGGGCCGCGACGGGCTCGACCGGCGCAACCGGTTCGACGAGTACCGTCGGCTCGGCGGGGGCGACCACTTCCGGTGCAGGTGCAGGTGCAGGTGCAGGTGCAGGTGCAGGTGCAGGTGCAGGTGCAGGTGCAGCAGGCTCGGGGACGATGGGCGCGGGCGCAACCGGCTCGGGCTGAGCGGCGCTCACCGACTCGGACGCCGGAGCGGGCGTCGGAACCTCGGCGGTTTCGACGGCCGGTGCGGCCTCAGGGGTGGGCTCGGGCTGGGCCGGCGCCGCGTCCTGGGACTTGCGGCGGAACCAGCCGAACAGGGATTTTTTCTCGGCCGACTCGGCCGGCGTCTTCTTGTCGTCGTTGGAACCAAACATGGGTAGCTTGCATCTCAAGGAGCGGCCGCTGCGGGCCTGGCCCGACAGCTTGGCCGCGCCGGAAAAGGATGGAGTATCCTAGCACCTCTTCGCCCGCAGGCGGTACGCCCCGCGGGCCCGTCGGACAGGTCCCCAGTATTGATGAAAGCGATCACCCGCCAGGCCACCGGCCTGCTGCTCGGCAGCCTGTTGCTGCCCATGGCGGCCTTCGCCGCCGAGACCCAACCCACCCATGAATACACCCTCGAAAACGGCCTGAAAGTCATCGTCAGAGAAGACCACAGGGCCCCCGTGGTGGTTTCACAACTTTGGTACAAGGTCGGCTCCAGCTACGAAACGCCCGGCCAGACCGGCCTCTCCCACGCCCTCGAACACATGATGTTCAAGGGCAGCAGCAAGCTCGGCCCCGGCGAGGCATCCCTCGTCCTGCGCGACCTCGGCGCGGAGGAGAACGCCTTCACCAGCGACGACTACACCGCCTACTACCAGGTGCTGGCCAAGGACCGCCTCGGCGTGGCCTTCGAGCTGGAGGCCGACCGCATGGCCAGCCTCCGCCTGCCGCCCGAGGAGTTCCAGCGCGAGATCGAGGTGATCAAGGAAGAGCGCCGCCTGCGCACCGACGACCGCCCCGGCGCCAAGGCCTTCGAACGCTTCAAGGCCATGGCCTACCCGGCCAGCGGCTACCACACCCCCACCATCGGCTGGATGGCCGACCTCGAACGCATGAAGGTCGAGGAGCTGCGCCATTGGTACGAGGCCTGGTACGTGCCCAACAACGCCACCCTGGTGGTGGTCGGCGACGTCACCGGTGACGAGGTCAAGGCCCTGGCCCAGCGCTGGTTCGGCGCCATCCCCGCGCGCCCGGTGCCGCCGGCGAAGCAGCCCCTGGAGCTGCCCACGCCCGGCGAGCGACGCCTCGTCGTGCACGTGAAGACCCAGCTGCCCAGCCTGATGATGGCCTTCAACGTGCCCAGCCTGGCCACCGCCAAGGACGCCCGCCAGGTGCACGCCCTGCGCCTGGCCTCGGCCCTGCTCGACGGCGGCTACAGCGCGCGCCTGCCCAGCCACCTGGAGCGCGGCGAAGAACTGGTGAGCGGCGCATCCGCCAGCTACGACGGCTACAGCCGGGGCGACAGCCTGTTCACCCTCAGCGCCACCCCCAACGCCCAGAAGGGCAAGACCCTGGAGCAGGCCGAAGCCGGCCTCTGGCGCGAGCTGGAGGCCCTCAAGCAGACGCCGCCCAGCGAGGACGAGCTCCAGCGCGTGCGCGCCCAGGTGATCGCCGGCCTGGTCTACGAGCGCGACTCCATCACCAGCCAGGCCACCACCATCGGCCAGCTGGAGACCGTCGGCCTGTCCTGGCGCCTGATGGACCAGGACCTCGCTGCCCTGGAAGCCGTCACCCCGGCGGATATCCAGGCCGCCGCCCGCACCTTCTTCACCCGCGACCGCCTCAGCGTCGCCCACGTACTGCCCGAGGAACCCCGCCATGAGTGAGCGCAACGGCCTGCGTTACGGCCTGCTCGGCCTGGCCCTGATCGCCCTGCTGGGCGTGCTCGTCCTGATCGTCAACCGCCCCGGGGAGGCCGTGGCCGCCACCGAGGCGAGCGACGCCCCCAAGCTGGCCTCCATCGCCGAACTCGATGGTAAGGCCCCGGCCAGCCGCAAGCTGGACATCCAGCAGTGGGAAACCGCCGAAGGCGCCCGGGTGCTGTTCGTCGCTGCCCCCGAGTTGCCGATGTTCGACCTGCGCCTGACCTTCGCCGCCGGCAGCAGCCAGGACGGTGACACCCCCGGCCTGGCCACCCTGACCAACGCCATGCTCAACGAAGGCGTGAAGGGCAAGGACGTTACCGCCATCGCCCAGGGCTTCGAAGGCCTGGGCGCGGACTTCAGCAACGGTGCCTACCGCGACATGGCCATCGCCGGCCTGCGCAGCCTCACCGACCCGGCCCAGCGCGAGCCGGCCCTGGAGCTGTTCACCCAGGTGGTGGGCGCGCCGACCTTCCCCGAGGACTCCCTGGCCCGCATCAAGAACCAGATGCTCGCCGGCTTCGAGTACCAGAAGCAGAACCCCGGCAAGCTCGCCGGCCTCGCCCTGTTCGAGAAGCTCTACGGCCAGCACCCCTACGCCCACCCCAGCGAAGGCGACGCGAAGAGCGTGCCGGGCATCACCGTCGCCCAGCTCAAGGCCTTCCACCAGAAGGGCTACGCCGCCGGCAACGTGGTGATCGCCTTGGTCGGCGACCTCTCCCGCGAGGAAGCCGAGGCCATCGCCAATCGCGTCTCCCAGGCGCTGCCCAAGGGCCCGCGCCTGGCCAGGACCGAGGCGCCCAAGGTGCCGGAGCCAAGCACCACCCACATCGAGTTCCCCTCGGCGCAGACCCACCTGCTGCTGGCCCAGCTCGGCATCGACCGCGCCGAACCGGACTACGCCGCGCTCTACCTGGGCAACCAGATCCTCGGTGGCGGTGGCTTCGGCACCCGCCTGATGGAAGAAGTGCGGGAGAAGCGCGGCCTCACCTACGGCGTCAGCTCCGGCTTCACCGCCATGCAGGTGCAGGGCCCGTTCATGATCGGCCTGCAGACCCGCGCCGAACTCAGCGACGGCACCCTCAAGCTGGTCAAGGACATCGTCCGCGACTACCTGGCCCAGGGCCCGACCCAGAAGGAACTGGACGACGCCAAGCGCGAACTGGCCGGCAGTTTCCCGCTGTCCACCGCCAGCAACGCCGACATCGTCGGCCAACTGGGCGCCATCGGCTTCTACGGCCTGCCGCTGACCTACCTGGAGGACTTCATGAAGCAGGTCCAGGGCCTCAGCGTCGAGCAGGTGAAAGCGGCCATGGCCCGCCACCTCGACCCGGACCGCTTCATCATCGTCACCGCCGGCCCCACGGTTCCCCAGAAGGAACTGCCGGCACCGACCGAGAAGCGCTTCAAACCCAGCTTTGGCATCCCGGAGCACTGATGGCCACACGTACCCCGAAGAAGCCCTCGGCCCATGGCGGCCAGGGCCAGCTGCGCATCATCGGCGGCGAGTGGCGTTCGCGCCGCTTCGCCTTCCCCGACGGTCCCGGCCTGCGCCCGACGCCTGACCGCGTCCGCGAAACGCTGTTCAACTGGCTCGCCCCCTATATAGAGGGCGCGCGGGTGCTGGACCCCTTCACCGGCAGCGGCGCGCTCTACCTGGAGGCACTCTCCCGTGGCGCCCGCGAAGCGCTGGCGCTGGACCTCAACCCCGACTCGGTGGCCGCCCTGCGCGGCACCCTGGACACCCTGCGCTGCGGCACCGGCCAACTGCTGCAGGCCGACGCCCTGCGCTACCTGGCCAACCAGGCCACGACGCCCTACGACCTGGTGTTCCTCGACCCGCCGTTCAACCTCGGCCTGCTGCAACCGGTGTGCACGTTGCTGGAAGAGCGTGGCTGGCTGGCCAACGACGCCTGGGTCTACACCGAAAGCGAAGCCGCACCTTCCTCCCTCGGCCTGCCCGGCAACTGGCGGCTGCACCGGGAGAAGAAGACCGGCAACGTCCACTACGCCCTCTGGCACCGCACCGCGTGAACGACTTCCGCCCCGCCTGGTGGCTGCCCGGCCCACACCTGCAGACGCTGTGGTCGCCCTTCTTCCGCAACCCGCCCCGGCTGGAACGCCAGCGCGAGCGCCTGTGGCTGGAGGATGGCGACTTCATCGACCTGGACTGGTACGGCCCCCATGACGCCCATGCCCCGCTGGTGCTGGTGCTCCACGGGCTGACCGGCTCGTCCAGCTCGCTCTACGTGCTCGGCCTGCAGCAGCGCCTGGCGGAGCAGGGCTGGGCCAGCGTGGCGATCAACTGGCGCGGCTGCTCCGGCGAGCCCAACCTGCTGCCCCGGGGCTACCACTCCGGCGCCAGCGAAGACCTGGCCGCCACCGTGGAACACCTGCGCCGCACCCGCCCCCTGGCGCCGCTCCACGCGGTGGGCTACTCCCTGGGCGGCAACGTGCTGCTGAAGTACCTGGGGGAGTCCGGCGAGGCCTGCCCGCTGCAGGGCGCTGTGGCGGTGTCGGTGCCGTTCCGCCTGGACCAGTGCGCCGACCGCATCGGCCTGGGCTTCTCCAGGGTCTACCAGCGGCACTTCATGCGCGAGATGGTCGCCTACGTGCGCGACAAGCAGCGTCTGTTCGCCCACCAGGGCATGGCCGACCGCCTGTCGGTGCTGGAGCAGCTCGGCCCGCTGGACGGCCTGCGCACCTTCTGGGACTTCGATGGGCGCATCACCGCGCCGCTGCACGGCTACGCCGATGCCGACGACTACTACCGGCGCGCCTCCAGCCGCTTCTTCCTCGGTGCCATCCGCGTGCCGACGCTGCTGATCCAGTCGGCGGACGACCCCTTCGTGTTCCGCCACAGCGTGCCGGAGGCCCACGAGCTGTCCGCCAGCACCCGGCTGGAGCTGCACGACAAAGGGGGTCATGTGGGCTTCATCGGCGGCTCGCCGCGCCAGCCCGACTACTACCTGGAACGGCGCATCCCCGCCTGGCTGGCCGCGCTGCCGCGCTGACAGGCCTGCGCCAGGCCAACGTCAGCCCAGCGGCGGCACCACCTGCTCCAGCGGCACGAACAACCGGGCCTGGAGTGCCGCCACGGCCTCCCGGCAGCCCTCGGTGACGTAGCCCGCCTCCAGCGCCAGCACCTGGTAGATGCCGCGCATCAGCAGGCGCTGGTCCAGGTCGCCCGGGGCGCTGCGGGTGGTGCAGAGGAAGCGCACCCAGGAGGTCATGATGATCCAGCTGTTCAGCGCCAGCGCCTCGATCTGCGCTGCATCCATGCGCAGGATCCCCACCTCGACGAAGCCCCGGTAGATCGCCTGGGCATGTCCCAGGCAGCGCTGGGCGAACACCCGGTAACGCGCCGCCAGTTCGTCATCGGACTCCAGCAGGTGCTCCAGGTCGCGGTGCAGGAAGCGGTAGTGCCACATGGCCGCCAGCAGCGCCTCCAGGTAGAAGGTCTTGTCGTCCATGTTCAGCGGCCTGTCCTGGGGCAGGCGCAGGAAGGTGTCCACCCGCGCCTCGTACTCGGCGAACAGCTCCGCGATGATCATCTGCTTGTTGCGGAAGTGGTAGTACAGGTTGCCCGGTGACATCCCCAGGTGCGCGGCGATGTGGTTGGTGGTGACCGTCCGCTCGCCCTGGGCGTTGAACAGCTCCAGGCTGCTCTGCACGATGCGTTCGCGGGTCTTGATGCGTGGGGCCATGGGCGGGTCGGTCTCACAGGCGCCAAAAAGGTGGCCGAGGGTAACAAAACTACCCAGAGGCCGGGAATCGGCGCCCCGGGGGCGGGCAGCCCAACTTTTCGTTTGGTAGGCAAGCGTCGGCCGGCCGCGTCATGCTATTTGACACTCTAGAGCAATTACTCTAGAAATCGGCATGTCCAACAATAACGAAGAGGTGCCGCCATGGTCGCCGATGTCGCCTACCTGCAGCAGACCCAGCAGCAGATCAGCCAGCTGGAAGAACTGTTCGCCCGCCAACGTGCCGCCTATGGCAACCACCCGATGCCCAGCGCCGAGCAGCGCATGCAGTGGCTGCAGTCGCTGCGCGACCTGATCTTCAACGAGCAGGACGCCCTGATCCGCGCCGTCAGCCAGGATTTCAGCAACCGCTCGGCGGACGAGACCCTGCTGGCCGAGATCATGCCCAGCCTGCACGGCATCCACTACGCCCGCCGCCGCATCCGCCGCTGGATGAAGCCCTCCCGCCGCGCCGTCGGCCTGGCCTTCCAGCCCGCCTCCGCCAAGGTGGTCTACCAGCCCCTGGGCGTGGTCGGCGTGATCGTGCCGTGGAACTACCCGCTGTTCCTCGCCATCGGCCCGCTGGTGGGTGCGCTGGCCGCCGGCAACCGGGTGATGATCAAGATGAGCGAATCCACACCGGCCACCTCCCAGCTGTTCAAGGAGCTGATGGCACGCATCTTCCCCGAGGACCAGGTCGCCGTGGTACTGGGCGAGGCCGATGTGGGCGTCGCCTTCTCCAAGCTGCCCTTCGACCACCTGCTGTTCACCGGTGCCACCAGCATCGGCCGCCACGTGATGCGCGCCGCCGCCGAGAACCTCACCCCGGTGACCCTGGAGCTGGGCGGCAAGTCGCCGGCCATCGTCTCCGCCGGCGTCCCCCTGGCGGACGCCGCCGAACGCATCGCCTTCGGCAAGACCATGAACGCCGGCCAGACCTGCGTCGCCCCCGACTACGTGCTGGTCCCGCGGGACCGTGTGCAGGGCTTCATCGACGCCTACCGCGAGGCGGTCAACCGCTTCTATCCGAAGCTGGCGGACAACCCCGACTACACCGCCATCATCAACGAGCGCCAGCTGCAGCGCCTGAAGGGCTACCTGCAGGACGCCGAAGCCAAGGGCGCGCGGCTCATCCCGCTGTTCCCCGGCGACCAGGCCCGCCGCCTGGCCCATACCCTGGTGCTGGACGTGAACGACGACATGAAGCTGATGCAGGACGAGATCTTCGGCCCGCTGCTGCCGGTGGTGCCCTACGACCGCCTCGACGACGCCCTCGCCTACGTCAACCAGCGCCCGCGCCCGCTGGCCCTCTACTACTTCGGCTACGACAAGCGCGAGCAGCAGCACGTGCTGGAGCAGACCCACTCCGGCGGCGTCTGCCTGAACGACACCCTGCTGCACGTCGCCCAGGACGACATGCCCTTCGGCGGCATCGGCCCGTCCGGCATGGGCCACTACCACGGCCACGAAGGCTTCCTCACCTTCAGCAAGGCCAAGGCGGTGTTCGCCAAGCAACGCTTCAACGCCGCCCGGATGATCTACCCGCCTTACGGCAAAGCCATTCAGAAACTGGTCTACAAGCTGTTCGTTCGCTAACCCTGCAAGGGACCTGATGGGGTCACAACAACAATGACAGACACCACCCTCCAAGCGCCGGGGCTTACCCGGCGCGGCCTGCTGAAAGTCGGTCTCGTCGGCGGCGCATTCCTCGCCACCGCCGGGGTCACCGCCACCCTCACCGGCTGCTCCGCCTCCACACCGGCCAACGGCATGGTCGTGCTGCGGGACTCCGACCTCCCCTGCCTGAAGGCGCTGATCCCGGTGATGCTCGCCGGTGCCGTCACCGCCGAGCAGATGCCCCAGGCCGTCGCCGGCACCATCCAGAGCCTGGACAACGCCCTGGCCCACCTCTCCCCGGAGATGCTCAAGCTCACCGTGCAGCTGTTCGACGTGCTCGCCCTGCCCATAACCCGGGGCCCGCTCACCGGCATCTGGGGCAGCTGGGAGAACGCCAGCGCCGACGACGTGCGCACCTTCCTCTCGCGCTGGCAGAACAGCTTCATCGGCCTGCTGAAGATGGGGCACGCCTCCCTGCTGCAGCTGGTGATGATGGCCTGGTACAGCCGGCAGGAAGCCTGGGCGCACTGCGGCTACCCCGGTCCGCCGACCGTCTGAGCGCCGCTACCACAACAAGAACCCCGCGCCCCGACCGCCAGGCCGGCCGGCGCGACCGAGGATTGAGCTGATGCCCGTACCTGATCTGTTCGCCGAGGGCCTGGCCCGCGGCTGGAAAACCCACAACGGCTCCCGCCTGGAGCAGGACCTGACCCTGGAAGCCGACGTCGCCATCGTCGGCAGCGGCGCCGGTGGCGGCACCACCGCCGAGATCCTCAGCGCCGCCGGCTACAAGGTGCTGATCATCGAGGAAGGCCCCCTGAAGACCAGCAGCGACTTCAAGATGCAGGAAGCCGAGGCCTACCCCTCCCTCTACCAGGAAGGCATCGGCCGCATGTCAAAGGACGGCGCCGTCACCATCATGCAAGGCCGTGCAGTAGGCGGCACCACCCTGGTGAACTGGACCTCCAGCTTCCGCACCCCCGAGCCGACCCTGGAGCACTGGGCCAAGGAGCACGGCGTCAAAGGGCACAGCCCGGCCGAGATGGCCCCCTGGTTCGAGAAGATGGAACAGCGCCTGGGCGTCGCGCCCTGGGCCATCCCGCCGAACGCCAACAACGACGTGCTGCGCCAGGGCTGCGAGAAGCTCGGCCTGCACTGGAAGGTCATCCCGCGCAACGTACGCGGCTGCTGGAACCTCGGCTACTGCGGCATGGGCTGCCCGACCAACGCCAAGCAGTCGATGCTGGTCACCACCATCCCCGCCACCCTCGACAAGGGCGGCGAGCTGCTCTACCTCGCCCGTGCCCAGCGCCTGCTGATCCAGGGCGACAAGGTCACCGGCATCGAATGCCAGGCCATGGACGAACGCTGCGTCGCCCCCACCGGCCGCACCATCACCGTCAAGGCCCGCCACTACGTGCTGGCCGGCGGCGGCATCAACACCCCCGGCCTGCTGCTGCGCTCCGACGCCCCCGACCCTCACGGCCGCGCCGGCAAGCGCACCTTCCTGCACCTGGTGAACTTCTCCGCCGCGCAGTTCGACCAGGTCATCAACCCGTTCTACGGCGCGCCGCAATCCATCTATTCCGACCATTACCAGTGGGACGACGGCACCACCGGGCGCATGTCCTACAAGCTCGAAGTACCGCCGCTGCAACCGGCGCTCACCGCCACCCTGCTCGGCCGCTTCGGCGAGGACAACGCCCTGCGCATGGAGCAGCTGCCCCACACCAACGTGATGCTGGCGCTGCTGCGCGACGGCTTCCACCCGGAGAGCGCCGAAGGCACCGTGGAGCTGCGCGGCGACGGCAGCCCGGTGCTCGACTACCGCCTCACCGACTACACCTGGGATGGCCTGCGCCGGGCCTTCCACACCATGGCCGAGATCCAGTTTGCAGCCGGCGCCAAGGCCGTGCTGCCGCTGCACGCCGACGCCGACTACGTGAAGACCCCGGCTGAAGCCCGCGAACTGATCGACCGCCTGTCCCTGGAGCTGTACCGCACCCGCCTGGGCAGCGCCCACGTCATGGGCGGCTGCGCCATGGGCGAGGACCCGAAGCAGGCCGTCACCGACAGCCTCGGACGCCACCACCAGCTGGAAAACCTGTCGATCCACGACGGTTCGCTGTTCCCCACCAGCATCGGCGCCAACCCCCAGCTGTCGGTCTACGGCCTCACCGCCCAGCTCTCCACCGAGCTGGCCAAGCGCCTGGGCAAGGCCTGACGCCCGCCGGGCCCGCGCCCGGCGGGCCCGGCATCCGACGGACCGCGTGAACCGCACCTGTGCGCCTTTGCCGCAGGGTGCGGCCTGCGCTACCATCCGACTCCCTTACGGACCCACCCCAGGACGTAGCGATGAACCGAGTGCTGTATCCGGGCACCTTCGACCCGATTACCAAGGGCCATGCCGATCTGATCGAGCGTGCCTCCCGCCTGTTCGACACCGTGATCATCGCGGTCGCCGCCAGCCCCAAGAAGAACCCCCTGTTCTCCCTGGAGCAGCGCGTCGGGTTGGCCAAGGAAGTCACCAAGCACCTGCCCAACGTCGAAGTAGTGGGCTTCTCCACCCTGCTGGCGCACTTCGTCAAGGAACAGAACGCCAACGTGTTCCTCCGTGGGCTGCGCGCCGTCTCCGACTTCGAGTACGAATTCCAGCTGGCCAACATGAACCGCCAGCTCGCCCCGGACGTGGAAAGCATGTTCCTCACCCCGTCCGAGAAGTACTCCTTCATCTCCTCCACCCTGGTGCGCGAGATCGCGGCCCTGGGCGGCGACATCAGCAAGTTCGTCCACCCCGCCGTGGCCGACGCCCTGGCCGAGCGCTTCAAGCGCTGACCGCCGGCCGGCGCGCACAAGTGGTGCGCCGGCCCCCGCATTCCGGCACAATTCCGCTCCTGTTCCGATAGACCGCCGTGTTTGGACGGCTGGAGTTGTTCCATGTCCCTCAAGATCACCGACGATTGCATCAACTGCGACGTCTGCGAACCCGAGTGCCCCAACGGCGCCATCTCCCAGGGTGAAGAGATCTACGTCATCGACCCCAACCTCTGCACCGAGTGCGTCGGCCACTACGACGAACCGCAGTGCCAGCAGGTCTGCCCGGTGGACTGCATCCCCCTCGACGACGCCAACGTCGAAAGCCGCGACGAGCTGATGGCCAAGTACCTCAAGCTCACCGGCAAGGCCTGACCGGCATGGGCAGCCCGGTGCTCGGCAGACCCTGGCAGCGGGGGCTGATCGCGGCCCTGGCCCTGCTGGCCAGCACCGCCCTCCAGGCCGCCACCCCGCAACGCGCCGCCGTTGCCAGCGCCCAGCCCGCCGCCACCGTCGCCGGCCTGGAAACCCTGGCCCTGGGCGGCAATGCCTTCGACGCCGCCGTCGCCATCAGCGCCGCCCTGGCGGTCACCGAGCCCCATGGCTCGGGCCTCGGCGGCGGCGGCTTCTTCCTGCTGCGCAAGGGTGGCGCCAAGCCCGAGTACCTGTTCCTCGACGCCCGCGAGCGAGCGCCCCTGGCGGCCCGCCCCGACCTCTACGTACGCAACGGCAAGGTGCAGCCGCAGCTGTCCATCAACGGGCCGCTGGCCGCCGCCATTCCCGGCCTGCCCGCCGCCCTGGCGGACCTGGCCGGCCACCACGGCCGCCTGCCCCTGGCCGACAGCCTGGCTCCGGCGATCCGCCTGGCAAAGGACGGCATCTCGGTGGACCGGGTGTACATCGAACGCGCCGGTTTCCGGGCCGCCGCCATGCGCGACGACCCCGAGACCGCGCGCATCTTCCTCGACGCCAAGGGCCAGGTGCCCGAAGAATTCAGCCTGCTGCGCCAGCCGGAGCTGGCGCGGACCCTGGAACGCCTGGCGCGCTACGGCAAGGCCGGCTTCTACGCCGGCGAGACCGCCGAGAAGCTGGTGGCCGGCGTGCGCAAGGCCGGCGGCATCTGGACCCTGAAGGACCTGGACAGCTACCGCGTGGTGGAGCGCCAGCCGCTGCGCTACCCCCTGGCCGACGGCCGCGAACTGATCGGCGCACCGCCCCCCTCCGCCGGTGGCGTGGCCCTGGCCCAGAGCCTGGCGATGTTGCAGCAACTGCCCTGGCGCGACGGTGACCGCCTGCAACGCACCCATTACGTGGTCGAGGCGCTGCGCCGCGCCTACCGTGACCGGGGTCTGCTGGGCGACCCGGACTTCGTCCGCAACCCGCTGGACAACCTGCTGGCACCGGCCTACCTCAAGCAGCTCGCCGCCGGCATCGACCCACGCCGGGCCACCCCCAGCGCCAGCCTGCCGCCCGCGCCCGCCTGGCGCGAGGGCGACCACACCACCCACTTCGTGGTCATCGACCAGGACGGCAACGCGGTTGCCGCCACCCTCTCGGTGAACCTGCCCTTCGGCGCCGCCTTCGTGCCGCCCGGCACCGGCGTGCTGCTCAACAACGAGATGGACGACTTCGCCGCCGATCCCAACGGCGCCAACGCCTACGGCCTGGCCGGCAGCCAGGCCAACGCCGTGGCCGCCGGCAAGCGCCCGCTGTCGAGCATGAGCCCCACCTTCATCGAGAGCGACGCGCAGTTCACCGCCTTCGGCACCCCGGGCGGCAGCCGCATCCCCAGCATGGTGCTGCTGTCGATCCTCGAATACCTCGACGACCAGCCGGTGAGCCGCTGGGCAGCGGTGCCGCGCTACCACCACCAGTACCTGCCGGACGTGGTCGAGCACGAGCCGGACACCTTCAGCGCCGCCGAGAAGGCCGAGCTGCAGGCCCGTGGCTACAGCCTCAAGCAGGTGGACCGCCGCTACGGCAACCAGCAGGTGCTGCTCTGGGACAAGCGCGGCGGGCAGATCGAGGTGGCCAGCGACCCACGGGGCGTGGGCCTGGCGGAAACCCTGGCCCCCCGGAAGCCCGAGGCGGTCAGCGGAGCTCGATGAGGCTCCCTTCGCCCTCGTCCTCAAGGGTGCGCATCACGCTGAACAGCCCCTGTCCCTGGCCGATCATCAGCACGTTGCGCAGGCTCTGGATGATGCGGCTGGCATAGCCCAGGTCGTTCATCAGCGAGCTGGTCTGCAAGCCGTCCAGCTGCCCCGCCCGCACCGCCGCGAACAGGTGTTCGCGGAAGGCGCCGTCGAAGGCCGCCGCCTGCTCGTCCAGCCACTCCAGGTGCTGGTTCCAGACCTCCTCGGGCAGCTCCGAACGCCCCAGCTCACGCACCTTCTGCAAGGCGCCCAGCAGGTGCCGGCGCAGGTCCAGGTAGGCATCGCGCACCGATGAGGGGCCTTCACCGAGGTAGCGGCCGAGGTTCTTCTGCAGGTGCTTGGCGTCCTTCACCGCGTCCACCAGCTGCAGGGCCGCCACCTGGCAGCTCAGCCAGAGGCGCTGGTGGGGTTCGTCCAGCTGCACTTCCAGGCGCCCCATGAAACTCAGCAGGTCGCCGTAGACGCCCTTCACATGGCGCTGGTAGAGCGCCTCGGCATCCAGGTGCAGGCGCTCGGGGATGATCTGCAGGGCAGCCTCGTCCGGGCGCGAGCGGTTGAGCTGGTCCACCGGCAGGTAGAGCGCGTGGCAGATCACCTCCAGGCTCAGCCGCCCCAGGTGCCGCAGCTCCTGCAGCACCGCGCTGCAGGCCGCCTCGGAGGAGTCCAGCGCCCGGGCGCTCAGGTAGCGGGCCGTGGTGCGCTCCGGCTCCACCGGCCCGGCCACCAGCTCGGTGATCAGCACCTGGGGTTCCTCGCGCTCCGGCAGCCAGCGCACCAGCAAACCGGCCAGGCGCTGCTGCCAGGGCCAGAACAGGGCCACGCCCAGGGCGTTGAACAGGGTGTGGAACATCGCCAGCTGGATCAGCGCGTTGCCTTCCAGCCCCACCGGCTCGGCCAGGGCCCGTACCAGCCAGGTCAGCGGCGTGAGCAGGGTGAAGGCCACCACCGCCGTCACCACGTTGAACAGCACGTGGGCCAGGGCCAGCCGCTGGCCGCTGCGGTTGCCCCCGAGGGAGCCGACGAAGGCCGTGGTGACGCTGCTGCCGACATTGGAGCCGATGGCGATCGCCAGGCTCTGGCCCAGCTCCAGCTGCCCGCCGGCCAGGGCCGCGAGGGTCAGCATCAGGGCCGCATGGCTGGACTGCAGCACTACGGTCACCAGCATCCCCACCGCCATGAACAGCAGGCTGCCGAGCACGCCATCGACCCGCAGCCCGGTCATGTCGAAACCGTCACCGAAGGTGGAGAAGCCGTCCTTGATCTGGTCGATGCCGAGGAAGACGAAGGCGATGCCCAGCACGATGCGCCCGGCGGCCTTGCTGCGCGGGCCGATGAACCCGGCCAGCACCCCGAACACCAGCAACGGCAGGGCCAGCGGCGAGAGGCTGAGGTTCTGCCCGGCCATGGCCAGCAGCCAGATGCCGCTGGTGGCGCCGAGGTTGGCGCCGAAGAGGATCGCGATGCCGCCGGCCAGCTGGATCAGCCCGGTGCTGATGAAGGCGATGGTGAGCAGCGCTACCAGGGTGCTCGACTGCAGCAACAGCGTGCCGCCCACGCCGAACATCAGTCCCTTGAAGGGCGTTGCGGTGCTGCGGGCCAGCACCTGCTCCAGCTTGCCGCCGGCCAGTTGCCGCAGCCCGTCCTCCAGGCACTGCATGCCGAACAGGAACAGCGCCAGCCCCGCACACAGCTGCAACCAGCCCGGGCTGTACCAGAAACTCGCCGCCAGCCCGGCCGCTCCCAGCACCAGCAGCGCGATCAGTTGAACCCCCTTCATCCACTCCCTCCATCCCTGGCGGGGCCGGTCCAGCGCCGGCCCCCAATGCAAACGGCCCCTTGCCCGCTACCGGGCAAGGGGCCGTGAACGGCCTGGCAGGCCGCAGCCGAAACGGATCAGTCCTTCTGGTAGCCGCTGCTGGTGCAGCCCAGGCAACGCACGAAGGCTTCCTTGCCCGGATCGACCACCAGGGCCTTGCCGGCAGCGCCGACGTTACCGCCCAGGGCGCTGAACGGCAGGCTGACCACGAACAGCCCGGCACCGATCACGGTGGCACCGATCAGCAGCGGACGGGCGATCAGCAGGTCACCGGCCATGGCAAAACCGGACGGAGCGTTGACGGTGTAGGTGGGGTCGCCGCTGGTGTTCTGCTGCTGCACCGTCTCGGCCTGCGCCGGAAGCGCCATGAGGCCGGTGGTCAGCGCCAGGACGGCAGCGGAAGTGCGAAACAGGTTCATGATGCAATCCTTCGGCTATTTGTAGGAGTAATCGTGCGGCTAACTATAACAGCGCCATTTGGCTTGTCAGCGTGACGGCCATCAATCGCCGTTAAAAGCGTAGTCGGGATTCTTCGGCACATAGGGGCGGTAGAAGGCCAGCAACTGGCGCAGATCGGCCTCCTCGTTCCCGGTGGGCTGGAACGGCGCACCGATGACGATGCGCCGGTGCTGGAAGTCCAGCGCCGCCGGCACGATGGGCACGCCGGCTCCGCAGGCGATGTGGTAGAAGCCGCTCTTCCAGCGTTCC
This sequence comes from Pseudomonas sp. FeS53a, assembly GCF_000931385.1. Classification (NCBI taxonomy): domain Bacteria; kingdom Pseudomonadati; phylum Pseudomonadota; class Gammaproteobacteria; order Pseudomonadales; family Pseudomonadaceae; genus Pseudomonas; species Pseudomonas sp. FeS53a. The sequence goes on from NZ_JYFT01000021.1 coordinate 95,493, forward strand.
ACCTTGCGCCGCGTGCCCTCCGGCGACAGCACCAGGATGAACTGGCGGTGTTCGGCGAAGGCCTCGATGGCCTGCTCCACGGTGTTGAGCTTCAGGTGCCGGCGGATGGGAATGCCGCCCCAGTAGCGCATCAGCGCGCCAAAGGGCCAGCGGAAGATGCTGTGCTTGCCGAACCAGCGGGCGTTCAACCGCAGGATGAACTTGGCAGCGATGAACAGCACGAAATCCCAGTTGGAGGTGTGGTGGGCGCCGATCACCACGAACTTGTCGAGGGGCGGCAGCTGCCCCTCGATGCGCCAGCCCATGAGCCGGAATACGGCATGGCCGAGTGCCTCCGCAAGCGCATTGCGGGGCAGGTAGTTGCCGGACATCGTTCACCTCTTGTTCTTGTTCTCGGCAGGTGTCGGTAGCAGCCCCTAGCGCTGGCAGCGCGGGCAGTAGACGCTGGCGCGCTGGCCCAGCCTGACCTCCCGCAGGGTGGAGCCGCAGACCTTGCAGAAGTCCCCGCCACGCCCGTAGGCGAACAGCTCCTGCTGGAAGTAGCCGGGCTGGCCATCGCCGCCGACGAAGTCCCGCAGCGTGGTGCCGCCGCGCTCGATGGCATTGGCGAGGATGCGCTTGATCTCCCCGGCGAGCTTCAGGTAGCGGGCGCGGGACACGCTGCCGGCCTCCCGGCGCGGGTCGATGCCGGCGGCGAAAAGCGCCTCGGTGGCGTAGATGTTGCCCACGCCCACCACTACCGCGTTGTCCATGATGAAGGGCTTCACCGCCATGCTGCGTCCGCGGGACAGGCTGAACAGCCGGTCGCCGTCGAAGGCCTCGGTCAGCGGCTCGGGCCCGAGGTTGCGCAGCAGCTCGTGCCCATGGGGGTCGAGGCTCCAGAGCAGCGCCCCGAAGCGGCGCGGGTCGGTGTAGCGCAGCGCCAGGCCCGATTCCAGCTCGATGTCCACGTGCTCGTGGCGCGCGGCCTCCAGCCCGGCTTCCACCAGGCGCAGGCTGCCGGACATCCCCAGGTGGCCGATCAGCGTTCCCGCCTCGGCCTGCAGCAGCAGGTACTTCGCCCGCCGCTCGACGGCGACGAAGCGCTGCCCGGACAGGCGCACGTCCAGGTCCTCGGGGATGGGCCAGCGCAGGCGGCGCTCACGCACGACGACGCGACTCACGCGCTGCCCTTCGAGGTAGGGAGCGATGCCCCGCCGCGTGGTTTCGACTTCGGGTAGTTCAGGCATGTGGATCTCGGCAGACAGCGGGGAGGGCGCTCAGTTGGCACCCAGTTCGCGGATGTTTTCCTTGAGGTTGTCGAAGTCGTAGTCGGAGAGACCGACGTAGTCGAGCACCAGCCGGTGGATGCTGTCCCACTCGTGGTCGTCCGCCTGGCCACCCAGGACCAGGTGCGACGAGCAGATGTGCTCGGACATTTTCAGGATCGCCAGCAGGGTCTTCAGCGGCGCGTCGCGACCGGAGTCGTCGCTGAAGATGGCCAGGGCGTTGTGGTGGTTGGCGATGGCCTCGCACAGGTGCTCGGGCAGGCGCCAGGAACGCGCGGTGAAATAGCCCACCACCGCGTGGTTGGTGTTCAGCAGGCGGTTCTCGGTGTCGACGATGCGGCGCTCGTCGCAGGCGCTGGCATAGGCCTCCTCCAGCACCGTCATGTAGTCCGGGAAGCGCTTGAGCATCAGCGGGATGCCGCAGTTGTGGAACAGCCCCAGCGCGTAGGCTTCGTCCGCCTGCTGGTAGCCGATGCGCTTGGCCAGGGTCAGGCAGGTCATGGCCACGTCTTGGGCGGTGTCCCAGAAGCGGTTGAGGGTGACGATGGTCTCGTCGGTCATCTCGCCCTTGATCGACTGCGCGTTGATCAGGTTGATCACCGTGTTGCAGCCCAGCAGGTTCACCGCCTGCTGGATCGAGGCGATGCGGTTGGTGAGCCCATAGAACGGCGAGTTGACGATCTTCAGCAGCGCCCCGGAGAGCCCCGGGTCCTGGCTGATCAGCTTGGCGATGGTGCGCAGGTCCGGGTTCGGCATGACCTGTTCCATCTGCAGGTCCACCATGATCTGCGGCTGCGGCGGCACGCTGATCCCCTGGAGGAAGTGGCGGATCTGTTCGGCGGAGAGTTCTTGGGCCATGACAACGGAGACCAAGGGAGGGAATTCGGGACGACAGTCTAACTCTAGCCGGCGATGGCCAGAACACTCCTTTGAGCTGAACTTTCCGGCGGTACCACGGCTCGGAACCTGCATACCCCCAACGCGAACAGGAGGCAGCATGAACCCCTCGATCAAGGGCAAGCGCGTGGCGCTGCTGGTTACCGATGGCTTCGAACAGGTGGAGCTGACCGGCCCCCGCCAGGCGCTGGAGCAGGCCGGCGCCACCGTCCACATCCTCGCCCCGACGGCCGGCACCGTGACCGGCTGGCACCACACCACCCCGGCGGACCGCTTCCGGGTCGACCACACCCTCGACAGCGTGCGCATCGACGACTACGACGCCCTGGTCCTGCCCGGTGGCGTGGTCAATGCCGACACCCTGCGCACGGACCCGCTGGCCCAGGAACTGGTGCGCGACGCCGCCCGGGCCGACAAGCCCATCGCGGTGATCTGCCACGGCGCCTGGCTGCTGGCCAGCGCCGACCTGGTCAAGGGCAAGACCCTCACCAGCTGGCCGTCCCTCACCGACGACCTGAGGAACGCCGGCGCCCACTGGGTGGACCAGGAAGTGGTGGTCGACGGCAGGCTGATCAGCAGCCGCAAGCCCGACGACATCCCCGCCTTCAACCAGCGCCTGCTCGAGGCCCTGGCCGCCTGAGCCGACGCCCGCCGGTAGCAGGCTCGGCGGGCGCCTTCGGGTATACTTCCGCTCTTTTTTCCGGAGAGCGACCCATGTCCCTGCCCAGCCTGCGCCTCAAAGCCAATGCCGATCGACGCCTGCGCGCCGGCCACCTGTGGGTCTACAGCAACGAGGTGGACGTGGTCGCCACCCCGCTGAACGCCTTCCAGCCGGGCGACCAGGCCATCCTCGAAGCCGCCGGCGGCAAGCCCCTGGGCGTGGTCGCCCTGAGCCCGAACAACCTGATCTGCGCCCGCCTGGTCTCCCGCGACGTCAAGCACGTGCTGGACAAGTCCCTGCTGGTGCACCGCCTCAACGTCGCCCTGAGCCTGCGCGAGCGCCTGTTCGACAAACCCTTCTACCGTCTGGTCTACGGCGACTCCGACCTGCTCCCCGGCCTGGTGGTGGACCGCTTCGGCGACCACCTCGTGGTGCAGCTGGCCTCCGCCGCCATGGAGCGCAACAAGGACGCCGTGCTGGATGCCCTGGTGCAGGTGCTCAAGCCCCGTGGCGTGCTGTGGAAGAACGACTCCGCCGCCCGTGATGCCGAAGGCCTGGAGCGCTACGTGGACACCGCCTTCGGCGTGGTGCCCGAGTGGGTCGCCCTGGAAGAGAACGGCGTGAAGTTCGAAGCCCCGGTGCTGGAAGGCCAGAAGACCGGCTGGTTCTACGACCACCGCATGAACCGCGCCCGCCTGGCCCCCTACGTGGAAGGCAAGCGTGTGCTCGACCTGTTCAGCTACATCGGCGGCTGGGGCGTGCAGGCTGCGGCCTTCGGCGCCAGCGAAGTGTTCTGCGTCGACGCCTCCGGCTTCGCCCTCGACGGCGTCGAGCGCAACGCCACCCTCAACGGCGTGGCCGAGAAGGTCACCTGCGTGGAAGGCGACGTGTTCGAAGCCCTGAAGGAGCTGAAGGCCGCCGAAGAGCGCTTCGACGTGGTGGTGGCCGACCCGCCGGCCTTCATCAAGCGCAAGAAGGACCTGAAGAACGGCGAGGCCGCCTACCGCCGCCTCAACGAACAGGCCATGCGCCTGCTGAACAAGGACGGCATCCTGGTCAGCGCCTCCTGCTCCATGCACCTGCCCGAGGACGACCTGCAGAACATCCTGCTCGGCAGCGCCCGCCACCTGGACCGCAACATCCAGCTGCTGGAGCGCGGCGGCCAGGGCCCGGACCACCCGGTGCACCCGGCCATCGCCGAAACCCGCTACATCAAGAGCCTCACCGTCCGCCTGCTGCCCAACAGCTGAGCATGACCACCCCGCAGGTCCGGGCCTTCGGCAGCGCCGACGGCCCCCTGGCCCTGTACTTCCACGGCACCCCGGGCTGCGCCCGGGAGGCCTGCTGGCTGGAGGCCGCCGCCCAGCGCCACGGCATCCGCCTGCTCGCCCTGGACCGCGCCAGCCTGGCACCGGGCCGGACCGGGCACGACTACCTCCACACCCTGATCGACTGGACGGCCAGCACCCTGGACCGGCAACCGGCCAGCCTGGTGGGCTTCTCCATCGGCGCGCACCTCGCCTTGCGCGTCGCCGCAGCATTGCCCGGTGCTGATCTGCAGTGCCTGCTGGTCTCCGCCGCCGCGCCACTGGAATGGCCGCAGAGCTGGGACGGCATGGGCGCCGGACGCCACACCTTCCGCCTCGCCCAGCGCCACCCCGAACGCCTGGCACGGATCGCCCGCCTGCAATGCGCATTGGCCCGGCACGCCCCGGGGCTGCTGGCACGCCTGCTGTTCCAGGGCGTCGGCCGTGCCGAGCGCCACCTCGCCCGGGAACAGCGCTCCCGGTTGAAGGCCGTGCTTGAAGGCGCCCTGGCCGAAGGGCCGAGCGCCTACCTGCGGGATGTACAGCTTTACTGCCAGCCCTGGGCCGATGAGCTGGACAACCTGGCGGCACCCGTCAGCCTCTGGCACGGCGAGGACGACCGCTGGGCGCCTCCGGGCATGGCCCGGGGGCTGGTGCAGCACCTGCGTGCCGCCACCCTGCGCTGGCAGCCCGGCCTCGGCCACTACGGCACGTTGCTGCACAGTGCCGACGTGCTGATGCAGGCCTGTCGCCGGCAGCCCTGAGCACCGGTCGCGCCGGCCTTCCGCCCGGCGCCTGCCTGGGATTAGAATCCCGATTCCCCCTGCCACACCCTCAGGCGGGCCAGTGAGCCCCGGCCGAGCGCACGGTGATCCCGCAGCGCCCTCACGCCATCTCCGGACACGACGGGTACATCCCCTCTCCACCGGCACCTTCACGCTCACGACACGACCATTACCTGATCAGCCTGCAGGACACCGAAATGCCCGATTACCGCTCGAAGACCTCCACCCACGGCCGCAACATGGCCGGCGCCCGCGCCCTCTGGCGCGCTACCGGGATGAAGGACGAAGACTTCAAGAAACCGATCATCGCCATCGCCAACTCCTTCACCCAGTTCGTGCCCGGCCACGTGCACCTGAAGGACCTGGGCCAGCTGGTCGCCCGCGAGATCGAGAAGCACGGCGGTGTGGCCAAGGAATTCAACACCATCGCCGTGGACGACGGCATCGCCATGGGCCACGACGGCATGCTCTATTCCCTGCCGAGCCGCGAGATCATCGCCGACTCCGTGGAATACATGGTCAACGCCCACTGCGCCGACGCCATCGTCTGCATCAGCAACTGCGACAAGATCACCCCCGGCATGCTGATGGCCGCCCTGCGCCTGAACATCCCCGTGGTGTTCGTCTCCGGCGGCCCGATGGAAGCCGGCAAGACCAAGCTGGCCAACCACGGCCTCGACCTGGTGGACGCCATGGTGGTGGCCGCCGACGACTCCTGCTCCGACGAGAAGGTCGCCGAGTACGAGCGCAGCGCCTGCCCCACCTGCGGTTCCTGCTCCGGCATGTTCACCGCCAACTCCATGAACTGCCTGACCGAGGCCCTGGGCCTGTCGCTGCCGGGCAACGGCTCCACCCTGGCCACCCACAGCGACCGCGAGCAGCTGTTCCTGCGTGCCGGCCGCCTGGCCGTCGAGCTGTGCCAGCGCTACTACGGCGAAGGCGACGCCTCCGTGCTGCCGCGCAATATCGCCAACTTCAAGGCGTTCGAGAACGCCATGACCCTGGACATCGCCATGGGCGGCTCCACCAACACCATCCTGCACCTGCTGGCCGCCGCCCAGGAGGCGGAAGTGGCCTTCGACCTGCGCGACATCGATCGCCTGTCGCGCAAGGTGCCGCAGCTGTGCAAGGTGGCGCCGAACATCCAGAAGTACCACATGGAAGACGTGCACCGTGCCGGCGGCATCTTCAGCATCCTCGGCGAGCTGGCCCGTGGCGGCCTGCTGCACACCGACGTGCCCACCGTGCACAGCCCGAGCATGGCCGACGCCATCGCCCAGTGGGACATCACCCAGACCGACGACGAAGCCGTGCACACCTTCTTCAAGGCAGGCCCGGCCGGCATCCCGACCCAGGTCGCCTTCAGCCAGAGCACCCGCTGGGACAGCCTGGACGACGACCGCGCCAACGGCTGCATCCGCTCCGTCGAGCACGCCTACTCCCAGGAGGGCGGCCTGGCCGTGCTCTACGGCAACATCGCCCTGGACGGCTGCGTGGTGAAGACCGCCGGCGTGGACGAGTCCATCCACGTGTTCGAAGGCACCGCGAAGATCTTCGAAAGCCAGGACGGCGCCGTGAAGGGCATCCTCGCTGACGAAGTGAAGCCGGGCGACATCGTCATCATCCGCTACGAAGGCCCGAAAGGCGGCCCGGGCATGCAGGAAATGCTGTACCCCACCAGCTACCTGAAGTCCAAGGGCCTGGGCAAGCAATGCGCCCTGCTCACCGACGGCCGCTTCTCCGGCGGCACCTCGGGCCTGTCCATCGGCCACGCTTCCCCGGAAGCCGCCGCCGGTGGCGCCATCGGCCTGGTGAAGGACGGCGACAAGGTGCTGATCGACATCCCCAACCGCAGCATCAACCTGCTGGTGTCCGATGAAGAGCTGGCCGCCCGCCGCGTCGAGCAGGACAAGAAAGGCTGGAAACCCGCGCAGCCCCGCGCCCGCAAGGTCTCCACCGCCCTCAAGGCCTACGCCCTGCTGGCCACCAGCGCCGACAAGGGCGCCGTGCGCAACAAGGCGATGCTGGACGACCTGTAAGCGCTGCCTGCGAACGGAAAAGCCCGGCCTCGCGCCGGGCTTTTTATTCCCATTGCTGTTCATCAGGAGCCTGCCGGACCTCATGCAGAACCTGAAGCTCGAGTTCGAAGAGAACGCCGCCGAGTTCTACATCGCCTCGCTTGCGAGAGGAATTCTCGAAGGCATCAAGAGCGGCGCCCTGACTGCGGAGACCGGAATCTGGTCCCTGGGGCGCCCTGTATTGCGCAACGCCTTGGCAATCACCTCTATCAGCACGGAGTTGATGGAGGTTCTGGAAGGCTTCGACGAGCTCGACGCCCTGGCCGAACTCGGCATAGACCCACAGCCCACGCTACAACGCATGATCGATGCACTGGACCGGTGCCAACGCTCCACCGATAACCGCGAAACGAGCCTGATCATTCGCGCCTTCAGTGCTCCGTAGGGTGCACCTGTCATGTAGGGGCGACTTCAGTCGCCCAAGGCCGTGCAGCGGCCCCATGCCCGGCCGGAAGCGGGCGAATGAATTCGCCCCTACACAGACGCGTCCGCAGCAGGCGGTTCGCGGGCAGAGCTCGCTCCCCCCAACTTCACG
>NZ_JYFT01000007.1:0-95177 GCF_000931385.1 Pseudomonas sp. FeS53a
GTGTTCGAGCTGCACCATCATGGCCGGCGGCGGCAGCTCGATGGGCTCGGCGCTGACCTTCCAGAACAGGGCCCAGCAGAACAGGGCGACGTGCAGGCCGAGCACCACCAGCAGGCTGATGGCCCAGGACAGGTTTCGCTTTGCCTGGCTCATCTAGTTCCCGACCGTCTCGAGTCCCACCAGGCCGATCTTCAGGTAGCCGGCGCCGCGCAGGGCGTCCATCACTTCCATCAGCCGGCCATAGTCCACCGCCTTGTCGCCACGGACGAAGATGGTCTTCTCTTTGTCGCCGCCGGTGCGCTGGTCGAGCACGGCAGCCAGTTGCGCCTGGTTCACCGGGTCGTTGTCCAGGAACAGGCTCTTGTCTTCCTTGATGCTCAGGTAGATGGGCTTGTCCGGACGTGGCGCGGGCTTGGCGGTGGAGGCTGGCAGGTCGACCTTGATGTCCACCGTGGCCAGGGGCGCCGCGACCATGAAGATGATCAGCAGCACCAGCATGACGTCGATGAATGGGGTGACGTTGATCTCGTGGCTTTCCTGGAGATCGTCACCGCCTTCGTTCAGATGCAGTCCCATGGATCAGCCCACTTTGACCATGTGCGGGGCCGGTGCGCGGTCGGCCGGGGGGTGGTCCAGGTCACGGCTGACCAGCAGCAGGACCTGGGCGGAGGCGTCCGCGACCTGGGCCTTGTAGCCGGTGATGGAACGGGCGAAGACGTTGTAGATGACCACGGCGGGGATGGCCGCGACCAGGCCCATGGCGGTGGCCAGCAGGGCTTCGGCGATGCCGGGGGCGACAACGGCGAGGTTGGTGGTCTGGGATTTGGCGATGCCGATGAAGCTGTTCATGATGCCCCACACGGTGCCGAACAGGCCGACGAAGGGCGCGGTGGAGCCGATGGTGGCGAGCACGCCGGTGCCCATGCTCATCTTGCGGCCGCTGGCGGCGACGAGGCGCTCCAGGCGGAAGCTGACGCGTTCCTTGATGCCGTCCTTCTCGCGGGTGTTGGTCGAGAGCTTCAGCTCGTCGAGGGCGTCCTGCACCAGCACCTGGGACAGGTTGTTCGGGGCGGCGGTCTTGTCGGCGGCTTCCGGCAGGTTGCGCGCGGCCTTCAGGGCCACCAGTTCGCGGCGCAGGCGGCGCTTGGCACCGAGCAGCTCGATGCTCTTGGCCAGCCAGATGGTCCAGGTGAGGATCGAGGCGAGCACCAGGCCGATCATCACGCCTTTCACCACGATGTCGGCGTTCTGGTACATGCCCCAGGGCGACAGGTCGTGGGCCGGCAGGCCTTCTTCGACGGCTTCGGGCGCGGTGCCGGCCAGGGCGGCGGCGAGGCCGTCGCCCAGGCTCAGGCCCTGGTCGATGGCGGCGAGGGTCTTGTCGATCTCTTCCGGGGCAACGCCCTGTGCCTGCAGGGTCTGGCGGGCGGTGTCGCGGATCTGCTCCGGGGTGGCCTGGGGGCCGAGGGCCTGGAGCGTGCTCAGCAGTTCGGCGTTGGCCGGTGCGGCGGGCGCGCTGGCGATCGGCTGTGCACCTTCGGTCGGTGCGGTAGCGCTCGGCGTTGCGGCCGGTTGGGCGCTGGCCGTAGCGGCGGCCGGTGCAGTGGGCTCTTCGGCGAAGGCTGCGCCGGCAGGCAGCAGGGCCAGGCCGAACAGGAGCGCCGCCAGGGGGCGGGCGCGACGGGAAAGCAGAGCGGGCTGGGCGTTGGGTGCAATAGGTTTCATGGCCGGACCTGAAGGTTAATTGCGGTTTCGCCCGCTGGGGGTGTGCGGGTGCGGACAAAGGCTGAATATTATTGCAAGTAATTCTTGTTTGTAAAAGTGATAATGTAACCCCCAATGCGCGATCCGGACGGACGCGCGCGATTTCGCATCCCCCTTCCCAGCCCTTATCCTCAGCACTTTTACGGAGACGCTCCCATGTCCGAATCCCCGCGTTTGCTCATTGCCGGCTGTGGCGATGTGGGTAGCCGACTGGCCCTGAGGATGTTGGCTGAAGGCTGGCGGGTCCATGGCCTGCGGCGAAATGCCTCGGCGCTGCCGGAGGGCGTGCTGCCCATCGCGGGTGACCTGGAGCGCGCCGAGCGGCCGGTCGACTGGCCGACGGACGCGCTCGATGCGGTGGTGTTCTGCGTGGCGGCGAGCCGTCATGACGAGGAGGGCTACCGCGCCGCCTATGTCGAAGGCCTGCGCCACGTGCTGGCCTGGTTGCGCGAGAGCGGGCAGCAGCCCCGGCGCCTGCTGTTCGTCTCCAGCAGCGGCGTCTACGGGCAGCGCGATGGCGAGTGGATCGACGAAGACGCCCCCGCCGAGGCGGATGGCTATTCGGGTCGCGTCATGCGCGAGGCCGAGCAGCTGGCGCTGGACAGCGGCCTGCCGGCCACCCTGGTGCGCCTGACCGGGCTCTACGGGCCGGGCCGCGAGTGGCTGCTGAACCAGGTGCGCATGGGTTACCGGGTGGCGAGCGAGCCGCCGCTCTACGGCAACCGCATTCATGTGGACGATGCCGCCGGCCTGCTGGCCCACCTGCTGCGTGTTGAACAGGCCGGGACGCCGCTGGCGTCCTGCTACTTGGGCGTGGACGATGCGCCGGCACCGCTTGATGAGGTGGTGGCCTGGCTGCGCGAGCGCCTGGGGGTGACGCACTGGTCGGAGTCCTCCACCGTGCGTCGGGCCGGCAGCAAGCGCTGCAGCAATGCCCGGGCCCGGGCGTTGGGTTGGGAGCCACAGTACCCCAGCTTCCGCGAGGGCTACGCGGCGATCCTCAAGGACGCCTGAGGTGGATGCCAACCGGCTGCTGGCCAAGGCCTGGCTGCCTGGGGTCGAGCTGTTCCATGCCGACTTCTCCGGCCAGCCCTTTGGGCGTCACAGCCACGATGCGTTCGCCATCGGTGCCATCCTGCATGGCGTAGGTGGATACCAGTGTCGGGGTGCGCGGCATGCCCTGCCCGCTGGCACCCTGTCGCTGATGAACCCGGAGGAGCCTCACACGGGACACGCCGAGTCGCCCCGGCTGGTGTACCGGATGCTCTACGTGGAAGAAGCCCGTCTGCCGGCCCTGCTAGGGCGCAAGGCCCTGCCACGGGGGTTTGGCGCGCTCAATCCGGGCGATGACGGTGCCGTGGCCCAGGCCTTGGCACGTCTGGCCGGGGAGTTCGAGCGAGGCGACGCACTGGCGCTGGAAAGCGAGCTGCTGGAGCTGCTGGAGCTGGTGTTCGTGCGCCATGGGGGGCTGCGCCCCACGGGCAGCAGTGCGCGCGACGGCGGGGTGAGCGCCCAGTTGCGCGATTACCTGGAGTCGCACTACCGCGAGGCGGTGAGCCTGGAGCACCTGGCCGGTCTGCTGCAACGCCATCCACGCCACCTGATCGAGGCGTTCCGTCGTGCCTACGGAGTGCCGCCCCACACCTACCAGCTGCAGCGCCGGGTGCGTGAGGCGAAGCAGCGGTTGCTGGCAGGCGAACCCTTAGCGAGTCTGGCGCTGGAGCTGGGGTTCTACGACCAGGCGCACTTCTCCAGCACCTTCCGCCGTTTCACCGGGGTGACGCCCGGCCGTTTCCGCCGCGAGGCGCTGCGCTGACGGGCGCCCTGCCCGACCCGACTTTCTTCCAATACGCGAGCACCGGGCCCTGGCGAGACTCCACCGCCTTGCCGTGGAGGTCATATGCTCGCTCTGTTCCTGCTGGTCGCCAGCACCCACTTCGCTGCCTTGTTGTCACCCGGTCCGGATTTCTTCCTATTGTTGCGCGCGGGACTCACCCGTGGGCGCCTGCACGCCGCCGGCTGTGCCTGGGGCATCGCGTTGGCGAACCTGGCGAGCATGTTGCTGGTATTGCTGGCGCTGAGCCTGCTGCCTGCGGAGGGCGGCTGGGTGTGGCGCGCCCTGCAACTGCTGGGTGGGGGCTACTTCCTGTGGCTGGGCGCTCAGGCCTTGATGGCGCGGCGCCGGCTCGACCTGCCCGAAGCCAGCGCTGATGCGGGCCTTGGCTCCTGGCGAAGGGGTGTGCTGGAAGGGTTGCTGGCCAGCAGCGTCAATCCGAAGTTGCCGATCTTCTATGCCGGGCTGTTCGGGGTGCTGCGCTCGGCGCAGATGCCCGACTGGGGCCTGGCCCTGTGCATGGCCTGGATGACCCTGGTGGTGCTGGGTTGGGACCTGGGGCTGGTGCGCCTGGTGTCACACCGCCGCTGGCAGGCCTGGCTGCAACGGCGGGTGGTGGTGCTGGATCGGCTGTGTGGCGGGTTGCTGGCGTTGCTGGGGGGCTGGCTGGTGGTCGGGGCCTTTTAACGGCGGCCTGGCCTCACTGGCGCTCCAGTACCCAAGCGCGCTTGCCGGGGTAGTACTCGGGCATCTCATCGATCTGGGCGCGGTTGCCGGTCTCGAGGATTTCCAGGCGGTTGCCGTCGTGGACGAAGATCCAGGGCGCGCCCTGGTCGCCGAGTTGCAGCCACATGCTGTCGTTCTCGCCGCTCATGGCGGCACAGTCGCCGGCCAGGCAGAGGGCGAAGCGGTCGGCGCCGGGCAGCCCTTCCAGGCGACCGTCGGGGTGGAACAGCACCAGGCCGCCCTGCCCCGTGCCTTCGAGGATCTTCCAGGTGCCGCCGAGGTAGGTCTTGTAGAGGGCGTATTCGAAGCTGCTGCCTTCCGGTGCGCCGTCGGCGGCGGGTTCGGCTGGGCGTACGAAGTGCTGTTCGGGGAAGTTCTCGCTGGCTTCCTGGATCAGCTGGCGCCCCTTGAGGTTCAGGTGCTCGTGGTAGTCGTCGCCGTAGAAGTCCACTTGCCAGCGGCCCTTGCCCTGGGGGACCAGGCGGCCCTCGCCCAGTTCGAAGCCGTTGCTGTAGTTGGCGGTCCCGGCGTGGGTGTCGAGGCTCCACTCCAGGTTGGGGCCGTAGGCGAGCAGGGCCTCGCGCAACTTGCCTTCACGGGCGGCTTCGTCGATGGCGGTCTGGTTGATCCAGACGCCGCTGGGGTCGCTGGGCGTGCCGGCACAACCGGCCAGCAGGGCGGCGCAGATGAGGGGGATGAGGGCTTGGCGCATGGCGGGGTTCCTTCCTTTGGCCGGGTGCAGCGGGCAAGGTGCCCGCTGCGGCCATCGGGTTTACTCGAGGACCAGGATGGCGTCCATCTCGACCTGAGAGCCACGGGGCAGCGCGGCCACGCCGATGGCGGCGCGGGCCGGATAGGGCTGCTCGAAGTAGCGGCCCATCACTTCGTTGACCTTGGCGAAGTGGGACAGGTCGGTGAGGAAGATGTTGAGTTTGACGATGTCCTTGAAGGAGCCACCGGCGGCTTCGGCGACGGCCTTCAGGTTCTCGAACACCTGGACGGTCTGGGCTTCGAAGCCTTCCACCAGCTCCATGGTCTTGGGATCGAGGGGGATCTGCCCGGACATGTAGACGGTGTTGCCGGCCTTGATCGCCTGGGAGTAGGTGCCGATGGCGGCGGGAGCCTTGTCGCTGTTGATCACGGTCTTGCTCATGGAAACTCCTTGTACAGGTGAAAGCACCCCGGGCTGTACCCGGATGGGCGCGGTTGGAGACGGGCCTGGCCATGGGCGGGTGTGCCCGGGCGGCCTCGCCTCCGTGGGTTCAGCGGGCCGTCAGGCGCGCACCCGGGTGATGCGGATCACCCCCTTGAGGGCGCGCAGTTTCTTGATGACCCGGGCCAGGTGCACGCGGTCGTGCACGCTGATCACCAGCTGGACGACACTGATGCGGCCATCGCGCTCGTCCATGCCGATCTTCTCGATGTTGCCGTCGGCGGCGTTGACGCTGCTGGCCAGCAGGGCGATCAGGCCGCGTTGATGTTCCAGCTCGACGCGCAGCTCGACGTTGAATTCGCCGGTGACGTCCTTGGCCCAGGAGAGTTGCACGCACTTCTCCGGGTTGTGGCGGATGTCGCCGATGTTCTTGCAGCTTTCCAGGTGCACCACCATGCCGCGGCCGGCGGAGAGGTGGCCGACGATGGGGTCGCCGGGGATCGGCGTGCAGCACTTGGCGTAGCTGAGCACCAGGCCTTCGGTGCCACGGATCGCCAGCGGGCCTTCGGGGCTGGGCAGCTGTTCGCCATCGCTGGCCAGCAGGCGGCGGGCCACGACGTAGGCCATGCGGTTGCCGAGGCCGATGTCTTCCAGCAGGTCTTCCAGTACTTCCAGGCGGTATTCGCCGAGGACGGCCTGGATGCGCTCGGGGGTGATCTTGTCGAGGCTGCTTTCGAAGCCGGCCAGCACCTTGTTCAGCAGGCGTTCACCGAGGTTGATGGACTCGGAGCGGCGCTGCAGCTTGAGGGCGTGGCGGATGTGGGTGCGGGCCTTGCCGGTGACCACGAAGTTGAGCCAGGCCGGGTTGGGCCGTGCGCCGGGGGCGGTGACGATTTCCACCGTCTCGCCGCTCTGCAGCGGCTCGGACAGGGGCGCCAGGCGACGGTTGATGCGGCAGGCGATGCAGGTGTTGCCGACGTCGGTGTGGACCGCGTAGGCGAAGTCGACCGCGGTGGAGCCCTTGGGCAGCTCCATGATGCGGCCCTTGGGCGTGAAGACGTAGACCTCGTCGGGGAACAGGTCGATCTTCACGCTCTCGATGAATTCGAGGGAGTTGCCGGCACGTTGCTGCAGTTCCAGCACGCCCTTGACCCACTGGCGCGCGCGGGCGTGGGTGCCCTTGGGCTGGTCGTCCTCGGCGGACTTGTACAGCCAGTGGGCGGCGATGCCGTTGTTGGCCATCTCTTCCATTTCGCGGGTACGGATCTGGATCTCGATGGGCACGCCGTGCATGCCGAACAGGGTGGTGTGCAGGGACTGGTAGCCATTGGCCTTGGGAATGGCGATGTAGTCCTTGAAGCGGCCGGGCAGCGGTTTGTACAGGTTGTGCACGGCGCCGAGCACGCGGTAGCAGGTATCCACCTTGTCGACGATGATGCGGAAGGCGTAGACGTCCATGATCTCGTTGAACGCCCGGCGCTTGCCGCGCATCTTCTTGTAGATGCTGTAGAGGTGCTTCTCGCGGCCGATCACCTCGCCTTCCATGCCTTCGCGGGCGAGGCAATGGGTGAGGGATTCCTCGATCTTGGCGACGATTTCCTTGCGGTTGCCCCGGGCCCGGCGGACGGCGGCACGGATGCGCTCGGAGCGCATGGGGTGCATGGCCTTGAAGCCGAGGTCCTCGAATTCCACGCGCATGCTGTGCATGCCCAGCCGGTTGGCGATGGGGGCGTAGATTTCCAGGGTTTCCTTGGCGATACGCCGGCGCTTTTCGCCGGAGAGCACTTCCAGGGTGCGCATGTTGTGCAGGCGGTCGGCCAACTTGACCAGGATCACGCGGATGTCGCGGGCCATGGCCATGGCCATCTTCTGGAAGTTCTCGGCCTGGGCCTCGGCCTTGGACTCGAAGTTCATCTGGGTCAGCTTGCTGACCCCGTCCACCAGCTCGGCCACGGTGTCGCCGAACTGGGCGGTGAGCGCCTCCTTGGCGATGCCGGTGTCCTCGATCACGTCGTGCAGCATGGCGGCCATCAGGCTCTGATGGTCCATGTGCATGTCGGCGAGGATGTTAGCGACGGCCAGGGGGTGGGTGACGTAGGCCTCGCCGCTGCGGCGACGCTGCCCGTCATGGGCCTGTTCGGCGTAGTAGTACGCCCGGCGGACCAGGTTGACCTGGTCCGGGCCGAGATAGGTCGAGAGCCGTTCGGCGAAGGTTTCTATGCCAGGCAAGGCAGTTCTCCTTTCCGGCTATGGCCTCCCTGCGCCGTGCGACGTCGACCGGGCATGGGAATCAGAGCGCCTCGTTGGACTCGTCCTCGAAGGCAGCGAACAGCGGCTCTTCTTCCACGATGTCTTCCTGGGCGATGACTTCGTAATCAACCAGGCCGGCGGCGATCTCACGCAGGGCGACGACGGTGGGCTTGTCGTTTTCCCAGGCTACCTTCGGCTCCTTGCCGCCGGTGGCCAGCTGACGGGAACGCTTGGTCGCGAGCATGACCAGCTCGAAGCGGTTATCGACGTTTTCCAGGCAGTCTTCAACGGTAACGCGGGCCATGGTGTTCCTCGTAGCACAGAGTGGGGTGGCGATGGCTTTGCCCGGAACGGGCGGAGCGGACTGGATAGTCTAAAAAATCACCAGCATTAAGGGAAGCGCTGAATGTTCAGCGCTTCCCGGTGGTCATGTCGATCAGGCCAGCAGACGGGCGAGAAGCGCGCCGTGGGTGATCTGCTGGCTGGCCTGGGCGAGGCGCTGGCTGCGGAAGATCGCGCGCAGGTCCTCCAGGGCGACGGCGAAGTCGTCGTTGATCACCAGGTAGTCGTATTCGACGTAGTGGCTCATCTCGCTGACGGCTTCGCGCATGCGGCGCTCGATGATCTCGGCGCTGTCCTGGCCGCGGTTGTCCAGGCGCTGGCGCAGGGCTTCCTGGCTCGGCGGCAGGATGAAGATGGACTTGGCCTGGGGCATCAGGTGGCGGACTTGCTGGGCACCCTGCCAGTCGATCTCGAGGATCAGGTCGTGGCCTTCGGCGAGTGCCTGCAGCAGCCAGCGCTGGGAGGTGCCGTAGAGGTTGCCGAAGACTTCGGCGTGCTCGATGAAGTCGCCGTGCTCGAGCATGTGCACGAAGGCTTCGCGGCTGACGAAGTGGTAGTTCACGCCATCGACCTCGCCGGGGCGCATGCCGCGGGTGGTGTGGGAGACCGAGACGCGGATGCGCGGGTCGGTGTCCACCAGGGCCTTGACCAGGCTGGTCTTGCCGGCGCCGGAGGGGGCCGAGACGATGTACAGGGTGCCGGGGGTGACGGTCATGGATGGGTCTCTTACTCGATGTTCTGCACTTGTTCGCGCATCTGTTCGATCAACACCTTGAGGTTGACCGCTGCCTGGGTGGAGCGTGGGTCGA
Organism: Pseudomonas sp. FeS53a; assembly: GCF_000931385.1. Lineage (NCBI taxonomy): Bacteria > Pseudomonadati > Pseudomonadota > Gammaproteobacteria > Pseudomonadales > Pseudomonadaceae > Pseudomonas > Pseudomonas sp. FeS53a. The sequence continues at coordinate 8,879 of NZ_JYFT01000007.1, forward strand.
AGGCCTTGGAGCCGAGGGTGTTGGCTTCGCGGTTGAGTTCCTGCATGAGGAAGTCGAGGCGGCGGCCGGCGGCGCCACCGGCCTTGAGTACGCGGCGTACTTCGGTGATGTGGGTGCCGAGCCGGTCCAGCTCCTCGGCCACGTCGCTCTTCTGCGCCAGCAGCACCAGCTCCTGCTCCAGGCGCTGGGGGTCGAGCTCGGCCTTCATTTCGGCGAAACGGTCGAGGATCTTCTGCCGCTGCAGGCCGAGCATCTGCGGTACCAGTTCTCGCAGGGCGACGACTTCCTCCTGCATGGCGTCGAGGCGCTCGTTGAGCAGGCGGGCCAGGTCGGCACCTTCACGGGCGCGGCCGGTCTTGAGTTCTTCCAGGGCCTTGCCGAAGGCCTCCAGGGCCGCGGCGTTCAGGGCCTGGGGGTCGGCGGCGTCGGCTACCAGCACGCCGGGCCAGGCGAGGATCTCCAGCGGGTTGAGCGGCGCCGGCTGGCTGACCAGGGCGGCCACGGCTTCGGCGGCGGCCACCACCTGGGCGGCCCGCTCGCTGTCGACCTGCAGGGGCTTGCCGGCCTCGGCTTCGGCGAAGCGCAGGGTGCATTCGACCTTCCCGCGTGACAGGCCCTGGCGCAGCGCTTCGCGCACGGCACCCTCCAGGTCGCGGAAGGCTTCTGGCAGGCGCAGGTGGGGTTCGAGGTAGCGGTGGTTGACCGAGCGCAGTTCCCAGCTCAGGGTGCCGTGGGTGCCGGCCTGCTCGACGCGGGCGAAGGCGGTCATGCTGTGCACCATGGGGAGTCCTCTCGGTGTGGGTAAGGGCGGCGATTGTAGCCGACTCCGTGGCCCCTCCCAACGCGATGATGTCCCGGGGGCGGAGGCCCCCCTATAATGGCCGGGATTTTCCCTCCGACAGGTATTCCCAGATGAAACGTCCCAGTGGCCGCGCAGCTGACCAGCTGCGTTCGATCCGCATCACCCGCAACTACACCAAGCATGCCGAAGGCTCGGTGCTGGTCGAATTCGGGGATACCAAGGTGATCTGCACCGCCAGCGTCGAGGCCGGCGTGCCGCGCTTCCTCAAGGGCCAGGGTCAGGGTTGGCTGACTGCCGAATACGGCATGCTGCCCCGCTCCACCGGTGAGCGTAACCAGCGCGAGGCGAGCCGTGGCAAGCAGGGTGGCCGCACCCTGGAAATCCAGCGCCTGATCGGCCGCTCCCTGCGTGCCGCGCTGGACATGAGCAAGCTGGGCGAGAACACCATCTACCTGGACTGCGACGTGATCCAGGCTGACGGCGGCACCCGCACGGCTTCCATCACCGGCGCCATGGTGGCCCTGGTGGATGCGCTGAAAGTGCTGAAGAAGCGCGGTGCCCTGAAGGGCGAGCCGCTCAAGCAGATGATCGCCGCCGTCTCCGTCGGCGTTTACCAGGGCGAGCCGGTGTTGGACCTCGATTACCTGGAGGACTCGGCGGCCGAGACCGACCTGAACGTGGTCATGACCGACGGTGGTGGCTTCATCGAAATCCAGGGCACCGCCGAGGGCGAGCCCTTCCAGCCCGAGCAGCTCAATGCCATGCTGGCCCTCGCCCGCCAGGGCATGGACGAACTGTTCCGGATCCAGAAGGCCGCTCTGGCCGACTGAGCCGGCCCATCACGACGAGGACGCACCCCATGAATGAGCCCACCCCCGTACAGCAACCGAACCAGGACGTCAGGCAGTGGGCGATGTTCTGCCATTTCGCTGCGTTCCTCGGTGCGGTCTTTCCCTTCGGCAACCTGCTGGGGCCGCTGATCCTCTGGCAGATGAAGAAGGACGTGGACCCCTTCATCGATGCCCAGGGCAAGGAGGCGCTGAACTTCCAGATCACCGTGAGCCTGGCGGGGCTGCTGTGCATCCTGCTGATGTTCGTGGTGATCGGCGTCTTCCTGCTGCCCCTGCTGGGCATTGCCGCGCTGGTGCTGACCATCATCGGTGGCATCAAGGCCAACGAGGGCAAGGACTATCGCTACCCCTTCGCCTGGCGGCCATTGAAGTAGCGCATGCACGAACGAAAAAGCCGGCGAATGCCGGCTTTTTTATGGACGCTGCACTCAGATGCTCAGCAGCCAGTCGTAGTCGACGATCAGCGGAGCGTGCTGGGAGAAGCGCGGCTGGCGAGGCAGGCGGGCACTGCGTACGGTGCGACGCATGCCGGGCGTGAGGATGTGGTAGTCGAAGCGCCAGCCGAGGTTGAGCATCTCGGCCTGCTCGCTGTCCGGCCACCAGCTGTACTGGTCGCCTTCGCGGCTGACTTCGCGCAGGGCATCCACATAACCCATGTTGCCGAACACTTCGTCCATCCATGCGCGCTCGGGCGCCAGGAAGCCGGGGAGCTGCTGGCAGTCGCGCCAGTTCTTCACATCCAGCTTCTGGTGGGCGAGGTAGAGCGACGAGCAATAGATGTACTCGCGACGCTTGCGGCGCTGCTTGTTCAGGTAGTGCGCCAGGTCTTCCATGAACTTGAACTTGTGGTTCAGGTTCTCATCGCCACCCTGGCCCGAAGGCAACAGCAGGGAGGCGATGCTCACTTTGTCGAAATCCGCCTGCAGGTAGCGCCCATAACGATCGCAGGACTCGAAACCGAGACCCCAGATCACTGCCTTGGGTTGCAAGCGCGAATAAAGCGCCACGCCGCCTTGGCTTGGCACTTCAGCATCGCTGGCATAGAGGAAATAGCCATCCAGTTGGAAGGCCGGGTCGTCCAGGTCATAGGCAGAGGCACGGGTGTCTTGCAGGCAGATCACGTCGGCATTCTGTGCTTGCAACCAGCTGAGGAGTCCTCGCTCGGCTGCAGCATGAATACCATTCACGTTCACACTGATGATCCGCATAAATGGCCCCCAAAAACTCGTGCGTGTATGATACCCGAGCTCTTTCTATTTAGCTAAATCCGTGCCGTCCGGGGCTTTTTCACCATGCAGGCGTATCAGCGCGACTTCATTCGCTTTGCCATCGAACGCGGTGTACTGCGTTTTGGCGAATTCACCCTCAAGTCCGGGCGCACCAGCCCCTATTTCTTCAACGCCGGCCTGTTCAACAGCGGCCTCGCGCTGGCTCGCCTGGGGCGCTACTACGCGTCGGCGATCGTCGACAGCGGGCTTTCCTTCGACGTCCTGTTCGGCCCTGCCTACAAGGGCATCCCGCTGGCGGCTTCCACCGCCGTGGCGCTGGCCGAACACCATGACCGCGACCTGCCCTGGTGCTTCAACCGCAAGGAAGCCAAGGATCACGGCGAGGGCGGCACCCTGGTGGGCGCACCGCTGGCCGGGCGTGTGCTGATCATCGACGACGTTATTACCGCCGGTACCGCGATCCGCGAGGTGATGCAGATCATCCAGGGCCAGCAGGCCCAGGCGGCGGGCGTGCTGATCGCCCTCAACCGCCAGGAGCGTGGCAAGGGCGAGCTGTCGGCGATCCAGGAAGTGGAGCGTGACTTCGGCATGCCGGTGGTGAGCATCGTGTCCCTGGAGCAGGTGCTGGAATATCTGGCCGGTGATGCTGAACTGAAGTCGTACCTGCCTGCGGTGGAGCGTTACCGCGCAGACTACGGAATCTGACTCTCCAGCGACCACAGGGTGTGCCGATGCTGAAGCCGGGTGCGATCCGACTTGCCTTGATCCTGGGTGCGATGGCACCGCTGGCCGCCCAGGCCGAGCTGTACCGCTACACCAATGAAAAGGGTGTCACCGTACTGGATCGCCTCGGCGTTCCGCCGCAGTTCATCGACAAGGGCTACGAGGTCCTCAACGACCAGGGCCGGGTGGTGAAGACCGTGCCGCCGGCACCCACCCTCGAGGAACGCCAGCGCATGCAGGCCGACAAGGCCCGTGCTGGCTCCGATGCCCAGCTGCTGCGGCTCTACACCAGCGTCGAGGACGTCGACCGCGCGCTCCAGCGCAAGCTCTCCGAGCTGGACGGGTTGATCACCGTGGCCAAGGGCAACCAGCAGTCCCTGCGTACCCAGCAGGCCAACCTGCAGGCCCAGGCCGCCGACAACGAGCGTGCCGGACGCCAGGTGCCCGAGGCGCTGGTGGCCCAGATCGACAACGTGCGCAGCGAGTACAAGCGCCTCGACGACGACATCGCCCGCTACCAGGACGAGCGCAAGAAGGCCCAGGCGACTTTCGCCGCCGACCGCGCCCGCCTCGCCGAGCTGTTGAACCGCTGAGTCACTCCTCGGCGGCGCAGCGCTCGAAGCCTCTCACCTTTTCCCTCAGCCAGGCTGGCAAGGACCGGCTCGTCCGCGTCGTTGCATCGGCGTGTACGTAGACGATCTCCCCGCTGGTCAACGCCTCCTCGCCCCGCCAGATGCCCAGCGCAAACGTCAGGCTCGAACCGCCCAACCGGCGTGTCCGGATGCCCAGGGTGAGTTCGTCGTCGAAGCGGGCTGGTGACAGGTACTCCAGCAGTGTGCGCACGGCGAAGAAGTCCCCGTCGTCGGCGATCAGGTCCTGTGGATAACGTACACCCAGCGCGCGGAAGTACTCGGTGATGGCGACGTCGGCGTAGGTCAGGTAGTGGCCGTTGAAGACGATCCCCTGAGGATCGACCTCGGCCCAGCGTACGCGCAGCGGGTGAAGGAAGGTGAAGACGTTCCGGTCGGGTGGTGCGGGCATGGCACGGCTCCTGATGAGGTTGTGCCGAGCATTCCCGTCGGGGTGGAGGGATGCAAGCCGGATCGGGGAAATGAATAAGCCGGATCGCTCCGGCTTATTCGGGTGGGGCTCAGGCGCGGCGGCGGTTGCTGATCAGGGTGCCGACGCCACTGTCGGTGAAGATCTCCAGCAGCACGGCGTTGGGCACGCGCCCGTCGATGATGTGCGCGCTGGTGACGCCACCCTGCACCGCGTCGAGGGCGCAGCGGATCTTCGGCAGCATGCCGCCGTAGATGGTGCCGTCGGCGATCAGCTCGTTGACCTGCTCGGTGGTCAGGCCGGTGAGCACCTTGCCTTCCTTGTCCATCAGGCCGGCGATGTTGGTCAGTAGCATCAGCTTCTCGGCCTTGAGGGCCTCGGCCACCTTGCCCGCCACCAGGTCGGCGTTGATGTTGTAGGACTCGCCGTCCTGGCCGACGCCGATGGGGGCGATGACCGGGATGAAGTTACCCTTCACCAGCATGTTCAGCAGCTCGGTGTTCACGCTGGTCACTTCGCCCACATGGCCGATGTCGATGATCTCCGGCTGGGTCATCTCCGGGGTCTTGCGGGAGACGGTGAGCTTCTTCGCACGGATCAGCTCCGCGTCCTTGCCGGTCAGGCCGATGGCGCTGCCGCCATGGCGGTTGATCAGATTGACGATGTCCTTGTTCACCTGGCCGCCGAGCACCATCTCCACCACGTCCATGGTCTGCGCGTCGGTGACGCGCATGCCGTCGATGAAGTGGCTCTCGATGGACAGGCGCTTGAGCAGGTCGCCGATCTGCGGGCCGCCGCCATGCACGACCACCGGGTTGATGCCCACGGCCTTCATCAGGACCATGTCGCGGGCGAACCCGGCTTTCAGCTCGTCGCTTTCCATGGCGTTGCCGCCGTATTTCACGACCAGGGTCTTGCCGACGAAGCGGCGGATGTAGGGCAGTGCTTCGGACAGGACCTGGGCGACTTGGGATGCGGCGTCACGGCTGAGGGTCATGCGGGGCTCCGTGGATCAGAACGGCAGGTTGATATCGGGGGCGACGGCGTAGAGCTGGGCGCGGAACACTTCCTTGATGCGCTCCAGTTCCGCCTCGGAGTCGGCCTCGAAGCGCAGCACCAGCACCGGCGTGGTGTTGGAGGCGCGCACCAGGCCCCAGCCCTTGGGATAGTCGACGCGCACGCCGTCCAGGGTGGTGAGGTTGGCATCGCCCCAGGTGCCGTCGCGCTGCAGGCGCTCGATCAGGCGGAACTTGCTCTCGTCGGTGACGGTGATGTTGATCTCCGGGGTGGAGATGTCCTTCGGGAAGGCGGTGAACACGTGTTCGGCATCGCGCTTGTCCTGGCTGAGGATCTCCAGCAGGCGGGCGGCGCTGTAGATGCCGTCGTCGAAGCCGTACCAGCGCTCCTTGAAGAAGATGTGGCCACTCATCTCGCCGGCCAGCAGCGCGCCGGTTTCCTTCATCTTCTTCTTGATCAGCGAGTGGCCGGTTTTCCACATCACCGGACGGCCGCCGTAGCCGCTGATGAGGGAGGTCAGGCGGCGGGTGCACTTGACGTCGAAGATGATGTCGGCGCCCGGGTTGCGGGACACCACGTCCTTGGCGAAAAGCATCAGCAGGCGGTCGGGGTAGATGATGGTGCCTTCGTTGGTCACCACGCCCACCCGGTCGCCGTCGCCGTCGAAGGCCAGGCCCAGGTCGGCGTTCTCTTCCTTCACCTTGGCGATCAGGTCTTCCAGGTTCTCCGGCTTGCCCGGGTCCGGGTGGTGGTTGGGGAAGGTGCCGTCGACGTCGCAGTACAGCGGGATCACGCTGCAGCCCAGGGCCTCGATCAGCTTGGGTGCGATGACGCCGGCCACGCCGTTGCCGCAGTCCACCACCACGCGCATGGGCTTGGCCATGGCGATGTCGTCGCGGATCTGCTGGAAGTAGCGGTCGAGGATCTCGACCTGCTGGACGCTGCCCACGCCAGTGGCCAGGTCGTTGTTCTTGATGCGGGTGTGCAGGGCGGTGATCTGCTCGTTGGCCAGGGTCTCACCGGCGACCACGATCTTGAAGCCGTTGTAGTCCGGCGGGTTGTGGCTGCCGGTGAGCATCACGCCGGACTTGCCGTCCAGCACGTTGGCGGCGAAGTACAGCACCGGGGTCGGCACCATGCCGATGTCGGTGACATGGCAACCGCAGTCCATCAGGCCCTGGATCAGCGCCTGCACCAGCTCGGGGCCGGAGAGGCGGCCGTCGCGGCCGACCGAGACGTTCGGCTCACCACGGGCGAGGCTTTCGGAGCCGATGGCACGGCCTACCCAGTAGGCGGTTTCGGCAGTCAGGGTATCGCCGACCACGCCGCGGATGTCGTAGGCGCGGAAAATGCTGGCGGGCAGGTTGGGGGCGGCTTGCGGGGTGCTCATGGCAGGGGTTTGCTCCAATCCCAGGAGGTCCTGGTCTTCGTCGAGAATGTCGATATCGAGGATGTCGGTATCTTGGAAAAGCGGGTTGGCCAGCTCCAGGGGTTCGATCACCTTGGCCGGTGCGGCAGCCGGGGCTGCTGCAGGGCTGGCCTTGCGCTCGTCGCCGACGCTGGGCGCCACCGGTTCCGGTTTGCGCCGCAACTGCCGGGCCAGTGACTGGGCCAGCGCATCCAGCGCCGGCAGCCGCAGGCTGTTGGGTTTGACGCTTTTGCCGCTGGAGAGTTCTTGCACCAGTTGGCTGAGCTGGGTGACGTCTTCCCTCAGCTTGCGTTGCAGGCCGCCATGCACCAGGTACAGGCCGGCCAGGGCGCCCACCAGGGACAGCAGGGCGGCGAGTCCGAGCAGCGGCACCGGCATGCCCGAACTGCCCAGCTGGCTGCTGGGCGTGAAGGTCAGTTTCCAGTTGGGGTTGCCACTGGCCACGGCGATGGGCGTGCCGTCGGCGGCACTGCCGCGCTGGGCCAGGGTCTGGGCGGGGGCGTTGCCGAACTGCTGGGTGAACTGCAGCTGGCCGGTGCCATCCGGCAGCGGGGCCAGGGCGCTCAGCAGGCGCTCCAGGTCCACCACCAGCAACAGCGTGCCCTGGATCGGGGCGTTGTCGGCCAGGCGGATCGGCGCGGCGCTGTAGACCAGCCAGCGCTGGCCGACCTTGTAGGCCTCGGGTGCGGGCTTCTGCCCGCTTTCGGCGCGGCGCAGCATGTCCAGGGCGGCGAAGTTCATCGGCGCTGCGCGCTGGCTGTTCTGCTGGGCCTGACCGGGCAGGTTGAGGTGGGCATCCACCACGGCATTCCAGTAGCCCAGGCCGCGCTCGGCGACCTGCACGCGGGACGGGTCGCCGCTGTTGAGGGCGTCCGCCAGCGCCGGATTGCGGGCGGCGGCGGCGGTGTCGGCAACCAGCTGGCCGAGGGCCTGGCGCAACGAGGCGCCCTGGCTGTCCGCCCAGGCCTGCGCCAGTTGGGCGCGCTGGGCTTTTTCGCCGCTGTCCACCAGGGTGAGCCAGAGCAGCGCACTGCCCGCGGCCACGCCGACGGCGGAGGCGATCAGCCCGGGCATCAGGTCGGTGAGCAGGCCGCTGCCGGCCTTGGCGCCCTTGGCGGGCTCCTTGGCTTCGGTGGGGCTGGCCAGCATGCCGGTGTCGGTGTCCTTGGCATTGCGCTTGAAGAGTTTCACTGAAGGTCTCCCCCGCGATTCATCCTGAGGTCAATGCGGAATCAGTGGCTGCCCGAATGGCCGAAGCCGCCGGCGCCGCGCTCGCTCTGGCCGAACTCGTCGACGAGTTCGAAATGCGCTTGCACGACAGGCACCAAGACTAGCTGGGCCAGGCGTTCGCCGACGGCCAGGGTGAAGGCGCTCTGGCCACGGTTCCAGCAGGACACCATCAGCTCGCCCTGGTAGTCGGAATCGATCAGGCCCACCAGGTTGCCGAGCACGATGCCGTGCTTATGGCCCAGCCCGGAGCGCGGCAGGATCAACGCGGCCAGGCCCGGGTCGGCGATGTGGATCGAGAGGCCGGTGGGAATCAGCACGGTCTGGCCGGGTTCCAGCGTCAGGTCTTCCTTGAGCATGGCGCGCAGGTCGAGGCCGGCGGAACCGGGGGTGGCGTACTGGGGCAGCGGGAATTCGCTGCCGAGGCGGGGGTCGAGGATCTTGGCTTGCAGTGCGTGCATGGAGTCTCAGGCCTGGTTGAGGCGGTCGGCGATGAAGGCAACCAGCTGGCGGGCGATCTTGCTCTTGCTGGTCTGGGAGAAGCTGGTCTGGTGCAGCCCGCGATCGATGATGGTGATCGCATTCTCCTCGCTGTTGAAGCCGATGCTGGGGTTGGCCACGTCATTGGCAACGATCAGGTCGAGGTTCTTGTCGCGCAGCTTGCGCGAGGCGTACTCCAGCAGGTTCTCGGTCTCGGCGGCGAAGCCGACGCTGAAGGGGCGATCGGGCCGGCCGGCCAGGGTCGCGAGGATATCGGGGTTGCGCACCAGCTGCAGCAGCAGGCCTTCGCCGCTGGTGGGGTCCTTTTTCATTTTGTGCGGTGCGACCACTTCGGGGCGGTAGTCCGCCACGGCTGCCGCAGCGATCAGCAGGTCGCAGGGCATGGCCGCTTCGCAGGCCGCGAGCATGTCGCGGGCGCTGACCACATCGACCCGGTTGACCCGGTCGGGGGTCGGCAGGTGGACGGGGCCGGTGATCAGGGTGACCTTGGCGCCCGCCTCCACCGCCGCTTCGGCCAGGGCGAAGCCCATCTTCCCGGAGCTGTGGTTGGTGATGTAGCGGACCGGGTCGATGTTCTCCTGGGTCGGACCGGCCGTGATCAGCACGTGGCGGCCGGTCAGTGCCTGGTGTTCGAACAGGTTGGCGGCCTGCTGGGCCAGGTCGTTGGCCTCCAGCATGCGGCCCGGGCCGACATCGCCGCAGGCCTGGCTGCCGGCTGCCGGGCCGAACAGGTGCAGGCCGCGCTGGGCCAGGCACTGGGCATTGGCCTGGGTGGCCGGGTCGCGCCACATGGCCTGGTTCATCGCCGGGGCCAGGGCGACCTTGGCGTCGGTGGCCAGCACCAGGGTGGTCAGCAGGTCGTTGGCCAGGCCCTGGGCCAGGCGCGCCATCAGGTCGGCGGTGGCCGGGGCGATCAGCACCAGGTCGGCCCAGCGGGCGAGCTCGATGTGGCCCATGGCGGCTTCGGCGGCCGGGTCCAGCAGGTCGAGGTGCACGGGGTGGCCGGACAGGGCCTGGAGGGTCAGCGGTGTGATGAACTCGCGGCCGCCCTGGGTCATCACCACCCGGACTTCCGCGCCCTGGTCGCGCAGGCGGCGGATCAGCTCCGCACTCTTGTAGGCGGCAATGCCGCCGCCCACGCCCAGGACGATGCGTTTCCGATAGAGCCGCTGCATAGGCCTGCCTTAATAATAGAGGTGGAGTGGTGCGCTGCGGTGTCGGCGCCTCCCCAGGGCCGGATCACCGCGCAAAAAAGGTTGGCTAAGATAGCACAGCGCCCGCATGGGAACAGTGGCGCAGCTGACCAGGGAGGTGTCATGAGCATCCGTCATTGGCCCGCAGCGGAACGCCCGCGGGAGAAGCTACTCGAACAGGGCGCGGCGGCCCTTACCGACGCCGAACTCCTCGCCATTTTCCTGCGCACCGGGCTGCCGGGGCAGAGTGCCGTGGACCTCGCGCGCCAGATTCTGGTCCAGTTCGGCGGGCTGCGCCCGCTGCTGGAGGCGGACCTGGCCACGTTCTGCCAGCGGCCGGGTCTCGGACCGGCCAAGTTCGCCCAGTTGCAGGCGGTGCTGGAGATGGCCCGTCGGCACCTGGCCGAGGGATTGCGGCGGGATTCTGCACTGGAGAACCCCCGGGCGGTGCGGGATTACCTCAAGGCCCAGTTGCGGCACGAGCCCCACGAAGTGTTCGGCTGCCTGTTCCTCGATACCCGCCACCGGGTGCTGGCCTTCGAGGTGCTGTTCCGCGGCACCATCGACGGCGCCAGTGTCTACCCGCGCCAGGTGGTCAAGCGCGCCCTGGCACACAACGCCGCCGCGCTCATCCTCACCCACAACCACCCTTCCGGCATCGCCGAACCCAGCCAGGCCGACCGCGACCTGACGCATCGCCTGAAGGATGCGCTGGCGCTGGTGGATGTGCGGGTGCTGGACCACTTCGTGGTGGGCGATGGCGAGCCGCTGTCCCTGGCCGAGTACGGCTGGCTCTAGGCCGCGCTCGCGAGCTGGCGGCGAATGGCTGCCAGCATGCGCCGCCGGATCAGCCCGCTGGCGGGGCGGATGGCCAGCCAGTAGGGGGTGAACAGCAGGCGGCTGTGGCGATCCGGGCAGTGGACGCGCGTCTCCGTGTGCAGGCGAACTCCCGCCGGGCGTGGTGAGCAGTGGAAGGTCATCACCAGCTTGGCGACGCCCGGTTCCTCATACCTCATGAAGGCCTGTGCGTCAGGGACCGCTTCCAGACCGAAATCCGTACGCCAGAAGCGCCCGATCAGGCCGTAGGCCATTGCCTGGTCGCCGTTGCGTTCCAGCAGCGTGAATTCATGCAGGCCGAAGGCCGGCCGGGCCTCCAGTGCGTTGCGCCAGCCCAGTCGGTTGGCCAGGCGCGCGGGGGCTTCGCGCAGGCGGAGCAGGCTCCTGACCAGCGGATCGTCGTGGGTGGAGAGCTGGCTGGCAGCGTCCAGTGCCTGTGCAGCGGAGGTGTCCAGGTCGAGGTGATGACGCTCGACGAACTGGAAATCCGGCAGGTAGCGCTCGGCCAGCTCGTTCAAGGCGCCAGCTCCACCTTGGAGAAGTCCTGCCGGCCGAAGGGGTTGGCCTCATAGCCGCGCACATTGGCACGCACCAGGGCGAATGCCGTGGGGTGGGCCAGGGGCAGCCACAGGGCCTGCTCGTGGATGATCGCCTGGGCTCGGGCGTAGAAGTCGCTGCGCGCCGTGGTGTCCGGCGTGGCCTTGGCCTGGCTGATCAACTGGTCGAGGTCCGTATTGCAGTAGCGGGCGAAGTTCAGGCCCGACTGCACCGAGGCGCAGGCGAATTGAGGCGTGAGGAAGTTGTCCGGGTCGCCGTTGTCGCCCGCCCAGCCCATGAACAGCAGGTCGTGCTCGCCGGCCTTGGCGCGCCGGATCAGTTCGCCCCACTCGATGACGCGGATGTCGGCGCGGATGCCCACCTTGGCCAGGTCGGCCTGCAGCATCTGCGCACCCAGGTTCGGGTTGGGGTTGAGCACGCTGCCGGAGGGGCGTGTCCACAGGGTGGTGCTGAAACCGTCCGGCAACCCGGCTTCGGCCAGCAGCGCCTTGGCCTTGCCAGGGTCGTAGGCGTAGCCGGGCAGGTCCTTGGCGTAGCCCCAGGTGGTGGGCGGGAACGGGCCGTCAGCCGGTGTGGCGGTGCCTTCGAACACGGCCTTTATATAGCTGGCCTTGTCGAAGGCGAGGTTGATCGCCTGCCGCACCTTGGCCTGGTCCAGCGGCGGATGCTGGCTGTTCAGCGCGACGAAGGCGGTCATGAAGGCCGGGGTCTCCACGACCCGCAGGTTGCTGTCCTGGCGTGCCTGCCCCACATCCAGCGGCTTGGGTGACAGGGCGATCTGGCATTCGCCCCGGCGCAGCTTCTGCAGGCGCACATTGGCATCCGGGGTGATGGCGAACACCAGGTTGTCCACCGCCGGCTTGCCGGCGAAGTAGTCCGGGTTGGCGCTGTAGCGGATCGCCGCGTCCTTCTGGAAGCGCTTGAACACGAAGGGGCCGGTGCCGATGGGCTGGGCGTTGAGCTTCTCCGGCGTGCCGGCTTTCATCAGCTGGTCGGCGTACTCGGCGGAATAGATAGAAGCGAAGCCCATGCTGAGCATCGCCAGGAAGGTGGCATCGGGGTGGGTCAGGTTGAAGCGGACGGTGCGCGCGTCGACCTTCTCCACCGAGCGCACCAGGCCCGGCAGCTGCATGGACTGGGCGTGGGGGAAGCCGCTTTGCGCCACCTTGTGCCAGGGGTTGGCCGGGTCGAGCATGCGCTGGAAGCTGAACAGCACGTCGTCGGCATCCAGCTCGCGGCTCGGGGCGAAGTAGTCGGTGTGGTGGAAGCGCACCCCCGGGCGCAGATGGAAGCTGTAGCTGAGGCCGTCCTCGGACACTTCCCAGCGCTCTGCCAGGCCCGGCACCAGGCGGGCGGCCTGGGCATCGAACTCCACCAGGCGGTTCATCAGCACGTCGGCCGAGGCGTTGGTGGTGGTCAGGGCGTTGTACTGCACCACGTCGAACCCGTCCGGGCTGGCTTCGGTGCACACGCTCAGGTTGGCCGCCTGTGCCAGCAGCGGGGCGAACAGCAGGGGGAGCAGGGCAAGGCGCATGGCGGATTCCTCGGGATGCGTTGGCCAGGAGGCGAACGCTAGCCTAGCCAGCGCGGTGGGGCAATCGCAGTTGCCGACGAATGGTCGCCAGGGCGAGGCGCCCCGCCTCGCGGCAGAACGCACGCCGTGGCCGGGCGGCAGGGTGTGGGTAAGTTGGTGGAGCCCTTGCTGCACTAGGGGTGTTCTGGTATAAAGCAGCGCTCTTTTCTGGGGCCCGGTCTTTCGCAATCACTGTGCGGCCGGTAAGACCCTGACGAGACGGGCGCTAAACACGCCCACAATTGAGAGTTCAAGCGGCCAACCCATGCCGGGTTGGGCATGAGGTTTAGAGGGCTGAGGCATGTCTAGAGTCTGTCAAGTAACCGGTAAGGGTCCGGCTACCGGGAACAACATTTCCCACGCAAACAACAAAACCCGTCGTCGTTTCCTGCCGAACCTGCAGCACCATCGCTTCTGGGTCGAGTCCGAGAAGCGCTTCGTGCGTCTGCGCGTTTCCGCCAAGGGCATGCGCATCATCGACAAGCGTGGCATTGACGTCGTTCTGTCCGAGCTGCGCGCTCGCGGCGAAAAGGTTTAAGGAGCAAATCATGCGTGAACTGATCCGTTTGGTGTCCAGCGCCGGTACCGGCCACTTCTACACCACCGACAAGAACAAGCGCACCACTCCCGACAAGATCGAGATCAAGAAGTACGATCCTGTCGTGCGTAAGCACGTGATCTATAAGGAAGCCAAGATCAAGTAATTGATCCGGCCCTTGCGAAAAGCCCGCCTCATGGTGGGCTTTTTCATGCCTGCGATTTGGCGTGGCGGGCGCGGGACATAAAAAAGCCCGCTTTCGCGGGCCAGGGGTGACAAGCATCGGGTGTCGGCAGGCTTATTTGGCCTGCTCGAAGATGACGTAGACCTTGCGGCAGGCTTCCAGCACTTCCCAGGTGCCGGAGAAGCCGGCCGGGATCACGAAGCGGTCGCCCGCGCGCACGGTCTTGGCGCTGCCGGCGGCGTCGCGGATGACGGAGACGCCCTGGAGGATCTCGCAGTACTCATGCTCGGTGTAGTTCACCGTCCACTGGCCGACCGCGCCCTCCCAGATGCCGACGTTGAACTGCCCGCAGGGGCTACCGTAGTGGTTGCGCACACTCTGTTCGGGGTCGCCCTTGAGGATCTTCTCGGGCGCGGGGCGGTAGTGCTCGGCGGTGGCGGGGCTGGTGGCGAAGTCGACGATGGATTCGATGTTCATGGCGATTCCGTAGCGGCGTTGTGGAGGTCGCGCAGGGCGGCCTGTTTCTTATTCTGCCCGGCAGGTGTTCGGAATCCCGACATGCACGGTGGCGGGAAATGCGGAACGCGGGCGTACCGGTCCTGAGTCTATGTTTAATAAAATGAACATTACAAGGCCCCTGCTCCCGGCAGTGTCAAAAATATTGAAAATCCAGGGGCCTCTGGTTTAGGGTGTCGCACAGCTTTGGCCGCGTGTAGGCCTTGCAGAATTCTTGACAGTGTCGGTCCCTCCCCTGCCGGCACTTCCACTAATAAAAGTAAGAGGAACGCCCCATGACCACCCTCACTCGTGCCGACTGGGAACAGCGCGCCAAGTCCCTGCAGATCGAGACCCGCGCCTTCGTCCATGGCGAATACACCCCGGCTGCATCCGGTGCCACCTTCGAGTGCATCAGCCCTGTGGATGGTCGTGTGCTGGGCCTGGTTGCCAGCTGTGACCTGGCCGACGCCGAGGTGGCGGTCAAGGATGCCCGCGCCACTTTCGAATCCGGTGTCTGGTCGCGCCTCGCCCCGGTGAAGCGCAAGGAAGTGATGATCCGCTTCGCCGACCTGCTGGACGCCCATGCCGAAGAGCTGGCCCTGCTGGAAACCCTGGACATGGGCAAGCCGATCGGTGACTCGCTGAACATCGACGTGCCGTCAGCGTCCCGTGCCATCCGCTGGAGCGGCGAGGCCATCGACAAGATCTACGACGAAGTCGCCGCCACCCCGCACAACGAGCTGGGCCTGGTGACCCGCGAGCCGGTGGGCGTGGTCGCCGCCATCGTGCCGTGGAACTTCCCCTTGCTGATGACCTGCTGGAAGCTCGGCCCGGCGCTGGCCACCGGCAACTCCATCATCCTCAAGCCGTCCGAGAAGTCGCCGCTGACCGGCATCCGCATCGCCCAGCTGGCCATCGAGGCCGGCATCCCCGCGGGCGTGTTCAACGTGCTGCCGGGCTTCGGCCACACCGTCGGCAAGGCCCTGGCCCTGCACATGGACGTCGACACCCTGGTGTTCACCGGCTCCACCAAGATCGCCAAGCAACTGATGATCTACGCCGGTGAATCCAACATGAAGCGCGTCTGGCTGGAAGCCGGCGGCAAGAGCCCGAACATCGTCTTCGCCGACGCCCCGGACCTCAAGGCCGCTGCCGAGTCCGCTGCCGCCGCCATCGCCTTCAACCAGGGCGAGGTCTGCACCGCCGGCTCGCGCCTGCTGGTGGAGAACTCCATCAAGGAGAAGTTCGTGCCCATGGTGGTCGAGGCCATCAAGGGCTGGAAGCCGGGCAACCCGCTGGACCCCGCCACCAACGTCGGCGCGCTGGTGGACACCACCCAGATGAACAACGTGCTGTCCTACATCCAGGCCGGCCATGACGACGGCGCCAAGCTGGTGGCCGGCGGCAAGCGCGTGATGGAGGAGACCGGCGGCACCTACGTCGAGCCGACCATCTTCGACGGCGTGACCAACGCCATGCGCATCGCCAAGGAAGAGATCTTCGGGCCGGTGCTGTCGGTGATCGGCTTCGACAACGAGGCCGAGGCCGTCGCCATCGCCAACGACACCATCTACGGCCTGGCGGCTGCGGTGTGGACCAGCAACCTGTCCCGCGCCCACCTGGTGGGCAAGGCCCTGCGGGCCGGCAGCGTGTGGATCAACCAGTACGACGGCGGCGACATGACCGCGCCGTTCGGTGGCTTCAAGCAGTCCGGCAACGGTCGCGACAAGTCCCTGCACGCGTTCGACAAGTACACCGAGCTGAAGGCCACCTGGATCAAGCTCTGAACAGCGGCGGTCTGACCGCCTGACACGGCGCGGCCGGTTCCGGTCGCGCCAAGGTCCGCCCTCCTCTCGGGGAGGGCCGGCTCCGCGAGAGCCACACCTGCGGCCGGGTTTCCCTTCGGGAGCCCGGCCGTTTTTGCTTTTCCGCCAGCCAGTAGCCGTAAACGGGAGGAACACCGTCATGCGTTGGGGCACCTATTTCGCTGTGTGTGGCGCCGTCATCAGCATCGGCCTGGCGCTGGGCGTGACCATGCCACTGGTGTCGCTGCGCCTGGAGAGCTGGCACTACGGCTCGTTCGCCATCGGCGTCATGGCCGCCACCCCGGCGGTGGGCGTGCTCCTCGGCGCCTCCCTGGCCGGACGCCTGGCGGCGCGCTTCGGCACCGTCCCGCTGATGCAGCTGTGCCTGCTGCTGGGGGCAGCCTCGGTGGCGCTGCTGGCGCTGGTGCAGAGTTACCCGGTCTGGTTGCTGCTGCGGTTGTTCATCGGCGTGGCGCTGACCGTGGTGTTCATCCTCGGCGAGAGCTGGATCAACCAGCTGGCGGTGGAGCAGTGGCGTGGCCGCCTGGTGGCGCTGTACGGCACCGGCTATGCGCTGAGCCAGCTGTCCGGCCCCCTGCTGCTGACCCTGCTGGGCAGCGACACGGACCGCGGCTTCTGGACCGGCACCGGCCTGTTGATCGGCGGTTCGCTGCTCTTGCTCGGGCGGGGCGGCGCGCCCCAGGTCGACGAGCACGGCGCCTCCGGGCGTGGCCTCTGGGTCTTCTGCCAGCGTATGCCGACCATCGCCTGGGCGGTGGTGCTGTTTGCGGCCTTCGAAGCGATGATGCTCACCCTGTTGCCCGTCTACGGCCTGCGCCAGGGCTTCACCCAGGAGGTGGCCCTGCTGATGGCCAGCGTGGTGGTGGTGGGTGATGCGGCCCTGCAATTGCCCATCGGCTGGATGGCGGACCGAGTACCCCGGCGTGCGCTGTTCCGGGCCTGCGGCCTGGCCCTGCTGCTGTCCAGCCTGAGCGTGCCGCTGGTGCTGCACACGGTGCTGATCTGGCCGGTGTGGGTGGTGTTCGGTGCCAGCGCCGGCGGGCTGTTCACCTTGGCGCTGATCCTGATCGGCGAGCGTTTCCGGGACGATGAACTGGTGCGGGCCAATGCCCATGTCGCCCAGCTCTGGGGCATCGGCTGCCTGATCGGGCCGCTGGTGACCGGCGCCGCCAGCCAGTGGATCAGCGGCCATGCGTTGCCGCTGATGATGGCCGTGGGGGCGGCGGGGTTCGTCTGGCTGGCCTGGACCCGGGAGCCGATGGGCGAAGACGCCCCGGCCGGCTCCCCGGGCGCCTGAGGGTCAGCGCGCCAGGCTGTTGCCCAGCGTCTCGCGCAAGCGGTACCAGAGCATCCCCAGCGCCAGCAGCGGCGAGCGCAGCAGCTTGCCGCCGGGGAAGGTGATGTGGGGCACCTTGGCGAACACCTCGAAACCGCTGCCCTGCTCGCCGCAGATGGCTTCCGCCAGCAGCTTGCCCGCCAGGTGGGTGGCGTTCACCCCGTGGCCCGAGTAGGCCTGGGCGAAGTAGACGTTCGGGTGTTCGGGCAGTCGGCCGATCTGCGGCAGGCGGTTGGCACCGATGCCGATCATGCCGCCCCACTGGTAGTCGATGCGCACGTCGGCCAACTGAGGGAAGGTCGCCAGCATCTTCGGCTGCATGTAGGCAGCGATGTCCGCCGGATCACGCCCGGAGTAGTGGCAGGCGCCGCCGAACAGCAGGCGGCGGTCGGCGGAAAGGCGGTAGTAGTCCAGGGCCACGCGCTGGTCGCAGACCGCCATGTTCTGCGGCAGCAGCTGCCGCGCCAGGTCTTCGGGCAGCGGCTCGGTGGCGATGATGTAGCTGCCGGCCGGGAGCACCTTGCCGCCCAGGGTCGGGTCGAGGTCGTTGATGTAGGCGTTGCAGCCCAGCACCAGGGTGGCGGCCTTCACCTGGCCGCTGGCGGTATGCACCGTCACCTCAGGGCCGTGGTCGATGCGCGTGGCCGCGGAGTGTTCGAATATCCGCACGCCCAGGGAGGTGGCCGCCGCCGCCTCGCCCAGGGCGAGGTTGAGCGGGTGCAGGTGGCCCGAGCCCATGTCGATGAGCCCGCCGGCATAGCGGTCGGACCCCACTACGCTGCGCATGTCACCGGGTTGCACCAGCTTCATCTCGTGGCGATAGCCGAGCCCGCGCAGTTCCTCCATGTCCTCGGCGAAGCCGGCGAAGTCACGTGCCGTGTTGGCCAGGTCGCAGTAACCCCAGGTCAGGTCGCAGTCGATGGCGAACTCGTCCACCCGCTGGCGCACCAGTTCCACGGCCTCCAGGCCCATCAGCTTGAGGGCACGCACGCCTTCGGCGCCGATCACCGGCGCGAAGTGGTCGACGTCATGGCCGACGCCCCGGATCAACTGGCCGCCATTGCGCCCGCTGGCGCCCCAGCCCACCTGGCGGGCCTCCAGCAGGACCACCGAAATGCCGCGGCGGGCCAGTTCGATGGCGGTGTTGAGGCCGGAGAATCCCCCGCCGACGATGCACACGTCGGCCCGGACCTCGCCCTGCAGGGGCGGGTAGGCCAGTTGGCGGTTGGCGGTGGCGGCGTAGTAGGAGGGGGCGTGGCGGTCGCTGTGGACCGGTTGGCGAACGCGGGCGTTCATGGGCGCAATCCTGATTCTTGTGTTTGAAAAAAGCGACGCAGGATAGGCAGGCCCCTCTCCATGCGCCAAGGGGGCTTCGGGAAAAATCCCTGTGCCCCCGGGGCAAGGATCGGCTCAGTCGGGAATGGGCAGGCTGAGGGTTTCCTTCACCTCTTCCATCACGATGTAGGACTTGGATTCGCGAACGTGGGGCAGCTTGAGGAGGATGTCCCCCAGCAGCTTGCGGTAGGAGGCCATCTCGTTGATGCGGGCCTTCACCAGGTAGTCGAAGTCGCCGGACACCAGGTGGCATTCGAGCACGTGGGGCAGCTTGAGTACGGCGCGGCGGAACTCCTCGAAGGTGTCGCCGGACTTGTAGTCCAGGCTGATCTCGACGAACACCAGCAGGCTGGCCTTGAGGTGCTGCGGGTTCAGGCGGGCGTTGTAGCCCATGATGATGCCCTCGCGCTCCAGGCGGCGGACGCGTTCGGTGCAGGGCGTGGTCGACAGCCCCACCCGCTCGCCCAGTTCGGTGAAGGAGATGCGACCGTCCTCCTGGAGGATGCGTAAAATATTCCGGTCTATCTTGTCCAGCTCACGACGCGATTGATGCTGGGTTCTCATGGTGGATGCCCCTCCGCAAAAGCCGATATTGCCAAGAATTATCGCCAAATATAGCTGGCTATATAGTGAATATCACTGGTCACGCCTTCTTATACTGCCGACATCTACGCTCAAAATAACAAACGCGCCGGCAAGGCCGTCGCGGTGGAGGCAGACATGCGAGTAATGGTGCTGGGCAGCGGCGTGATTGGTACCGCGAGTGCCTACTATCTGGCCCGGGAAGGCTTCGAGGTGGTTGTGGTGGACCGTCAGCCGGCCGTCGCCATGGAAACCTCCTTCGCCAACGCAGGCCAGGTCTCGCCTGGCTACGCATCCCCCTGGGCCGCCCCCGGCGTGCCGCTCAAGGCCATCAAGTGGCTGATGCAGCGCCACGCGCCCCTGGCCATCAAGGCCACCGGCAGCCTGGACCAGTACCTGTGGATGGCGCAGATGCTGCGCAACTGTACCGCGTCCCGCTATGCGGTGAACAAGGAGCGCATGGTGCGCCTGTCCGAGTACAGCCGCGACTGCCTCGACGAGCTGCGCGCCGAAACCGGCATCGCCTATGAAGGCCGCCAGCTCGGCACCACCCAGCTGTTCCGCACCCAGGCCCAGGTCGACGCGGCCGCCAAGGACATCGCCGTCCTCGAGCGTTCCGGCGTGCCCTACGAGATCCTCGACCGTGACGGCATCGCCCGCGTCGAGCCGGCCCTGGCCAGCGTCAAGCACAAGCTCGCCGGCGCCCTGCGCCTGCCCAACGACCAGACCGGCGACTGCCAGATGTTCACCACCCGCCTGGCCGAGATGGCCGTGCAGCTGGGGGTCGAGTTCCGCTTCGGCCAGGACATCCAGCGCCTGGACTTCGCCGGCGACCGCATCAACGGCGTGTGGATCGACGGCAAGCTGGAAACCGCCGACCGCTACGTGCTCGCCCTCGGCAGCTACAGCCCGCAACTGCTCAAGCCGCTGGGCATCAAGGCCCCGGTGTACCCGCTCAAGGGCTACTCGCTGACCGTGCCGATCACCAACGGTGCCATGGCCCCGACCTCGACCATCCTGGACGAGACCTACAAGGTGGCCATCACCCGCTTCGACGACCGCATCCGCGTCGGCGGCATGGCGGAGATCGCCGGCTTCGACCTGTCGCTGAACCCGCGCCGTCGCGAGACCCTGGAAATGATCACCACCGACCTCTACCCGGAAGGTGGCGACGTGGCCAAGGCCGAGTTCTGGACCGGCCTGCGCCCGGCAACCCCGGACGGCACCCCCATCGTCGGGGCCACGCCGTACCGCAACCTGTTCCTCAATACCGGACACGGTACCCTTGGCTGGACCATGGCCTGCGGTTCAGGCCGCCTGCTGGCGGACCTGATGGCGCGCAAGCGTCCGCAGATCAGCGCCGAAGGCCTGGACATCTTCCGCTACGGCAATTCCAAGGAGACCTCGAGCAATGCCAATCCAGCGACTGCACACTGAAACCCGCTACAGCGAAATCGTCATCCACAACGGCACGGTCTACCTGGCCGGCCAGCTTGACGAGAAGCTCAGCGCCGGGATCGGCCAGCAGACCCGCGAGACCCTCGCCAGCATCGACAAGCTGCTGGCCGAGGCCGGTACCGACAAGAGCCACCTGCTCTCGGTGACCATCTACCTCAAGGACATGGCGGCCGACTACGCCGCCATGAACGCGATCTGGGACGCCTGGCTGCCGAAGGGCGCCGCCCCGGCCCGCGCCTGTGTCGAGGCCCGGATGTATTCCCCCGAGGTGCTGGTGGAGATGACCGTCGTCGCCGCCCTGCCCTGACCCCTTCCTCAGCCCGGCGCCCGAGCCGGGTTTTTTCCATAACCAGAAGAAGTGCCCGCCATGCGTCCCGCCCGTGCCCTCATCGACCTCGAAGCGCTGCGCCACAACTACCGCCTCGCCCGTGAAGCCTCCGGTGCCCGCGCACTGGCGGTGGTCAAGGCCGATGCCTACGGACATGGCGCCGTCCGCTGCGCCCGCGCCCTGGAGGCCGAGGCCGACGGGTTCGCCGTGGCGTGCATCGAAGAAGCGCTGGCCCTGCGTGAAGCGGGCATCCGCGCGCCGATCCTGCTGCTCGAAGGCTTCTTCGAGGCCGACGAGCTGCCGCTGATCGAACAGCATGATTTCTGGTGCGTCCTGCATGCCCCTTGGCAGCTGGAAGCGGTGGAGCGAGCGACCCTCGCCCGGCCGCTGACCTTCTGGCTGAAGATGGATTCCGGGATGCACCGGGTGGGCTTCCACCCCGCCGAGTTCCGCGACGCCCACCAGCGCCTGCTGGCCAGTGGCAAGGCGGCCAAGGTGGTGCTGATGAGCCACTTCGCCCGTGCCGACGAACTGGACAGCGACAGCTGCGCCCAGCAAGTCGCCGTGTTCCAGCAGGCCTGCGCCGGCATCGAGGCGGAAGTCAGCCTGCGCAACTCGCCGGCCCTGCTGGGTTGGCCCCAGGTTCCCAGTGACTGGGTGCGCCCCGGCATCATGCTCTACGGCGCCACCCCCTTCGAGCAGGCGCATCCACTGGCCGACCGCCTCAAGCCGGTGATGACCCTGGAGTCCAAGGTCATCAGCGTGCGTGAACTCCCGGCCGGGCAACCGGTGGGCTATGGCGCGCGCTTCGTCACCGAACGGCCGACCCGGGTCGGCGTGGTGGCCATGGGGTATGCCGATGGCTATCCGCGCCACGCGCCCACCGGCACGCCGGTGGCCATCGACGGCCAGCCCTCGCGGCTGATCGGCCGGGTCTCCATGGACATGCTCACCGTCGACCTCACCGACCTGCCCCAGGCCGGCCTCGGCAGCCGCGTCGAACTGTGGGGCAACCAGGTGTCCGCCGCCGAGGTGGCGATGCACGCCGGAACCATCCCCTACCAGATCTTCTGCAACCTGCGCCGGGTCCCGCTGAGCGAGCGCTAAGCCTCGCCCGGCGGGGCCTGCGGACCACCGGTTGCTTGCCAACTTCCTGATTTTCCTGGGATTTCCCAGGGGGTTCGTTTTTTTGCGCAGTATTGACGGCCGAAGTGTTGTAAATACTGAACGCTAGCCGCATGATTGCGCGCATCCAGCCCCCCCTAACAAGAATCCAGAGGAGGATCCCAGCATTGGACGTCGGTGTTCGACTGCAAGCTATCCGCAAGCTCAAAGGCCTTTCCCAGCGTGAACTCGCCAAACGTGCAGGCGTTACCAACAGCACGATTTCCATGATCGAGAAGAACAGCGTCAGCCCCTCCATCAGTTCGCTGAAGAAGGTGCTCGGGGGCATCCCCATGTCGCTGGTGGAGTTCTTTTCCCTCGACCTGGAACAGGACAACCAGACCCAGGTGGTCTATCGGGCCTCCGAACTCACCGACATCTGCAGTGGCGCCATCACCATGAAGCTGGTGGGCAAGGCCCATCCCAGCCGCGCCATCGCCTTCCTAGACGAGACCTACCCGCCGGGCACCGACACCGGTGACGAGATGTACGCCCACGAGGGCGAAGAGGCCGGCATGCTGGTCGAAGGGCGTCTCGAACTGACCGTCGGCAACGACGTGTACATCCTCGAACCGGGCGACAGCTACTACTTCGAAAGCAGCCGTCCGCACCGCTTCCGCAATCCGTTCGACCTGCCGGCTCGCCTGATCAGCGCGACCACTCCGGCAAACTTCTGAAAGACCGCCGCCGCCGATATCCCTGCGACGCGTTGGGTTGTTTCGGCCAGACGGCCATGACGTTATACTTGCGCCCGCTCGCGAAACCGTGGCCGCGGGCGTATCTAGCCACGATGAGGGTGAAAGGGTGAACCTGATAAATAAGATGCTGGCAGCGCATGTTGCCGTATTGGCCCTGTGGGCAGTTAGCGCCCAGGCCGCGACCGATGACGCCATCGCCGAGCGCATCAAGCCGGTGGGCGAGGTCTGCGTGCAGGGTCAGGAATGCAAGGGTGTCGGCGCCGTGGCAGCGGCTGCAGGCGGCGGCGCACGTACGCCGGACGACATCATCGCCAAGCACTGTGGCGCCTGCCACACCGCTGGCGTGCTGGGTGCACCGAAGATCGGTGACACCGCAGCCTGGAAAGAGCGTGCAGACCACCAGGGCGGCCTCGACGGCATCCTGGCCAAGGCCATCACCGGCATCAACGCCATGCCGCCGAAGGGCACCTGCGCCGACTGCACCGACGACGAGCTGAAAGCCACCATCAAGAAGATGTCCGGCCTGTAAGCGTCGCGAAGCATCGAAAAAGCCGCCCGAGGGCGGCTTTTTTGTGCCTGCGCGGTGCGACTCGTTGTCGCAGCGCCGCCGGGCCCGAGGTGTTCGGGCCCGGCAACGGGTCAGTCGATGAAGCTGACCTTGCCGTCCGCGAGGGAGGCCACACGAGCCAGCGACTCGATGCGGTAACCCTCCTCCTCCAGCAGGCGGCGCCCGTCCTGGAAGGACTTCTCGATGACGATGCCGAGGCCGGCGATGCTCGCGCCCGCCTGGCCGATCAGGTCGATCAGCGCCTTGGCCGCGTGGCCGTTGGCGAGGAAGTCATCGATCACCAGCACATGGTCGGCGGCCGTCAGGTGCTTGGCGGAGATGGCGATGGTGCTCTCGGTCTGCTTGGTGAAGGAGAACACCTTGGAGATCAGCAGGTCGTTCTTCAGCGTCAGCGACTGGAACTTGCGCGCGAAGATCACCGGCACGCCCAGCTCGAGGCCGGCCATCACGGCCGGGGCGATGCCCGAAGCCTCGATGGTGACGATCTTGGTGATGCCCTGGCCGCGGAAGCGCTCGGCGAACTCATGGCCGATGAACTGCATGAGCTTGGGGTCGATCTGGTGATTGAGGAAGGCGTCGACCTTGAGCACCTGGTCGGAAAGCACGATGCCTTCGGAAAGGATCTTTTCTTTGAGAATGTCCACGGGAGGGGCTTCCTGCGAAGCGGCTGTCGCTGATGAAGCGGCGCATTCTACCTTGGCCAGGGGCCATCGCGCGATGCCCTTCTGGCCGTTCGGTCAGACTTCTCCGCAGGCCCGGTCAGGGCTTCTTCAGCATCGCCCGGATGTCCGCCAGCGCCGTATTGCCACGCACCGCCTTCACCTCGGTCGGCGTGTCGTCCATGCCTTCCCACTCCAGGTCTTCCGGCGGCAGCTCGTCGAGGAAGCGGCTGGGTGAGCAGTCGATGATCTCGCCGTACTGCTTGCGCTTGGCGGCGAAGGTCATCGCCAGGTTCTGCCGGGCGCGGGTGATGCCCACGTAGGCCAGGCGGCGCTCTTCCTCGATGGTGTCGGCCTCGATGCTGGAGCGGTGCGGGAGGATGTCTTCCTCCACGCCCATGATGAACACGTAGGGGAACTCCAGGCCCTTGGACGCGTGCAGGGTCATCATCTGCACCCCCTCGGCGCCCTCTTCCTCCTCCTGCTGGCGTTCGAGCATGTCGCGCAGCACCAGCTTGGCGATGGCTTCCTCGATGGTCATGCCGCCTTCCTCGTCGCGCTCGAGGGTGTTCTTCAGCGCATCCACGAGGAACCACACGTTGCCCATGCGGAAGTCGGCGACCTTGTCGCTGGAGGCGTTCTGGCGGATCCAGTTCTCGTAGTCGATGTCCATCACCATGCTGCGCAGGGCGGCGATCGGGTCGCTCTCGGCGCATTGTTGGCGGACCTTGTCCATGAAGCGCTTGAAGCGCTGCAGGCGCTCGGTGTAGCGGCTGTCCAGGTGCTCGGCCAGGCCGATCTCATCGGCGGCGGCGTACATCGAGATCTTCCGCTCGGTGGCGTAGTTGCCGAGCTTCTCCAGGGTGGTGGAGCCGATCTCCCGGCGCGGCACGTTGATCACCCGCAGGAAGGCGTTGTCGTCGTCCGGGTTCACCAGCAGGCGGAAGTAGGACATCAGGTCCTTCACTTCCTGGCGCCCGAAGAAGCTGGTGCCGCCCGAGAGCCGGTAGGGAATCTGGTGGTGCTGCAGCTTCAGCTCCATCAGCTTGGCCTGGTGGTTGCCCCGGTAGAGGATGGCGAAGTCGCTGTAGGGCCGCTGGGTGCGCAGGTGCAGGGTGAGGATCTCCATGGCGATGCGCTCGGCCTCGGCGTCCTCGTTGCGGCAGCGGATCACCCGGATCGGGTCGCCCACGCCCATCTCGCTCCACAGCTGCTTCTCGAACACGTGGGGGTTGTTGGCGATCAGCACGTTGGCGCACTTGAGGATGCGGCTGGTGGAGCGGTAGTTCTGCTCCAGCATCACCACCTTGAGGGAGGGGAAGTCCTCCTTCAGCTGCATCAGGTTCTCCGGCCGCGCGCCGCGCCAGGCGTAGATCGACTGGTCGTCGTCGCCCACCACGGTGAACTGCGCGCGGTGCTGCACCAGCAGCTTCACCAGCAGGTACTGGCTGGCGTTGGTGTCCTGGTACTCGTCCACCAGCATGTAGCGCACCCGGTACTGCCACTTTTCGAGGATGTCAGGGTTGTCCTGGAAGAGCTTCACCGGCAGCAGGATCAGGTCGTCGAAGTCCACCGCGTTGTAGGCCTTCAGCGTGCGCTGGTAGTGCAGGTAGACGATGGCCGCGGTTTGTTCCTTGGGGTTGCGCGCGTTGGCCAGGGCCTCCTCGGGCAGCACCAGGTCGTTCTTCCAGTTGCCGATGCAGTTCTTGATCTCGTCGACGCCGTCGTCGCCCGAGTACTCCTTCTGCATGATGTCCGACAGCAGCGCCTTGATGTCCGTCTCGTCGAAGATCGAGAACCCCGGCTTGTAGCCCAGCCGCGCGTGCTCCTTGCGGATGATGTTCAGGCCCAGGTTGTGGAAGGTGGACACCGTCAGCCCACGGCCTTCGGCACCGCGCAGCAGGCTGCTGACGCGCTCCTTCATCTCGCGGGCGGCCTTGTTGGTGAAGGTCACGGCGACGATGTGCTGGGCGCGGATGCCGCACTGCTGGACGAGGTAGGCGATCTTGCGGGTGATCACGCTGGTCTTGCCGGAACCGGCACCGGCGAGCACCAGGAGCGGGCCGCCGACGTAGTTCACGGCTTCCTGCTGCCGGGGGTTGAGTCGGGACATGCGGGCTGTACGGGGGAAGGGAATGGCCGCGCATTCTACCAAACCCCGCCGGGCATGCCGAAGTCCGTTCCACAGTGTGATCCAGCCCCCCTTTGGGGCAGGTTGCGACTTGGCTATTTCCACACTTCCAGTACGATTGTTCCGGCACCTGGGTCTGAGAGGCGATCTCATTCGAGCCCGGTGAGCCAACAACGTGCCGGTAGTGCACGAATAAAACGACGTCGACTACGACGCGAACAGGCGCCTGGCGCCACTGCTTCTTGTGACCTGGGGAGGTCCGATTGTCTGCGCTCGCGAAGCCCCTGCACCTGTTGCTGCTGGCGGACACGCCTGGCTGGGCGGAAGGGGTTCGCCCGCTGTTCGAGGCCCTCGGGCCCGATTACCTCCTGATCACCGCCCCCACCTGGGAAGCCGCCTCGAGCCTGTTCGACGACGGCACCGAAGGCATCCTCTTCTGCACCGCCGAGCTGTTGCCCGTGCCCGGCCGCTGCCACCTGCCCACCGTACTGCTGCTGGAGCAGGACCCGGGCGAGCTGCCCGCCGGCGTCCATGACTGGCTGCCGCGCGAGCGCCTCGACCTGGACCTGCTGCGCCGCTGCCTGCGCTACCTCGGCGAACGCCAGCGGATGCAGGGCACCCTGCAGGGCCTGGCCGAGCAGGACCCGCTCACCGGCATCGCCAACCGCCAGGGCTTCCAGACCCTCCTGGCCGCGCGGCTGGTGGAATACGGCGGCACCGGCCTGACCCTCGGCCACCTCGACCTGGATAACTTCCGCCACGCCAACGATGCCCTCGGCTACCAGGCCGGCGACCGGCTGATCCTGCAGGTGGTGGCGCGGCTCAAGGCCGAGCTGTCCCCCGGTGACCAGGTCGCCCGCCTGGGCAGTGACGAATTCGCCCTGCTGCTGGACACCCGCCGCGACCCGCAACGCGCCGAGCGCCTGGCCTCGCGCCTGATGGAGGCCCTCGGCGAGCCCTTCTGGGTCGATGGCGAGAGCCTGCTGATCGGCTGCAGCCTGGGCCTGGCCCATGCCCGCCCGGACGAAGGCGCCGACCCGCTGATGTGGCACGCCCACATCGCCATGCAGCAGGCCAAGGGCGCCCAGGGCTGCACCTTCCACCTCTTCGACGCGCACCTCAACCGGGGCGCCCGCAGCCTCGCCGACCTGGAAGGCGAGCTGCGCCGGGCCCTGCGCCGGGACGAACTGGAGCTGCACTACCAGCCGCGCCTGTGCCTGAAGACCGGCCGCATCGTCGGCCTCGAAGCCCTGGTGCGCTGGCGCCACGCCGAGCGCGGCCTGCTGGCGCCCAGCGAGTTCGTGCCCCTGGCCGAGCAGAGCGGGCTGATCGTGCCGCTGGGCTACTGGGTCATCGCCCGGGCCCTGCGCGACATGCAGTGGCTGCGCGGGCGCGGCCTGCCGGCCTTGCACATGGCGGTGAACCTGTCGTTCCGCCAGTTCCAGGACAGCCAGCTGCTGCCCACCCTCACCCGCCTCATCGACGAGCGCGGCGTGGATGCCCGCTGGCTGGAGTTCGAACTGACCGAGACCGCCGTCATGCGCCGCAGCGAGCAGGTGCTCACCACCATGCAGGCACTGGGCAAGGTGGGCGTGCGCTTCTCCCTGGACGACTTCGGCACCGGCTTCTCCTCCTTCGTCCACCTCAACAGCCTGCCCATCACCCTGCTGAAGATCGACAAGAGCTTCGTCGGCGGCATGCAGACGCGCCCGGAGAACCAGCAACTGGTGCGGGCCATGATCAACCTGGCGCACAACCTCAAGCTCGAAGTGGTGGCCGAAGGCGTGGAGAACACCGACCAGCTCGCCCTGCTGCGGCAGTTCGGCTGCGACCAGGTGCAGGGCTACTGGATCAGCAAGCCCCTGCCGCTGGTGGAGCTGGCGCGCTTCCTGGTGTTCGGCGTGCGCCAGCCGGCCCTCGGCCAGCCCGAGGGCTGAGCCTCAGGCCGCCACCGAAGCCCGGGCGGCAACCGCCGGCTCGCCGCGCAGCAGGCGGCGGGTCTTGAACTCGAAGCCCAGGGTCAGCCCCAGCGCCGCGCAGGCCAGGCCCGAGGCCAGCCCCCACCACACGCCCTGCGGGCCCCAGCCGAAGTGGAAGGCCAGCAGCCAGGCCGCCGGGGCGCCCACCAGCCAGTAGCAGCCGAGGCCGACCAGGAAGGTGGTCTTGGCATCCTTCAGCCCCCGGATGGCGCCCATGGCGATGGTCTGGATGCCGTCGAACAGCTCGAACCAGGCGGCGATCGCCAGCAGGCCCACGGCCATCTGCACCACCGCTTCGAACTCGGCGTTGCCACGCTCCAGGAACAGCCCCACCACCCACTCCGGCGCCAGCCAGAACAGCGCGGCGAAGCTCAGCATGCAACCGGCGCCCAGGCCGATGCCCAGCCGCCCGGCGCGGCGTGCGTCCTCCAGGCGGCCGGCGCCGAAGTGCTGGCCAATGCGGAAGGTCACCGCGTAGGAGATACCCACCGGCACCATGAAGGCCACGTACACCGACATGATCGCCACCTGATGCGCGGCCAGCGCCTGGCTGCCCAGGGCTCCCATGCACAGCGCGGCGAAGGCGAACAGGCCGGACTCCACCGCATAGGTGCCGCCGATGGGCAGGCCCAGGCGCAGCAGCTCGCGCAAGTCGTCCAGGCGCGGCTGCAGCAGGCCGTGGCGCAGCGAGTAGGCGGCATAGGCCGGGTGGCGTGTCACGTGCCAGGCCAGCAGCAGCGCCATGGCGGTCATCACCAGCGCGGTGATCAGGCCGATGCCCGCCAGGCCCAGCCGGGGCAGGCCGAACCAGCCGTGGATCAGCACATAGTTGAGGGCGAAGTTGGCCAGCGCCCCGCCGATGCTGATGGCCATCACCGGGCCGGGCCGGCCGATGGCGCTGGTGAAGCCGCGCAGGGCCATGAAGGTCATGTAGCCGGGCAGCGCGAACACCAGGGTGGAGAGGAACTGCATGGCGCCCTCGATGTTGTGCGCCTCCTGGCCGAACACCCGCAGCAGCGGCCCCAGGTTCCACAGCAGCAGCCCGGCCGCCAGGGCCAGGCCCCAGCCCAGCCACATGCCGGCCTGGGTCAGCCGCGCGGCGCCGGCCACGTCCCCGGCGCCGTGGCGGATCGCCACCAGGTTGCCCACGGCGGCGATCACCCCCACGCAGAAGATCGAGACGAAGGAATAGCTCGCCGCGCCCAGGCCGCCGGCAGCCAGTTCGGCCGGGCCCAGCAGGCCCATCATCACCGTGTCGGTGAACACCATCAGCACGTTGGCCAGTTGCGCGGCGATCAGCGGGCCGGCAAGGCGGAGGATGGCCAGGAGTTCCGGCCGGAGGGATGCAGGCATGAGTAATGATCACCACGGAGAGGAGAGACGCCAGGCGGGCGGCCCTGATGCGGCGAATTCTCCCAGGCCTTGAAGCCCCGCCACAAAAGGAAAAAAATGATCCCTTTCATGACTCTGACTCATGCGAGAGTGTCGCCATGTCCCGCCGCCTGCCCCCGCTCTATGCCCTGCGTGCCTTCGAGGCAGCGGCGCGCAACGCCTCCTTCACCCGCGCGGCCGAGGAACTGGCCATCACCCAGAGCGCGGTGAGCCGGCACATCCGCACCCTGGAGGAGCACTTCGCCTGCCGCCTGTTCGAGCGCCGGGGCCGCCACCTGCAACTGACCGAGGCCGCGCGGGTCATCCTCCCCGGCCTGCGCGAGGGCTTCGACGCCTTGGAGCGCGCCTGTTCCATCCTGCGGGTGGACGACGGCAACCTCTGCCTCAAGGCCCCCTCCACTCTCACCATGCGCTGGCTGCTGGCGCGGCTGTCGCGCTTCCGCCACCTCAGCCCGGAGAACGAGGTGCAGCTCACTAGCGCCTGGATGGACGTGGACAAGGTGGACTTCCAGCACGAGCCGTTCGACTGCGCGGTGCTGCTCTCCGACGGCCACTTCACCCAGGACTGGGAAGTGACGCGGCTGTTCCCGGAGTGGCTGATCCCGGTCTGCGAGCCCGCCCAGGCCCGGCAGCCCTGGACGGTGCAGCAGCTGCGCCAGGCCGAGCTGCTGCACCCAACGCCGGACCGCCGCGACTGGCGGCGCTGGCTGCAGCGCATGGGGCTGGAGGAGCAGGTCTCGCTGAAGGGCGGCCAGGTGTTCGACACCCTGGAGCTGGGCATCGTCGCCGCCACCCGGGGCTATGGGGTGTCCATCGGCGACCTGGTGATGATCGCCGAGGACGCCACCAGCGGCCGCATCGGCCTGCCCTGGCCGGCTGCGGTGGCCAGCGGCGAGAGCTATTACCTGGTCTGGCCACGCGGTCGCCGGGACCAGGAACGCCTGCAGCGGCTGCGGGATTTCCTCCTCGCCGAAGTGGCCGCCATGGACCTGCCGGCCGTGGAATTGCTGGACTGAGCGGCCGTTCGTCGGCCTGACGGCAACATCGGAAAGAACAGCTCGCAGCGAAGCACAGCCGTCCTATACCTCAGTAGGGCACTCAAGTATTCTCGCCGCCCCGCGAAGGGGGCAGAGACCTCCTCGCGTGTCGCCTTGCCCTATTTCCGGAGATTCCCCCCATGAACCAGCCCAGGTCACGCATTGCCTGGCAGCTCGCCGCCGCCCTCGCCCTGATCCTCGTGTTGCTGATCAGCGGCAGCACCCTCTTCGCCCTGCGCTCGCTGGACAAGGCCAACCTGGCCACCCGCGAGGAGCACCTGGCCAGCGAGGCCCGCCTGCTGGCCGACCAGCTCACCACCTTCCATGGCAGCCTGCGCGAGAGCACCCAGCGCCTGGCCAGCCTGTTCGAGCAGCGCTTCGCCCAGGGCCTCACCCTGCACAGCGGCGAGCGCGTACCGGTGGCGGCCCTGACCCCGCCGGCGCTGTACCTCAACGGCCAGGTGCTGAACAACGACTTCACCCTGGTGGACGAATTCCGCCAGCTCACCGCTGGCGTCGCCACGGTGTTCGTCCGCGATGGCGCCGACTTCGTGCGCATCACCACCTCGCTGAACAAGCAGGACGGCACCCGCGCCATCGGCACCGTGCTCGACCACGCCCACCCGGCCTACCAGCGCCTGCTGGCCGGGCAGAACTACGTGGGCCGAGCCCTGCTGTTCGACCGCTACTACATGACCCAGTACACCCCGGTGCGCGACGACACCGGTGCGGTGATCGCCGTACTCTTCGTCGGCTTCGACTACACCGACGCGCAGAACGCCCAGTTCAGGAACCTGGAGCGCTTCCGCATCGGCCGCACCGGCTCCCTGGCTTTGCTGGACGAAACCGGCAAATGGCTGGTGGCCCCCGCCGGCGTGCGCCGCCCGGAAGCCATCGGCGATGCCCTCAAGAGCCTGCAGGCCAACCCCGGCAAGGGGCTGTTCTGGAGCGACGGCACCGAGGACTTCTTCAGCATCGCCGTGCCCTTCGCCGACGGGCCCTGGCAGGTGGTGGCGAGCATGCCCGAGGAGGAGATCGGCGAGGTCACCTGGCGGGTCGGCAGCCAGTTGGCCCTTGGTAGCCTGCTGGCGATGGTGCTGGCGGTGGCTGCGGTGATCGGCCTGCTGCGCCTGCGCCTCAAGCCCCTGGGCGACCTGGTGGACCAGGCCCGCGCCCTGGGCGCCGGCAACCTCGGGGTGCGCCTGGACGTGTCCAGCCGTGACGAGATCGGCGAGCTGGCCGGCAGTTTCAACCAGATGGGTGAGGCGCTGTCGACCATGGTGGCGCACATCCGCAGTTCCGCTCAGCAGGTGAGCAGCCGCTCCCAGGTGCTCTCGGGCCTGGCCAGCGGCGCCCACGAAGGCATGGAGCAGCAGTCCGGCGAGATCAGCAGCATGGCCGGCGCGGTGGAGGAGTTCAGCGCCACCTCGCTGAACATCGCCGACAACATGCGCGCCACCGAACGCCTGGCCAGCGACAACGCCCAGCAGACGCGCATTGGCCAGGTGGCGATGGACGAGGCGTCCACGGCCCTGGAACAGATCGCCAACGCGCTCAATGGCACCGCCGAGGTGATCAACACCCTGGGCCAGCGCTCCCAGGAGATCGGCGGCATCGTCGGCGTCATCACCGCCATCGCCGACCAGACCAACCTGTTGGCCCTCAACGCCGCCATCGAGGCCGCCCGGGCCGGCGAACAGGGCCGTGGCTTCGCCGTGGTGGCCGACGAGGTGCGCAGCCTGGCCGGCCGCACCCGCGAGGCGACCACCGAGATCTCCAGCATGATCGGCAGCATCCAGCAGGAGACCGCCAGCGCCATCAGCACCATGGAGCACGGCAAGGCGCTGATGCAGGAAGGCCTGGCACGCAACGCCAAGGTGGCCGACGCGCTGGCACGGATCGCCCAGCAGAGCGCCGCCGCCGGCGAGCAGGTCACCGCCATCACCACCGCCACCCAGGAGCAGAGCAGCACCGCGACCCTGCTCAGCAGCAACCTGCAGAGCATCGCCCTGGCCAACAGCGAGCAGCGTGAGGTGGTGGCGAACCTGGCGCAGACGGCCCGGGAGCTGGACCGCCTGGCCGAGGAGCTGCGCCAGGAAGTGGGCCGCTTCCGCTGACCCACCGGGGCCCGGCCAGGCCGGGCCCTGTCATCGGTGCCTAGCGCACCACGTGGAGGAAGTGCAGGTGCTTCTCGTACTGGTCGAGCAGGTCGCCGATCACTTCCTCCCGGCTCCAGCCCATCACGTCATAGTCCTGGCCGCCCTCGCGCAGGTACACCTCGGCACGGAAGTACTTGCGGGCGTCACCGTTCTCCTCGCCCCCTTCGCGGGCCATGAAGCGTGGCAGCAGCAGCGAGCGCGGGCGCACCTCGTAGCTGAAGTCCACCTCCTCGCCATGGCCGACGTTGAGCTTGCAGCGGCCGTCCTCGCCGTTCAGCACTTCCACCGCGCAGCCCTGCTTGCGCAGCTCGTCGGCCACCTCCAGGCAGGCCGGGCGCACCACTTCGTCGATGAAGCGGGTGACGTGGCTGCGCCGGGGGAACATGAGGATGTTGCGCAGCCGCCGCTGCCAGCCACCCAGTTGCTGCTGCGCCGGGCGCGAGAGGGCCAGCGCCTGGTAGCGGATGCCGCGCTTGGTGGCGTCCAGCCGCAGGGCTTTGAGCAGGCCCCAGGTGGCGGCCAGCAACACCGCTGCGAAGGGCAGCGCGCTGGCGATGGTGGCGGTCTGCAGGGCCTTGAGGCCGTCGGCCAGCAGCAGTGCCATGGCCACCACGCCGGTGAGGATCGACCAGAACAGGCGCTGCCACAGCGGGGTGTTCTCTTTTCCCCCCGAGGCCAGCATGTCCAGCACCAGGGCACCGGAGTCGGCCGAGGTGACGAAGAACACCACCACCATCGCCACTGCCAGCAGCGACAACAGGGTGGACAGGGGGAAGTGGTCGAGGAAGGCGAACAGTGCCAGCGAGCTGTCCTGCTGCACCGTTTCCACCAGGTCGAGGTAGCCCTGGTTGAGCACCATGTGGATGGCGGTGTCGCCGAAGATGGTCATCCACAGCAGGGTGAAGCCGGCCGGGACGAACAGCACCCCGCAGACGAACTCGCGGATGGTGCGGCCGCGTGAGATGCGGGCGAAGAACAGCCCGACGAAGGGCGACCAGGACAACCACCAGCCCCAGTAGAGCAGCGTCCAGCCGCCGATCCAGTCGGTGGGTTCGTAGGCATAGAGGTTGAAGGTCTTGCTGACGATCTCCGACAGGTAGCCGCCGGTGTTCTGCACGAAGGTCTGCAGCAGGAACACCGTGGGGCCGAGGACCAGCACCAGCAGCATCAGCAGGGTCGCCAGCGCCAGGTTCAGCTCCGACAGGACCTTGATGCCCTTGTTCAGCCCACTGGCTGCCGAGAGGGTGGCCAGGCCGCAGGTGCCGGCGATCAGTGCCAGCTGCACCGGAGTGCTGACCGGTACGCCGAAGAGGTGGTGCAGGCCGCCGTTGATCTGCAGCACGCCGTAGCCCAGGGAGGTGGCGATGCCGAACACGGTGCCGAGGATGGCGAAGATGTCCACCGCATGGCCGATGGGGCCGTAGATGCGATCACCGATCAGCGGGTAGAGCGCCGAGCGCAGGGTCAGCGGCAGGTCATGGCGGAAGCAGAAAAAGGCCAGGATCAGCGCGACGATGGCGTAGATCGACCAGGCGTGGAGGCCCCAGTGGAAGAAGGTCAGCTTCATGGCCTCCTTCGCGGCGGCCACGGTGTGGGGGTCGCCTACCGGCGGGTTGACGTAGTGCATCAGGGGTTCGGCGACGCCGAAGAACATCAGGCCGATGCCCATGCCGGCGGCAAAGAGCATGGCGAACCAGGTGCCGTTGCCGTAGTCGGGGCGGCTGTGGTCGGGGCCGAGACGGATGTCGCCGAAGCGGCTGACGGCGAGGAAGACGACGGTGATGAGGATCAGCGCGACGCTGAGGACGTAGAACCAGCTGGCGTTCAGGACGATCCACTGCTGGATCTGGCCGAACAGCCACTGGGCCTGGTCGCGGGCCAGGGTGCTGTAGAGCACCAGGGCGATGACGAGGACGGCAGAGCCGTAGAACACCGGTGGGTTGAGGGTGGATGGGGAAGACGAACGTGCCTCCATTGAGCTAGCTCTCCTTTCGATCGGATGGCCGCCAAGGGCGGAAGGCGGCGCAGTCTAACAGAGTCGATAGATCGGCTCTTTCGGCACCTTGTTCCTCATAGTTTTTTCAGCTGCTGGTCGGCCGGTACTGCAGGGCTTCCGCCAGGTGGTGGCGCTGGATGTCGGGCGCGTCCGCCAGGTCGGCGAGGGTGCGGGCCACCTTGATCAGCCGGTGCGCGGCACGCAGGGACAACCCGAGGCGCTCGCAGGCCTGCTCCAGCCAATGCTGGTCGTCGGGCGTCAGCGGACAGTGCTGGTGCAGCCGGGACAGGTCGAGGAAGGCGTTGGCGCAGCCCTGGCGAGCCAGTTGCCGACGCCGGGCTCGTCCGACTTCCCCGGCGGCGGTGGCACTGTCGATCCCGCCGCTGACGGGCGCGCCCAGGTGTGTGGCTTCGCGGGCGACCGTCAGGTGCAGGTCGATGCGGTCCAGCAGCGGACCGGAGAGCCGGGCCCGGTAGCGCTGGATCTGCTCCGGTGTGCAGCGGCAGCGATGGGTGTCGTCACCCAGGTAGCCGCAGGGGCAGGGGTTCATGGCCGCCACCAGTTGGAAGCGCGCCGGGAAGCGCACCCGGTCATTGGCCCGGGCGATGATGATCTCGCCACTTTCCAGGGGCTCTCGGAGGACCTCCAGCACCTTGCGGTCGAATTCCGGCAGCTCGTCGAGGAACAGCACGCCCTGGTGCGCCAGGGTTATCTCGCCAGGTTTCGGACGACTGCCCCCACCCACCAGGGCCGGGCCGGACGCGCTGTGGTGAGGCTGCCTGAAGGGACGCTGGGGCCAGCATGCCAGCGGCGATTGGCTGGCCACCGAATGGATGGCGGCCACTTCCAGGGCCTCGTGTTCCTCCAGCGGAGGCAGCAGGCCCGGCAGGCGGCTGGCCAGCAGCGTCTTGCCGGTGCCGGGCGGGCCGGACAGCAGCAGGTTGTGGGCTCCGGCTGCTGCCACCAGCAGCGCGCGTTTGGCCGCCAGCTGGCCCTGGACGTCAGCGAGATCGGGATAGGGCGCAGCCTGCAGCGGCAGGCCCTGGCTCTGGAACGGTGCCAGCGGGGTCTGGCCGTTGAGGTGGGCGGCCAGCTCCAGCAGGTGGTCCACGGCGAACACCGTCAGGCCGCTGGCCAGGCTGGCCTCCTCGGCGTTCTCCCGGGGCACCACCAGCGCCCGTCCGGCAGCGCGAGCCGCCAGCGCAGCGGGCAACACGCCCTGCACCGGACGCAGGGCACCGGACAGCGCCAGCTCGCCGAGGCACTCCAGCTGCTCCAGGGCAGGGGCGGGCACCTGGCCGCTGGCCGCGAGGATGCCGAGGGCGACGGCCAGGTCGAAGCGTCCGCCTTCCTTGGGAAGATCGGCCGGTGCAAGGCTGAGGGTGATGCGCCGCAGGGGGAATTCGAAACCGCTGGTGAGCAGGGCGCTGCGGACGCGGTCCTTGCTCTCCTTGACGGCGGTTTCCGGGAGGCCGACCAGGGCCAGGGACGGCAGGCCGTTGGCCAGGTGCGCCTCCACCGTGACGGCGGGGGCTTCCACGCCGACCTGGGCGCGGCTGTGGACGAGGGCCAGGGACATGGATCGCTCCTTGATCGGTCCGCCCGGCCGGAGTGGCTTACTCCGTGGGCGGCGGGTTCAGCTGGGCTTCCAGCTCCGCGACCTTCGCCTCCAGGGCTTCCAGGCGCGCGCGGGTACGGGCGAGCACCACCATCTGGCTGTCGAATTCCTCGCGACTGACCAGGTCCAGCTTGCTGAAGGCGCTCTGCATCAGGGCCTTGAACTGGGCCTCGAATTCGGCGCGGGGCAGCGGGGTGTCGCCATTGAACAGGCGGGAGGCGTGGGAGCCGAGGGCATCGAGCAGGGCTTTGGGCGGCAGCATGGTGGGCATCCGTTGACAGGGCGGGCCGGAGTTTACCACGGGGTCCCGGCCGAGTCGGGCGACAGGCCGACGCACGATTTCCGAGCAATGGCTGAAGTGCGCGTGCACCTTTTCCGTGCATCGTTTTGGGGCAGTGCCGCCCGGCGCCACGGCCAAGGGCCACTATCTGCTTGAAAAACGGGGCTTTTGGGCGAGCTGGCAAGCTTTCTGCTTTAGCGCTGGTGAAGGGTGCACCGATGCAGTACCGGTGCGTCAGGCGAGGCGGGGGAGTGTTTCGCCAGGAGCGGTTGGTTGGCGTCGAAGCGGGCCGGGCCAGGGCGGTTCGACGCGTTACAAAGCCAGGCACTGCGCTTAGACTTGAGCCGGGTTCGTTTTCCTGGGGCAAGTCCACCAAATACGGGAGAAGTTTCATGAAGCTAGTCACTGCCATCATCAAGCCGTTCAAACTCGATGACGTGCGCGAGTCGCTGTCCGAGATTGGCGTGCAGGGCATCACCGTTACCGAGGTCAAGGGCTTCGGGCGCCAGAAAGGCCACACCGAGCTGTACCGTGGCGCCGAGTACGTCGTCGACTTCCTGCCCAAGGTGAAGATCGACGTCGCCATCGCCGATGACCAGCTCGACCGTGTCATCGAGGCCATCACCAAGGCGGCCAACACCGGGAAGATCGGTGACGGCAAGATCTTCGTCGTGAATCTGGAACAGGCCATCCGCATCCGTACCGGCGAAACCGGCACCGACGCGATCTAAGCCTCCGAACCCCAACGCCCCAGGAGAAAACCACATGACTCTGCGTAAAGCCGCAGGGCTAGGAGCCCTTTTGTCCCTCGTTACCCCCGGCCTGGCCATGGCCGCCGACGAGGTCGTGCTGAACAGTGGCGACACCGCATGGATGATCGTCGCCACGGCACTGGTGCTGTTCATGACCATCCCCGGCCTGGCGCTGTTCTACGGCGGCATGGTCCGCTCCAAGAACGTCCTCTCGGTGATGATGCAATGCTTCGCCATCACCGGCCTGATCAGCGTGCTCTGGGTCGTCTACGGCTACAGCCTGGCCTTCGACACCACCGGCATGGAGCAGGGCGTCGTCAACTTCAATTCCTTCATCGGCGGCCTGTCCAAGGCCTTCCTCAGTGGCCTGAACACCAGCAGCCTGGTGTACGCCGTGCCGGAAAGCGTGTTCATCACCTTCCAGATGACCTTCGCCATCATCACCCCGGCCCTGATCGTCGGTGCCTTCGCCGAGCGCATGAAGTTCTCCGCGATGCTGATCTTCATGG
Organism: Pseudomonas sp. FeS53a; assembly: GCF_000931385.1. Classification (NCBI taxonomy): domain Bacteria; kingdom Pseudomonadati; phylum Pseudomonadota; class Gammaproteobacteria; order Pseudomonadales; family Pseudomonadaceae; genus Pseudomonas; species Pseudomonas sp. FeS53a. Next base: position 46,905 of record NZ_JYFT01000007.1, read on the forward strand.
CCGTGTGGTTCACCCTGGTCTACGCGCCGATCGCCCACATGGTGTGGAGCGGCAACGGCGGCCTGATGTGGGACTGGGGCGTGCTGGACTTCGCCGGTGGCACCGTGGTGCACATCAACGCCGGTATCGCCGGCCTGGTGGCCTGCATCGTGCTGGGCAAGCGCAAGGGCTACCCGACCACCCCGATGGCTCCGCACAACCTGGGCTACACCCTGATCGGCGCCGCCATGCTGTGGGTGGGCTGGTTCGGCTTCAACGCCGGCTCCGCCGTGGCTGCCAACGGCACTGCGGGCATGGCCCTGCTGGTCACCCAGATCGCCACCGCGGCGGCTGCCCTGGGCTGGATGTTCGCCGAGTGGCTGACCCACGGTAAGCCGAGTGCGCTGGGCATCGCCTCCGGTGTGGTTGCCGGCCTGGTCGCCGTGACCCCGGCCGCTGGCACCGTCGGCCCCATGGGTGCCCTGGTGATCGGCCTGGCCGCTGGCGTGATCTGCTTCTTCAGCGCCACCAGCCTCAAGCGCAAGCTGGGCTACGACGACTCCCTGGACGCCTTCGGCGTGCACGGCATCGGCGGCATCGTCGGCGCCCTGCTGACCGGCGTGTTCGCAGCACCGGCCCTGGGTGGCTTCGGCACCGTCGAGAACATCGCGGCCCAGCTGTTCATCCAGTTCAAGGGCGTGGCCTTCACGGTCGTCTATACCGCTGTGGTCACCTTCGTGATCCTCAAGGTGCTGGACCTGGTGATCGGCCTGCGGGTCAACGAAGAGGAAGAGACCGTCGGCCTCGACCTGGCGCAGCACAACGAGCGCGGCTACAACCTGTAAGCCCGCCGGCCCCTCCGGGGCGTGCGAACCGCTGCCAAGGGCGCCGAAAGGCGCCCTTTGCTTTTTCAGAGGCCGCGCTAGAATGCGCGCCGAGCGAAATCCGAGGGAGTGGCGCCCATGTGGCACCAGACGCTGATCACCTTGAAGCCGCGTGCGCGAGGCTTCCACCTGGTCACCGACGAGCTGCTGGCCGGATTGCCGGAACTGGGTCGCTGCCGTATCGGTCTGTTGCACCTGCTGCTGCAACACACATCGGCTTCACTGAGCGTCAACGAGAATGCCGACCCCTCCGTGAGGCGCGATTTCGAACGGTTCTTCAACCGCCTCGTGCCCCAGGGCGAGGGTGGCTACGAACATGACTACGAAGGCCCGGACGACCTGCCGGCGCACTTCAAGTCGAGCCTGCTGGGCTGCCAGCTGACCTTGCCGGTGCGTGACGGGGCGCTCGCCCTGGGTACCTGGCAGGGGATCTACCTCGGCGAACACCGCGATCAGGGCGGTGCGCGCCGGGTGCTGGCGACCCTCTACGGCGAGGCATCGTGATTTTTTCCGGGCGCGTAGAAACCTGGCGCGACTGGGCTATAACTAACCTGCTCTTGCAAGACACGAGGTAGAAGAATGAGCGACGAAGAACTGGAACAAGACGAGCTCGAAGCGGGCGACGAGGACGAAGGCGAGGAGCTGGCTGCCGCCGAGGACAGTGGCGACGACAGCGATGACGGCGAATCCCCCGCCCCTGCCGGCAAGGGCAAGAAAGCCGCTGCCGTCGAGGTCGAGGAGCTGCCCAGCGTCGAAGCCAAGCAGAAGGAGCGCGATGCGCTGGCCCGTGCCATGGAGGAATTCCTGGCCCGTGGCGGCAAGGTGCAGGAGGTGGAGCCCAACGTGGTCGCCGACCCGCCCAAGAAGCCGGACAGCAAGTACGGCAGCCGCCCCATCTGATTGAGTTGCCTGGAAGAGCCCGCTTGATGCGGGCTTTTTCATGCCTGCGATTCGGGGTCAGGCGCCCCGGTGCCAGCGCTCCAGCAGTGTGGGTAGCTGGTCCAGGGTACGAATCTCCGCGTCGGGGTGGTCGTCGCCGTCCCAGGGTTTGCCCTGGGGGTTGAACCACACCGCGCGCATGCCGGCATTGCGGGCGCCCTGGATGTCGTCGCTGGGGTGATCGCCGATGTGCACCGCCTGGGCGGCGGGGACGCCGGCACGGCGCAGCGCTTCTTCGAAGGGGTGCGGGTCCGGCTTGCCGATGCCCAGTTCCTCGGCGCAGAGGGCGAACTGGAAGTAGTCCGCCAGGCCCAGGCGGCGGACGTCGGCGTTGCCGTTGGTGATCACCGCCAGCCGGTAGTGGTTGGCCAGGCGCTCCAGGGTCGGGTGCACCTCGGGGAACAGGTCGATGCGGTGCCGCGCGGCCAGGAACACCTGGAAGCCGGCCTCCGCCAGCTCCGCGGCCTCGGCCTGTGGATAACCGGCCTCTTCCAGGGCATGGAAGAGGATGCGCCGGCGCAGCTCGCTCAGGCGGTGCCTGAGCCCGGGGGTGGCGTCCACCAGGCGGGCGCGGATCGCCCACAGGTGCTCGATCGGCACGGGCCCCAGGCGCGGCGCCTCGTTGCCAAGCCATTCGCGCAGGGCGGCTTCGGCGCCCTGCATCACCACCGAGACGTCCCATAGGGTGTTGTCCAGGTCGAAGGTCACCAGTTGGATGCTCATTCCTCGTCCTTGGCTCCGTTGCGTCGTGCCCGGGGGTGGGCCTTGTCGTAGACCGCCGCCAGGTGCTGGAAGTCCAGGTGGGTGTAGATCTGCGTGGTGGAGATGTCGGCGTGGCCGAGCAGTTCCTGCACCGCCCGCAGGTCCTGGGAGGACTCCAGCATGTGGCTGGCGAAGGAGTGCCGCAGCATGTGCGGATGGACGTGCTGGCCCAGCTCGCGCACCCCGGCCACCCGCACCCGTTCGCGCACGGCGCGGGGGCCGATGCGCCTCCCCTGGCGGGTGACGAAGACGGCGCCGTCCACCGGGGACACGCTGGCGCGGTGGGGCAGCCAGCGCTCCAGCGCCTGGCGCGCCATGCGCCCGAGGGGCAGCTCGCGGATCTTGTTGCCCTTGCCGATCACCCGCACGCTGCCGTCGGCCAGGTCCAGGCGGTCCAGGTCCAGGCCCACCAGTTCCGACAGGCGCAGGCCGGAGGAATAGAACAGCTCGAGGATGGCCTGGTCGCGGCGGGCCATGAACTCGTCTTCCACTGCGCCATCCAGCAACTGCTGGGTGCGGTCGGCATCCAGGGTGCGGGGCAGGCGTCGCTCGCCCTTGGGCGCGCTGATGCCGCTGGCCGGGTCGTGACGGCAGCGGCCCTCGCGGATCAGGTAGCGGTACAGGCCGCGTACGGCGGAGAGCAGGCGGGCGAGGCTGCGGGCAGACTGCCCCTGCTGGTGCAGGCGCGCCACCATGCTGCGCAGCGGGCGGGGTTGCAGTGTGGTCCAGTCATCGAGGCCGAAGCCTTCGGCCAGGGCCACGACCTTCTCCAGGTCGCGCCGGTAGCCTTCCAGCGTGTGCGGGGAAACCTGGCGCTCACTGCGCAGGTGTTCGAGGTAGCGCTCCAGATCGGCCTTCATCGGTCCTCCCGGCGCGCTGCGCTCAGCGCACCGAGCGCAGCGGAGTGGCGTGGCGCGGCAGCACCCGGGCCAGGACTTCGGCGATGTAGCTGAGGAACAGGGTGCCGAGGGAGCTCTTGTAGTGCTGCGGGTCCGGGCTGCCGATGGCCAGCAGGCCGTGCTGGCCCTGGTGGTTGAGGGAGACGACGGCGGCCGAGCCGACCTTGGTGCCCTCTTCCGCGCCGAACAGGAACTCCAGCTCGTGGGCCCGCAGCACGCCGCAGATGGTCTTGCCCGCCACCAGCAGGCCACCGATGGCCTGGTGCGCTTCGGCGCTGGAGACGCTGCGGCCCACCGGCAGGGTGCTGTCGCTGAACAGGATCAGGCTGACGAAGGGCACCTGGAACTCATGGCGCAGGCTGTCCTCGATGGCGCCGACCACTTCCTCCAGCGTATTGGCGTCCAGCAGGTCGAGCACCAGGCGGCGGGTCTTGTCGAACAGGCGGTCGTTGTCGCGGGCCACGTCCATCAGCTGGGACAGGCGGTGGCGCATCTCGATGTTGCGCTCGCGCAGCAGCTTCACCTGGCGCTCCACCAGCGAGACGGCCTCGCCAGGCTGGTGGGGGATGCGCAGTTCGGGGATCAGCTCCTCGTGGTCGACGAAGAACTCCGGGTGCTGACGCAGGTAAGCCGCGACCGACTCGGAATCGAGGGCGCGCGGCGCGTCGGGGTGCTTCTCGCTCATGCTCTCGGCTCGTTCATAGGCGGACCTGGCCTTCGTACACGCGTACGGCCGGGCCGGTCATCATCACGGGCTGGCCGGGACCGGCCCATTCGATGGTCAGCTTGCCGCCCGGCAGCTCCAGCTGCACGGGGGAGTCCATCCAGCCCTGGCGAATGGCCGCGACGGCGGCGGCACAGGCGCCGGTGCCACAGGCGCGGGTTTCCCCGGCACCGCGCTCCCAGACCCGCAGGCGGGCCTGGTGGCGATCCTGGACCTGCAGGAAGCCGACGTTGACCCGCTGCGGGAAGCGCGGGTGGTGTTCGAGTTTCGGGCCCAGCTCGTGGACCGGGGCGCGGTCCACATCCTCGACGCGCAGCACGGCATGGGGGTTGCCCATGGACACGGCGGCGAGCTGGACGGTCTGGCCGTCCACGTCGACCGGGTAGCTCAGGGCCTCGGCCTCGGCGACGAAGGGGATCTGCTGGGGCACGAGGCGCGGCGGGCCCATGTCGACCCGGACCTGGCCATCGGCGCGGACATCCAGCTCGATGATGCCGGCCTTGGTCTCGACGCGGATCTGCTTCTTCACGGTCAGGCGCTTGTCCAGCACGAAGCGGGCGAAGCAGCGGGCGCCGTTGCCGCACTGCTCCACCTCGGAGCCGTCGGAGTTGAAGATGCGGTAGCGGAAATCCACGTCCGGGTTGGTGGGGGCCTCGACGATCAGCAACTGGTCGAAGCCGATGCCGGTGTGGCGGTCGCCCCACTGCTTGGCGTGCTTGGGCTGGATGTGCGCGTGCTGGCTGACCAGGTCGAGCACCATGAAGTCGTTGCCCAGGCCGTGCATCTTGGTGAAACGCAGCAGCATGGACTTACTCCGGAAGCAGGCTTTCGCCGGCGTAGAGTTCCTCGAGGGTTTCGCGGCGACGCACTTCGTAGGCCTGCTCCCCATCCACCATCACCTCGGCGGCCCGGCCGCGGGTGTTGTAGTTGGAGCTCATGACGAAGCCGTAGGCACCGGCCGAGCGCACGGCCAGCAGGTCGCCCTCGGCCAGGGCCAGGTCGCGGTCCTTGGCGAGGAAGTCGCCGGTCTCGCAGATCGGGCCGACCAGGTCGTAGCGCTGGGCCTCGCCGTCGCGCGGCTGCACCGGCACCACGTCCATCCAGGCCTGGTACAGGGCCGGGCGGATCAGGTCGTTCATGGCCGCGTCGATCACGGCGAAGTTCTTGTGCTCGGTGTGCTTGAGGTATTCCACCTGGGTCAGCAGCACGCCGGCATTGGCGACGATGTAGCGGCCCGGCTCGAACACCAGCGCCAGGTCACGCCCGGCAATGCGCTCGCGCACGGCCTTGATGTAGTCACCGGCAACGGGCGGCTGCTCGTCCTTGTAGCGCACGCCGAGGCCACCGCCGAGGTCCAGGTGGCGGATGTGCACGCCCTGGGTGGCGAGGCGGTCGACCAGTGCCAGCAGGCGGTCGAGGGCGTCGAGGAAGGGCGGCAGGCTGGTCAGCTGGGAGCCGATGTGGCAGTCCACGCCGATCACGTCCAGGTTCGACAGCGAGGCGGCGCGCAGGTAGACGGCCTCCGCCTGCTCGATGGCGATGCCGAACTTGTTCTCTTTCAGGCCGGTGGAGATGTACGGGTGGGTGCCGGCGTCCACGTCGGGGTTCACCCGCAGGGAGATCGGCGCTTTCACGTCCATCTCGGCGGCGACCACCTGCAGGCGCTCCAGCTCGTCCACCGACTCCACGTTGAAGCAGTGCACGCCCACTTCCAGTGCGCGGCGCATGTCGTCGCGGCTCTTGCCGACGCCGGAGAAGACGATGCGGTCAGCCGAGCCACCGGCGGCCAGCACGCGCTCCAGCTCACCGCTGGAGACGATGTCGAAGCCCGAGCCCAGGCGCGCCAGCAGGTTCAGCACCGCCAGGTTGGAGTTGGCCTTGACCGCGTAGCAGACCAGGTGCGGCACGCCCTGCAGTGCATCGGCATAGGAGCGGTACTGCGCCTCGATGTGCGCGCGGGAATAGACGTAGGTGGGGGTGCCGAAGCGCGAGGCGATGGCGGACAAGGCCACGCCTTCCGCGAACAGCTCACCGTCGCGGTAAGTGAAAGCGTCCATCTAGGCCCCTCAGTGCGCGTGTTCGGAGGAGGACTTGGTGTCGTCAGGCAGGTACAGCGGGCCTTTCTGGCCACAGCCGCCCAGCAGGCAGGCAACAGCGAGGAGCGCAACGATGGGGGTGAGCAGCCGCTTCATGGCGAGATCCTTGAACAATGCGTAATTGGGTCGGGAGTATACCGACCACCCATCGCCTTGCCTATGCGCCGAAACACCCGCCGGGCGGGCGCTGCGCCTAGCCAAACGGGCTTTAGCGCCACTAGGATGGGCGGCAAAAACGGAGGCCGAATGGACCCCTCTTCCCCCCTTGCCGGCTCGGTTTCGGTTGCCTACCTCCAGGGCCTGGTGGACCACGTGGCGCGCCACGGCATCGAGCCGGCGGCCTTCCTTGCCAGCATCCAGCTGACCCCCTCCATCCTTGCTCAGCGCGAACAGCGCATCGCCGCCAGTGCCTATCTCGAACTCCTGGGCCAGGCCATGGCGCGGCTGGACGATCCACGCCTGGGGCTGCACCTGGGCGAGGCGGTGCGCCCCGGTTACTACGGCGTGCTCGGCTACCTGCTGATGAGTTGCCCGACCCTTTCCGACGCCCTCCACCGCCAGGCGCGCTATGCCGCCCTGGTGGGCAACCTCGGCCAGGTAGAGCTGGATGACGAGCCTCCGCGCGCCGGCCAGGAGCCCCTGGTGCGGCTGGCCTGGGAGCCGTCGCTGCCACTGCTGCGCGACCAGGTGGCGGAGGAGTCCCTGGCCGGTTGGGTCACCTTCGGGCGCTGGATCAGCGGGCTCGACATCCCGCCCACCGAGGTGCGCTTCCAGCATCCCGCGCCTGCCGACGACGCCGAGCACCGTCGGGTATTCCGCTGCCCGGTGCTGTTCGGCCAACCCGACAACGCCCTGGTGTTCCCCCGCCGCCTGCTGGCCACGCCCTTGGGCCAGGCCGACTCACACGTCCGGCAGATGCTCGATGCCTACGCCGACCGCCTGCTGGGGGAGTTGCGCCAGGGCCAGAGCGTGCTCGACCGGGCGCGCCTGGCACTGGCCGGGCGCCTGGCCGAGGACGGCGCCGACCTGGAACACCTGGCCGCCGACCTGGGCCTGAGCCCGCGTACCCTGCAGCGGCGCCTGCGTGACGCAGGCCTGACCTTCAGCCAACTGGTGGACGAGACGCGGCAGCAACTGGTGCTGCATTATCTGCGCGATCCGGCCCTGGAGCTGGCCGACATCGCCTTCCTGGTCGGCTTCAGCGAGGCCGGCTCCCTGGCGCGGGCCTTCCGCCGCTGGACCGGGCAGAGCCCAGGCGAGTACCGTCGTCACCTCGGGCGCTGAAAGGTCGCCCACGTTTCCATTTTTCCTGAGGTACATCCGATGAGTTTGAGCGAAGCGCGTTTCCACGATCTGGTCGACGAAGTCCAGGAGGCCGTCGAGGACCTCTTCGATGGCAGCGACCTGGACGTGGACCTGGAGAACAGCGCGGGCGTCCTCACCATCCGTTTCGAGAACGGCAGCCAGGTCATCCTCAGCCGCCAGGAGCCCCTGCGCCAGCTGTGGGTAGCGGCTCGCTCCGGCGGCTTCCACTTCGACTACGACGCGGAGTCGCAACGCTGGATCTGCGACACCAGCGACGAGCCGCTGGGCGAACTGCTCGCCCGCGTGACCCGCGAGCAGGCGGGCGAAGACCTTGAGTTCGACGAGCTCTGAGCCGCCGCCCGAGCCTCGGCCCGCGTCACCCTGCGTGCGTCGTTGCTGCCTGGACGACGCCGATATCTGCATCGGATGCGGGCGCAGCCTGAGTGAGATTCTGCAGTGGGGCGAAGCCAGCGACGACCGTCGCCGGCAGATTTGCCGCGACGCTGCCCAGCGCCTCGCGGCGCGACGGCCATGACCGGATGGTCTTGCCAAGAGCCTCCGTGGTGACGTAGTGTCGGTCGGGCCGTCGCCATGGCGTACGGCCTGAACAGCATCTGGAAACCCCGCCTTCGGGCGGGGTTTTCGCTTTTTCGAGCCTAGGAACCGGAGTATCGGATTTGCCATGACCACTCAACCCTCGATCATCATCACCCGCCTCGACCTTCAGCGACTGGAGCGTCTGCTCGATGAACTGGAGGAGTTCGGCCCCGGCGCCGAGGCGCTGGAGCGGGAGCTCGCCCGCGCCCAGGTGGTGGGCCACGACGAGGTGCCGCCGGGCGTGGTGACCATGAATTCCCGCGTGCATTGCCGCGAGGATGCCAGTGGCAAGGACTACCACCTGACCCTGGTCTACCCCCAGGACGCCGGTGGCGAAGGCAAGGTGTCGGTGCTGGCGCCGGTGGGCAGTGCGCTGCTCGGCCTCTCCGTGGGGCAGGGCATCGACTGGCCGGTGCCCGGCGGCAAGACCCTCAAGCTGACGCTCCTGGCTGTGGAGTACCAGCCCGAGGCTGCGGGCGAATACGACCGCTGAGCCCCTCCGGGCCTGGCGTCACGCCAGGCCCAGCGCCCGATTCAGTTCCCGTTCCAGCTCCGCCTTGTAGCGCAGGTAGTGCACCGTCTGCGCATGCCCCTCGCCGAGGACCCGCGACAGGTCCAGGTCGGTGATGTAGCAGGGGTAGCGCTCGGCGGTGCTGCGCTGGGCGAGGATGTGGCGCGCCACGGCGGCGAACAGCTCGCCGCCGTATTCCAGTTCGGAAAACTCCCGGTGGTTGCAGTAGAGCGTGATGTGGACGCGGTTCGTGTCCAGCGGCTCGACGATCGCCTGCACGTCGTAGAACGGGTGGCTCACCGGTGACTGCGGCGCAACCCGCCGTTCCACCTGCTGCGCGCGCAAGGGCGGCGACGGCAGCACCTCGTAATAAAGAACCTCAAGACCGCTCTGCGGGGCCGGTTGGTCCAGCGGCAGCAGCGCGTTGCGCCGGTAGAGCACCGACTGCAGGAAGCGCTGCAGCGGCGTCAGCAGACTTTGCGGATCGCGGAAGGGCAGGCGCTGGCGCCACACGGCGTTGTGCTCGTCGAGCACCGTGAGCTCCGCCGTCTCGCCGTCCTGGCGGTAGAACACCTGGATGCAGCCCGGGCGCCCCAGCGGCAGGATCAGCGCCAGGTCCTCGTTCTCCAGGGCGTAGCGATCCAGCTGCAACGGGCTGTAGGCCGGCAGGTCCTCGCCCAGGTGTTCCAGCAGCGCCGGCATGTCCGGCAGCGCGGTGTGGGCTACTTGGCCCGGCAGCAGTTCCAGCACGTGGTACTGCTGCTGCACCTGCAGCAGGTAGCGGGTCACCTGGCCGTTGCCGAGCAGGGCGAGGGTGTCGAGGAACAGATCCTCCACCCGCTGGGCGATGGGTTGCGCGCGGTTGCGGCAGAAGCAGCGCACCCGCAGGTCCGGTGGCGCAGCGGGGTCCACGCTGTTGAGGAATTCGCGCAGGCAGTCCAGCGGGGCGTAGGGCCCGTCGTAGCGGGTCACCAGCAGCTCGTTCCAGCTGTTCAGGGTCACCTGGTCGAGGGTCAGCACCAGGTTCTCCCGCGAGCCGGCGTAGCCGAGCGAATCGGTGCGCTCGGTGGTCATGTGCAGGTTCATCTGGCTGTGCTGCTTCAGCGGATCGATGCCCACGTTCACCAGCAGCAGCACCTGGCGCGGCACGCTCGGCCGCAGCAGCGCGGCCTCGTCCACCATCGGCAGCGGCAGCGGGAAGCCCTGCTGCAGGCTGCTGACCAGGTTGGACAGCTCGTACTCGGTGAGGTCGCTGTCGCCCGGGTGCAGGGACAGGCGCGTTGAGGCGTCGATCACCCCGTTGCGGTGACACCAGGCCAGCAGTTCAACCAGTTCGCGGGCCCGCTTGATCGGGGCGAAGTCGCGCCATTCGAGGGCGTTGAGGCTACCCGGGTAGAGCGCCCAGAGGGTCTCGCCTTCGCGCTCGGGGCTCGGGCTCTGAGCCAGGGTGAGGGTGTCCTCGGCCAGGTCCGGGGCGATGCCGGGGTTGATGAACTCCACCTTGCCCGCCTTGCGTTCGAAGGCGGCGTACAGGCGACGGCCGAGCACGCCCAGGTCGCGGCTGTTGAGCGAGCTGATGGCATGCTGGGCGCGGGCGAATTCGGAGAGGAAGCGGTAGCTGTAGGTCAGCTCGTTGACCAGCGCCCGGCGCTCGGTGCCCACCTGGCGCACCTTCCATTGGCTGCGGCTGTCGAGCAGCGCCAGTTGCCGGTCATCCCACCGCCACTCCCGGGTCAGGCGCTCGAACAGCAGGCGTTGCCAGCTCTTGGCGCGGTTGCGTGGCGGGCGGCTGAGCTTCTTGTCGATCTTCAGGTAGAGGCAGCGGCGGATCAGCTCCAGGCGCTCGCGCTCGCCCCGGGCCAGCAGGTATTCCTCCAGCCGGCGGTAGATCACGATGTACGGGTCGAGCTCGTCCAGGTCCAGGTGGTTGGCGTACACCGCCTGCTTGAAGCGCAGCGACAGGCACTGCACCTTCGGGTGCTCGCTGGCGTAGACCTCGGTCAACAGCAGCTTGAGCACCGACTTGTAGGGCGACTCGATGCCCTTGAACAGCTGCCACATGCCGGCGCCGACGAACTCGCCCACGGGGATGTGCGACAGGTGCCCCAGGTCCAGCACTTCCTCGGCACGGATGAAGCGGCGCGACAGCAGCTTGGCGGTGTAGTCGGCGTAGCGCCCTTCCTCGTACACCGGCACCAGCCACCACAGCGGCGTGCGCCCGCCGAGCCAGATGGCGGTGCGGTAGAACTCGTCCAGCAGCAGGTAGTGCTGGGTGGTGCCGCAATCGTCGGAGGTGAGGTGGGTCTCGCGGTCGCCCACCACGAAGCGCTGGGGGTCGATCAGGAAGAAGTGCGCCTCGGCGCCCAGGGTCGCGGCCCAGGCCTCAAGCAGGTCGCACTTGCGGCGCAGCTCGGCGATGGCCGGTGCCGGCAGCTCCGGGTCGTGGCAGACCCACAGATCCATGTCGCTCTGCTCGGCCTGGGCCACGGTGCCCAGGCTGCCCATCAGGAACAGGCCCTGGATCGGTGTCGGCGCCGAACCGCGGCGGCCCTTGTAGGCGAACGAGCGGGTCAGGCGCTGGGCTTCGGCGAGCACGTCGTCGTCCGGCTCGTAGCCGCTGACCCCGGCAGGGGTCTGCCCCGAGACGTAGCCCGGCAACAGCGGGTGGTTGACGTGGAACAGCAGGGGCAGCAGGCGCAGCACCATCTGCTGGCGGCTGGAGAGACCGAGCAGGGCGCGTTCGAGCCGACCGGCGTTGACCTTCAGGAAGCGCGCGCGCAGCTGGGTCAGGACCTTGCGGTCGATGCCGTCGTCGATGTCGGGGCGGATTTCCTGGGTGCGGGTCATCGAAGCGTCTGCCGGAAGAATGCGCACAGCCTACCAGCCGGCGATGCCGGCGGGCAGGGGCGGTGCGGGGCGAGACGTCGCGGGGTCAGTTCGAAAGGGCGGGTGCGGTCGTGAGGATGGTCAGCAGGCCTTGTGCGTGTTCGGCTGCGTCCAGGCCGAGGCTGGTGAGGTAGCCGCCATCGGGCTGGGTCAGCAGGCCCTTGTGGTGCAGGCGCAAGGCGGCCTCGATCAGGCTGGGGGCAGCGTTGTTGTGGACCTTGAGGCCTTCCTGGGTGTTGTCCAGGTTGAACAGGGTCAGCAGTTCCAGCTCGGCGATCAATTCGGGGGTGTACGACGTCATGTGGGGCTCCTGGTCGTCCTGTACCGGCCTTCGGACGGGCCGGCTCCCGGAGAGTGTAGATGCGGATTCAGCCGCCCACGCCCCACTGCGACAGAATCGCGCGGTAGCGGCCGTTGTCCTGGATGATCGCCATGCCCTCGTCGAAGCGCTGCAACAGGGCCGGCGCCCCCGGATGCTGTCGTGAGAAGGACAGGTAGAGTTCGGGCCGGTGCAGGGTGGCGACAGCGGTGAACAACCCGCGCAGCTCGGGATTGTCGCGTACCAGCGCCTCGGTGGTGCCGCGGTAGGCGGCCACGTAGTCGACGCGGTCGTGCTGCAGCATCAGGAAACCGCTGATGTCCTTGCGCACCGTCACGCGCACCACGTCGGCCAGGCGGTCGAAGGTTTCGCCGTACTCGTAGCCCACCGTCACGGCGACCCGCCGACCGGCGAGCTGGCCGAGGTCGGTCACCGGCGTGGCGCGGTAGCTGGGGGCCCAGAGCAGGATGTCATCGCGGAACAGCGGGTGCCGGGGCAGCAGGTAGTCACGCTCGATCTCGGCATTGGGCGCGGTGTTGAAGCAGGCGGCCAGGCGTCCGGACTGGGCCAGTTGCATGCAGCGTGCGTAGGGATAGGGCACCAGCTCCACGTCCTCGCCCACGGCGGCGAATGCCGCCCGCACGATGTCGGCGGACATGCCCTGGATGCGCCCGTCCCGCCAGGCGGTGTAGGGGTACCAGTCATCCTCGGCGCCCACTTGCAGCGGCTCCGCCTTTGCCACGTGGCCGCCAGCCACAAACAACAGGAGCAGGCCCAGGCGAAGAAGGCCCCGGAACGGGCACGCCGAACGCTTGGCCATGCAGGGGCTCCTGTGGGGGATGAGGGCGTGATGCTAGCGGCGGCAGCCCGCGCAAGCCGTGGCCTGGATCAATCCTGCGCTTCTTCCGGCAGGTCCGGCAGGGCCCGCAGTGCGCTTTCATACCAGGCCATGTCGAAAGGCTGGTCGGCCTCCAGGCGCTGGATGGCGCAGGCCAGCACCAGGGCCATCATCTGCAGGCATTCCTCGCGCTCGTAGCCCACCAGGGTCAGCTTGTTGAAGGTGGCCTTTGCCGCAGCGGGCTCGCCGGCCTCGATCTGGTTCTCCACGGCCTGGATCAGGGTTTCCTCGGCGAAGGCTTCTTCGCTGTCGTCGTGTTCGCTCATGGCGGGTTCCTGTTCGGTTCGGATGCGCAGTGTGCCACGGCGGCCGGCAGGTCGCCGCCGTCCATTCACCGGATCGATGCAACTGGCAGGCCACCGATGCCACGGCTATAACTGGCCGGTCCACGCACTGGCCCAGGAGGCCCCATGCTCAAGCTCCACGGATTCTGCGTCAGCAACTACTACAACATGGTCAAGCTGGCCCTGCTGGAAAAAGGCCTGCCCTTCGAGGAAGTGAAGGTTCACGCCAGCCAGGAGCCGGCCTTCCTCGCCTGCAGCCCACGCGGCAAGGTGCCGGTGCTGGAGACCGAGCACGGTTTCATCAACGAGACCAGCGCCATCCTCGACTACCTGGAGGAGCGCTTCCCCGAGCACCCGCTGCTGCCTGACGACCTGTATGCCCGTGCGGTGGTCCGTGCCCTGTGCCGGGAAATCGAGCTGTACATCGAGCTGCCGGCACGCACCTGCCACATGCAGGCGTTCTTCGGTGTGGAGGTGCCCGAGGCCATTCGCGAGAAGGCCCGTGTCGAGCTGACCGCCGGTTTCGCGACGCTGGGGCGTCATGCTCGCTTCGCGCCCTTCGTGGCGGGCGAAACGCTGACCCTGGCGGACCTGTATTTCCTCTACAGCGTCGACCTCGCCTACGAGGTGGGCCGCAAGGTGATGGGCGTCGACTTCCTGGCCGAACTGCCGGCCGCCCGCGCGCTGCTTCAGCAACTGGCGCAGAACCCCCACGTGCAGCGCATCGCCGAGGACAAGGCGCAGGACATGCCGGCGTTCCTGGCAATGATCAAGGCGCGGACCCAGGGCTGAGTGTTCTGGGCTGGAAATGAAAACGCCGGCTGATGCCGGCGTTTTCGTGTCCCGTTGCCTCAGCGGCTGGCCAGCAGCTGGCGGCCACGGGCAACGGCGGCGCGGACCTGGTTCGGGGCGGTGCCGCCGATGTGGTCGCGGGCGTTGACCGAGCCTTCCAGGGTCAGCACGGCGAACACGTCGTCGCCGATCTGGTCGCTGAAGCGGCGCAGTTCGTCGAGGCTCATCTCGGCCAGGTCCTTGCCGGACTCGACGCCGTACTTCACGGCATGGCCGACGATCTCGTGGCAGTCGCGGAAGGGCAGGCCCTTGCGCACCAGGTAGTCGGCCAGGTCGGTGGCGGTGGAGAAGCCGCGACGGGCCGCTTCGCGCATGACCTCGCGCTTGGGCTTGATGGCCGGGACCATGTCGGCGAAGGCGCGGAGCGAGTCGCGCAGGGTGTCGGCGGCGTCGAACAGCGGCTCCTTGTCCTCCTGGTTGTCCTTGTTGTAGGCCAGCGGCTGGCCTTTCATCAGGGTCAGCAGGCCGGCCAGGTGGCCGAACACGCGACCGGACTTGCCGCGCACCAGCTCGGGCACGTCGGGGTTCTTCTTCTGCGGCATGATCGAGGAGCCGGTGCAGAAGCGGTCGGGCAGGTCGATGAACTGGAACTGGGCGCTGGTCCAGAGCACCAGCTCCTCGGAGAAGCGCGACAGGTGCATCATCGCCAGGGAGGCGGCGGCGCAGAATTCGATGGCGAAGTCACGGTCGGAGACGCCGTCCAAGGAGTTGCCGGAGATGGCTTCGAAGCCCAGCAGGCGGCAGGTGACTTCGCGCTGGATCGGGTAGGTGGTGCCGGCCAGGGCGGCGCTGCCCAGGGGCATGCGGTTGACCCGCTTGCGGCAGTCCACCAGGCGCTCGTGGTCGCGGCTGAGCATCTCGAACCAGGCCAGCAGGTGGTGGCCGAAGGTGACCGGCTGGGCAGTCTGCAGGTGGGTGAAGCCGGGCATGATGGTGTCCGCCTCGGCTTCCGCCAGGCCCAGCAGGCCCTCTTGCAGGCGGGTCAGCTCGGCGAGGATCAGGTCGATCTCGTCACGCAGCCACAAGCGGATGTCGGTGGCCACCTGGTCGTTGCGCGAGCGGCCGGTGTGCAGTTTCTTGCCGGTGATGCCGATGCGGTCGGTCAGCCGGGCCTCGATGTTCATGTGCACGTCTTCCAGGTCGACGCGCCACTCGAAGGTGCCGGCTTCGATCTCGGCCTGGATTTCCTTCAGCCCCTGCTCGATGGCATCGCGCTCTTCGACGGTCAGCACGCCGGCCTCGGCCAGCATGGTGGCGTGGGCGATGGAGCCCATGATGTCGTGGCGGTAGAGGCGCTTGTCGAAGTCGACGGAGGCGGTGAAGCGGGCGACGAAGGCGTCGACGGGCTCGCTGAAGCGGCCGCCCCAGGACTGGTTGGTCTTGTCGGTGCTCATGACTGGGCTCGATAGCTGGCGGTGAAGGAAGGCCGAGGGCCGTGATGGGGGGCGATGATAGCAGCCTTGCCGGCAAAACCGGCGTGCCCCGATGGCGCGGCCGACCGGCCGGGGAGTGTCGGGTGCTTCACAGATTTGCAGTCGTGTCGGCGTTTCGGTGATCGATTTCGCCCGGCGAGTGTGTGCCGGCTTGCTGGCCATGCGCCGCCCGGTAACACTGCCCGGATGCCACGATCCCCTGCCCAGGGCCGCACAGCCGCCCCCGACGATGACTTCTTCCTGCCGGAGCTCTGCCAGCCGGAGGCCCTGCTCGGCCTGGTGCTGCTGGCGGAGCTGCTGGTGCTGGTGCTGGTGCTCGCCGAACCGCTGGTGCCGGACTTCAACTGGATCCGCTTGGCGCTGACCTCGTTGTTCGTGCAGTGGATCGTCCTGCTGTCGGCGGCGTTGCTGTGCCGCCTGCGGCCATTCCTCGCCCGGCTGAGCCCGGCCACCGCCGGTATCGCCTGCTCGCTCCTCGTGGTGGGGCTGACCCTGGCCTGCACCGCCGTGGCGGACTACTACGAACTCGGCGGGCCGCTGCCAAGGGCCGGGGAAGTGAACCTCTACCTGCGCCACGGGCTCATCAGCCTGATCATGTCGACCCTGGTGCTGCGCTACTTCTACCTGCAGAGCCAGTGGCGGCGTCAGCAGCAGGCCGAACTGAAGGCGCGCATCGAATCCCTGCAGGCGCGCATCCGCCCGCACTTCCTCTTCAACAGCCTCAACAGCATCGCCAGCCTGGTCGCCATCGACCCGGTGAAGGCGGAACAGGCGGTGCTGGACCTCTCCGACCTGTTCCGTGCCAGCCTGGCCAAGCCCGGCACCCTGGTGCGCTGGAGCGATGAGCTGGAACTGGCCAGGCGCTATCTCTCGATCGAGCAATATCGTCTCGGAGAACGGCTACAGTTGGAGTGGCAGGTTGACGATGTGCCTGATGATTTGCCGATTCCGCAACTCACACTGCAGCCGCTGCTGGAAAATGCCCTGATCTATGGCATCCAGCCGCGGATCGAGGGTGGGCTGGTGCGGGTCGAAGCCGAGTACCAGGATGGGGTGTTCCTGCTCCGCGTGAGCAATCCCTTCGATGAAGGGGCGGAAAACCGGCCTTCGCGCGGAACCCATCAGGCACTGACCAACATTGATGCCCGACTCACGGCACTTTTCGGCCCCGGAGCCAGTCTCAGCGTGGAGCGCCGTGACGGTCGCCACTTCACCTGTCTACGCTATCCTTGTGCGAGACTCACGCAGGAAGCCCGAGCAATATGAATGTCCTGATCGTCGATGACGAACCACTTGCCCGAGAGCGCCTCAGCCGCCTGGTCGGAGAGCTCGATGGCTACCGAGTCCTGGAGCCCGCCGCCACCAATGGCGAGGAGGCTCTCACCCTGATCGACAGCCTGAAGCCGGATGTCGTGTTGCTCGACATCCGCATGCCCGGGCTCGATGGCCTGCAGGTCGCCGCGCGGCTGTGCGAGAAAGAGGCACCGCCGGCCGTGATCTTCTGCACCGCCCATGACGAGTTCGCCCTGGATGCCTTCCAGGTCAGCGCCGTGGGCTACCTGGTCAAGCCCGTCCGGCCCGAGGCCCTGGCCGATGCACTGAAGAAGGCCGAGCGGCCCAATCGGGTGCAACTGGCTGCCCTCACCCGCCCGGCTGCGGAAAGTGGCGTGGGACCGCGCTCCCACATCAGCGCGCGGACCCGCAAGGGCATCGAGCTGATCCCGCTGGACCAGGTGATCTACTTCATCGCCGACCACAAGTACGTGACCCTGCGCCACGAGCAGGGCGAGGTGCTGCTGGACGAGCCGCTCAAGGCGCTGGAGGACGAGTTCGGCGACCGCTTCGTGCGCATCCACCGCAACGCCCTGGTGGCCCGCGAGCGCATCGAGCGGCTCCAGCGCACCCCGCTCGGGCACTTCCAGCTCTACCTCAAGGGACTCAATGGCGATGCGCTTACCGTCAGCCGTCGCCATGTGGCGGGTGTGCGCAAGCTGATGCACAACCTCTGACCAACCGCCGCCGGCGCGCGAGCCTTGCCTCGCGCGCCGGTCGTGCGTGGCCTGTTATCATGCCGGGCAGTCTCGCTTCCGGAATTCCTACATGCCCCGCGAAATCCGCATTGCCACCCGCAAGAGTGCCCTGGCCCTGTGGCAGGCCGAATACGTCAAGTCCGCCCTGGAACAGGCCCATCCCGGCCTGCGCGTCAGCCTGGTGCCCATGGTCAGCCGGGGCGACAAGCTGCTCGACGCGCCGCTGGCGAAGATCGGTGGCAAGGGCCTGTTCGTGAAGGAACTGGAAACCGCCCTGCTGGAGAACGAGGCCGACATCGCCGTGCACTCCATGAAGGACGTGCCGATGGACTTCCCCGAGGGCCTGGGCCTGTTCTGCATCTGCGAGCGTGAAGACCCGCGCGACGCCTTCGTCTCCAACCGTTTCGACAGCCTCGAGGCCCTGCCCGCCGGCAGCATCGTCGGCACCTCCAGCCTGCGCCGCCAGGCCCAATTGCTGGCCCGTCGCCCGGACCTGCGCATCCACTTCCTGCGCGGCAACGTGAACACCCGCCTGGCCAAGCTGGACGCCGGCGAGTACGACGCCATCATCCTCGCTGCCGCCGGCCTGATCCGCCTGGGCTTCGAGGACCGCATCCGCTCCTCCATCAGCGTCGACGACAGCCTGCCCGCTGGCGGCCAGGGTGCCGTGGGCATCGAGTGCCGCACCGCCGATGCCGAAGTGCACGCCCTGCTCGCTCCGCTGCACCACCGCGACACCGCCGTACGGGTGAGCGCCGAGCGGGCCCTCAACAAGCGCCTCAATGGCGGTTGCCAGGTGCCCATCGCCTGCTACGCCGTGCTCGAGGGCGACCAGCTCTGGCTGCGCGGCCTGGTGGGCCAGCCCGATGGCAGCCAACTGCTGCGTGCCGAGTCCCGCGCGCCGGCGGATGAAGCCGAGCAACTGGGCGTGCGCGTGGCCGAAGACCTGCTCGGCCAGGGCGCGGAAACCATCCTCAAGGCGGTCTATGGCGAGGCTGGCCATCCGTGACAGGCTGGCGCCTGCTGATCACCCGTCCTCGCGACGACAGTGAAGCCCTGGCCGCCCTGCTGGCCGCCCGGGGCGTGCACAGCGCCTGCCTCCCGCTGCTGGAGATCGAGCCGCTGGACGAAGCCCCCGGGCAAAGCCAGTCTCTCCTCGAACTCGACCGTTACAACGCCATCGTCGTGGTCAGCAAACCGGCCGCGCGCCTCGGGCTGGCCCGCATGGACCGCCATTGGCCGCAGCCGCCTGCCGGCCCGGTGTGGTTCAGCGTCGGCGCCGCCACCGGCCAGGTGCTGGCCGAGCGTGGGCTCGACGTGCATTGGCCAACCGACGGCGACGACAGCGAAGCCCTGCTGGCCCTGCCCCGTTTCACCGAGGTACTCGCCGGCCCGGCGCCCCGTGTATTGATCATGCGGGGCGAGGGTGGCCGAGAATTCCTGGGCGAACGTTTGCGCGGCCAAGGCGCCTCGGTGGACTATCTGGAACTCTACCGCCGCCGTTTGCCGGCCTACCCGGAAGGCGTCCTGCCGCGCCTCATCCAGGCGGAACGCCTGAACGGCCTGGTGGTCAGCAGTGGGCAGGGCCTCCAGCACTTGCTGGAGCTGGCGGCCGACGCCTGGCCGCACCTGGCCCGTCTACCCTTGTTCGTTCCCAGCCCCCGAGTGGCCCAGTGGGCCCGGGACGCTGGGGCGCTTGATGTTGTGGATTGCCGCGGTGCCAGCGCCGCGGCTCTTTTGGCGGCACTGGAGAACCAACCAGCCCCGGCCCCCTGATGCAAAGGATGGATACGTGAGCGAAGCAGACCTGGTGAAACCCGAGCAGCAATCCCCGGCTTCCGAGGCCGTCGTGCCCCCCACCGGCAAGCCCGCCGCGCGAGGCAACGGCCTTGCCCTTCTCGCCCTGCTCATCGGCGCCGCCGGTTCCGGCGTCGGCGGCTGGAGCCTCTGGCAACTGCACGCCATCGAGGCCCGTGACCAGCAGCAGCAAAGCCTGGTGCAGGACGCCCAGGGGCGCGCCCAGAGCCTGGAACAGAGCGACAAGCGCCTGGCCGAGCGCATCGACCGCCTGCCGACCCCCGAGGAGCTGGACGAGCGTCGCCGCCTGCTGGCCAACCTGCAGAACGACCAGCAGCGCCTGAGCCAGCGGGTGGAAAGCGTCCTCGGCGCCAGCCGCAAGGACTGGCGCCTGGCCGAGGCCGAGCACCTGCTGCGCCTGGCCAGCCTGCGCCTCTCCGCCCTGCAGGACATCACCAGCGCCAAGGCCCTGGTGGAAGCCGCCGACGACATCCTCCGCGAGCAGGACGACCCGGCCGCCTTCGGCGCCCGCGAGCAGCTTTCCCGCAGCCTCGAAGCCCTGCGCACCACCCCGCAGCCGGACCGCACCGGCCTGTTCCTCCAGCTCTGCGCCCTGCGCGAGCAGGCTGCCAGCCTGCAGCCCCTGGCCCCGGCTTTCGAGGACAAGGGCGGCGTGCTGCGCAACATGGCCGCCGAAGGCGACGGCGGCAGCTGGTGGGGCGAATGGCTGGAGAAGCTTTCCCACTACTTCCGCATCCAGTTCGATGCCGACCAGAACATCAAGCCGCTGCTCAGCGGCCAGGGCCTGTCCCAGGTCCGCCTGGCCCTCTCCCTGGCCCTGGAGCAGGCCCAGTGGGCGGCGCTGCACGGCCAGACCCAGGTCTACCAGCAGGCGCTGAAGCAGGCCCGGGACGTGCTGGACACCCAGTTCAACGATGAGAACCCCGAGAGCCGCGCCCTCATGGCCCGCCTTGGCGAGCTCGCCGAGCAGCCGGTCGAAGTCAGCACGCCGGACCTGGCCCCGGCCCTGGAGGCCGTCCAGGCCTACCTCGCCCGTGGCCAGCGCATCGCCGAGCCCAAGGGCCAGGCCAAGGCCCCGGCGCAGGCTGAGCCGGCCGCCGGCCAGGACCTCGAAGACACGCCGGCAGCGGAGGGCCAGGGCCAATGAGACGCATCGTCCTGATCCTTCTGCTGGTGGCCGCTGCGGTCGCCCTGGTGGGCGTCGCCGTGGTCCAGCACCCCGGCTACGTGCTGTTCGCCTACAAGGGCTTCCGCTATGAATCCAGCCTCTGGGCCTTCCTCGCCCTGGTAGCCGTGCTCGCGCTGCTGGTGTGGGGCGTACGCCTGGTGCTGAGCCTGATCTTCGTCTCCGGCGGGGTGATCAACCCCTGGTCGCGACGCAATGCCCGGCGCCGCGTGCGCCTGGCCTCGGAGCAGGGCCTGCTCGACCTGGCCGAAGGCCGCTGGGCCCGTGCGCTGCGCCACCTGCGCCGCGCCGCCGAGGCGGATCCGCAACCGCTGATGTTCTACCTGGGCGCGGCCCGCGCGGCCAACCGCATCGGCCAGTACGAAGAGAGCGACCAACTGCTGGAGCGGGCCCTGGAGCGCCAGCCCCAGGCTGAACTGGCCATCGCCCTGGCCCATGCCGAGCTGCAGCAGGAGCGTGGCGACCTGAATGGCGCGCTCGACACCCTCAAGGCCATGCACGAGCACCACCCCAAGCACCACCAGGTGCTGCGCCAGCTGGTCCAGCTGCAGCGCCAGCGCGGCGACCTGGCGGCCCTGGTGGGGCTCGTCCCGGAGCTGCGCAAGAACAAGGCCCTGCCGGAGTCGGAGATCGCCCAGCTGGAACTGAATGCCTGGAGCGAGCGCCTGGTGCATGCCGGGCAGGCCGGCTTGAACGAGGGCGAGAACGCCCTCAATCCCCTGATCCAGGCCTGGCAGCACCTGTCTGCCGACCAGCGTGCCGAACCGCGCCTGGTGCTGGCCTTTGCCGAGCAGCTGCGCCACCTGGGCGCCGAGCCCGAAGCCGAGGAAGCCGTGCGCATCGCCCTCAAGCGCGGCTACGACCGCGAGCTGGTGCGCTTCTACGGCCGCCTGCGCGGGGCTGACCCGGCGCGCCAGCTGCAGACCGCCGAGGGCTTCCTCAAGGAGCAGCCGGGCGATCCGGTGCTGTTCCTCACCCTGGGCCGCCTGAGCCTGCAGAACAGCCTGTGGGGCAAGGCCCGCGACTACTTCGAGACGGGCCTGAGCTTCGGCCGCGAGCCGGAACTGTGTGGCGAGCTGGCACGCCTGCTGGCGCACATGGGCGAGCTGGAGCGCAGCAACCAGCTGTTCCAGGAGGGCCTGGCGGAGCGCCTGCCCCGCCTGCCGCAACCCGCCGATCAGCGCGCCTGATCGGCCTCGTAGCGAATGCGGTAGATCGCCCCGGCCTGGTCGTCGCTCACCAGCAGCGACCCGTCCGGGGCCACCAGCACATCGGCAGGCCGACCCCAGGCCTGCTGCCCCTGCAGCCAGCCTTCGGCGAACACGCTCTGGCGTTTCAGGCTGCCGTCCCCATTCAGTTCCACGCGCTTGATGCGGTAGCCGATCTTCTGGCTGCGGTTCCATGAGCCGTGCTCGGCGATGAACAGGTTGTCGCGGTACGCCGCCGGGAACTGCGTGCCCGTGTAGAAGCGCAGGCCCAGCGGGGCCACGTGGGGTCCGAGCCTGGCCACTGGCGGCACGAATTCGCTGCAGGCCCGCCCGCCGAATTGCGGGTCGGCCACCGTGCCGGCGTGGCAGTAGGGGAAACCGAAATGCGGGTTGGTGGTGCTGATCCGGTTGAGTTCGCAGTCCGGCACGTCGTCCCCCATCAGGTCGCGGCCGTTGTCGCTGAACCACAGTTGCCCGGTCTTCGGGTGCCAGTCGAAGCCGACGGTGTTGCGGATGCCCCGGGCCACCAGCTCCAGCCCGCTGCCGTCGGGGTTCATGCGGTGCAGGGCAGCGTACAGGTCCGGGTCGCGCTCGCAGACGTTGCAGGGCGCGCCCACCGGCACGTACAGCTTGCCGTCCGGGCCGAAGGCAATGAACTTCCAGCCATGGTGGGTCTCCGTGGGGAAGTCCGGGCCGACTTGCTCGGGGCTGGGTGGCGCGTCCAGCCGCGACTCGATGTCGCGCAGGCGGAGGATGCGGCTGACCGCCGACACATAGAGGTCGCCCTCGTGGAAGGCGACGCCCACGGGCATCTGTAGGCCCTTGGCGATGATGCGTGCGCGACCGTTGCCCGGGTCTACTGCATAGACGTTGCCGGCGGCGTTGCTGCCGACGAACAGGGTGCCGTCCTCGCCCCAGGCCATTTCCCGGGCGTTGGGCACCTCGTCGCTGAGCACCTCGATGCGAAAACCCGGTGGCAGCCGGATCTGTTCCAGGGGCAGCCGGGCCTCGGCCAGCAGCGGGGCGAGCAGCAGGAGCGGGATCAACCGACGCATGGCGTTCTTCTCCGGATGGGTACCCGCTGCAGACTAGCCCGTCGTCTTGAAAGGCCAAGGCCCTTCCTCTACCGTAACGGCCTTTCATTTCCCTGGGAGCCGCCATGAGCCTGGCCAGCCCGCGTCCGCTTTTCTTCGCCGCCTTCCTCGCCTGCGTCGCCGTGATGGCCGGTGCCCTCTACCTGGAGCACGTGGAGGGGCTGGAGCCCTGCCCGCTGTGCATCGTCCAGCGCATCTTCATCATCCTGTTCGGCATCGCCTGCCTGGCGGCGGCGCTGCACAACCCGCAGGTCAAGGGGCGTCGCGTCTACTCGGTGCTGGCGCTGCTGTTCGCCGCCGGTGGTGCCGCCACTGCAGGGCGCCAGGTCTGGCTGCAGGGTGTTCCGGCCGACCAGCTGCCGGCCTGCCTGCCGAGCCTGGAGTTCATGATGGAGGCGCTGCCGTTCCAGGAGATCGTCAAGCTGATGCTCCATGGCACCGCCGATTGCGCCGAGGTCACCTGGACGCTGTTCGGCATGAGCATCCCCGAGTGGAGCCTGCTGGCCTTCGCCGGTTGCATCCTCTTCTCGCTGTACCAGCTGCTGCGCCGCGCCTGACTCCCCTTCCCGCCATGCCTGGCCCCAGCAGGCCAGATATGGCGCGGCCCGACGATCAAACGCCTGTATGAAATTTTCCCGCCGGGTGCCTTGAAGGCATTTCGGCAGCGGCATACTCTGGCCCGCACGTGACGTCGGAAAGCTGCCGCTTCCATGTCCCGTCTCCCTTCACATGCCCCGATCGACAAAAAACCGTCTCGGCGCAGACGACAGCATCAATGGTTAGGGACGCGAGGTCATCATGCTCGAGAGCTGCAAGAACGCCCAGGAACGCTGGGGTGGCGTACACCAGTTGATCGACCGCTGGTTGCAGGAACGCCAGGAACTCATCGGCGTCTTCACCCGCCTGGACCACAGCCCCGAGGTGCCATCGCCCGAGGCGCTGCAAGGCTTCTGCGAAGTGCTGGTGGACTACGTCTCGGCCGGCCACTTCGAGGTCTACGAGCAACTGATGAATGAGGCGCGGGCCTTTGGAGATCAGCGCGGCCTGGAACTGGCCAAGCAGATCTACCCGCGCATCGAGGCCATCACCGAGGCCGCGCTCGGCTTCAACGACTGCTGCGACGGCAGCGAGAACCGCGAGATCTGCTTCAAGACCGAGCTGAAACGCCTGGGGCAACTGCTGCACGAGCGCTTCGACCTGGAGGACTGCCTCATCGAGGTGCTGCACACCGCCCACCAGGACCAGGCGACCCAGCTCGCCTGATCACTTCGTTTCGAGCAGCTCCAGCTCGAACACCAGGGGCGCATGGGGTGGGATCACATCCCCGGCGCCCTCCGCTCCATAGGCCTTCTCCGAAGGAATCACCAGCCGCCAGCGTGCGCCCACCGGCATCTGCTGCAGGGCTTCCCGCCACCCCGCGATGACGCTGTCCAGGCGGAACCACTGCGGCGTGCTGCTCTCGTCGAACACGCTGCCATCGGCCAGCTGGCCGCGATAGGCCACCCGCACCTGGCCGTTGGCCGAAGGCTTCGGGCCGCTGCCGTGGCGCAGCTCGGTCACCAGGATGCCGCCGGGCAACTCCTTCACGCCGTACTTGCCCCGCTCCAGGGCCAGGAAATACTTCTCTGCCGTCTGCGCCCGCTTCGTACTCGAGCCCGCCTGCTCCAGGCTCGCTTCGTGGTGTTCCAGGAGCTTCTCCATGCGTGCCGGGTCCAGCTCGGGTTTCTCGCCCTTGTAGGTCCGCGAAAGCCCGCGCAGCAGCTCGTCCAGCGGCAGCCCCGGCGCCTCGGCGCGCAGACGCTCGCCGATCTTCGCGCCCATGCTGTAGGCGAGGTCCTTCTGGTCGTCCGCCGCATGCGCGGCACCCAGCAGCAGGCACAGGGGCAACAGGGCGAGACGGCGCATGGAAAACACTCCGGAAGGCAGGGGCTGCGATTATGCCAGCGCCGTGAACCGGTGCGCGGCAGGGAGCTAGCGACGCGTTGAATCGGGGTCTAGTATGGGCCGCACCATCGACCGCCCGGAGGCGCGCCATGTCGGCCAAGAAGAAGCCCGTTAGCACCCCGCTGCACCTGCTCCAGCAACTGTCCCACAGCCTGATCGAACACCTCGAGAACGCCTGCAGCCAGGCGTTGGTCGATGCCGAGAAACTGCTGACCAAACTGGAGAAGCAGCGCGGCAAGGCCCAGGAGAAACTCCACGGCGCCCGCACCAAGCTGCAGGACGCCGCCAAGGCCGGCAAGGCCAAGGCCCAGGCCAAGGCGAAGGACGCCATCGCCGAGCTGGAGGAGCTGCTCGAAGCCCTCAAGGCCCGCCAGGCCGAGACCCGTGCCTACATCATCGAGCTCAAGCGTGATGCCCAGGAAAGCCTCAAGCTGGCCCAGGGCGTCGGCAAGGTGAAGGAAGCCGCCAACAAGGCCCTCGCCGCCCGTGAAGCCAAGGCCAAGCCGGCCACCAAGGCTGCAGCCAAACCTGCCGCCGCCAAACCGGCTGCCAAGCCCGCCGTGAGCAAGGCCGTGCCCGCCAAGGCCGCGAAGCCGGCCGCGGCCAAACCCGCCGCCAGCAAGGCCGCCGCGAAACCCGCTGCCAAGCCTGCCGCGAAGGCGCCGGCCAAGGCTGCGAGCAAACCGGCCGCCAAACCGGCCAGCAAGCCTGCCGCTGCCAAACCGGCTGCCAGCAAGGCCGCCCCGGCCAAGCCGGCTGCAGCAGCTGCCAAACCAGCGGCAGCCAAAGCACCGGCCGCCAAGGCCCCGGCCAAGGCAACCGCCGCGAAACCGGCTGCTGCCAAGCCCGCTGCTGCCAAGCCCGCTGCGGCCAAGCCTGCTGCTGCGAAACCCGCCGCCAAGCCGGCCGCCAAACCCGCTGCCAAGCCCAAGGCTGTAGCCAAGGCTCCTGCGGCCAAGCCGGCCACGCCGGCTGCACCCGCCGCGGCTCCGGCTGCTCCTGCTGCGACCCCCGAGTCCGCCGCTCCGGCGACGCCGTCCGCCTAAGGCGTCCGGCCTGCGGCGCGCAGTCGATCCAGCGCGTCGCAGGCCTTCCCGGCATCCCCCGCCAAGGCCTCCAGCCAACCGTCCTGCTCGTCCTGGCCTACCGGCCAATGCGCGGCAGCCTGCTCCAGGCGCGCCAGCAATGCCCGCTCCGCGTCCAGCTCCAGGTCCTTCAACCGCTGCCGCAGGGCCGCCCGTTCCCCATCCTGTTGCGCACCGTCTCGCCAGTCCTGGCGCAGGCGACGCAGGGGCATCACCACGTCTCGCTGCCAGGGTTCCGCCAGATTGCGCAGGGCGTCGCAGCGCTCGGGCGTGCAGGTGACGCCGCGCGTCTCCAGCCAACGGGCTGCCAGCAACAGGCAGACGTCCGCGCCCTCTTCCTGAAGCGCCAGGCAGGCCGCCTCGACGCCGGGCCGGGCGTAGAGTTGCAGGGCGAAATTCCATAGATCGGGGGGCATGGCGTGTACCGGGCGGTGGCGGAATGAAGCTGATAAACTCCGCCGCCATTATGATCCGACTCCAGAACCTCACTCTACAGCGCGGTCCCCAGCGCCTGCTCGAAGGCGCCGAACTGACCCTGCACACCGGCCAGAAGGTCGGCCTCATCGGCGCCAACGGTGCCGGTAAATCCAGCCTCTTCGCCCTGCTGCGCGGCGAGCTCGGCCCCGACGCCGGCGATTGCTTCGTGCCGGCCGACTGGCGCATCGCCCACATGCGCCAGGAGGTGGACACCCTCGACCGCCTGGCGGTGGACTACGTCCTCGACGGCGACGTGCACCTGCGCCGCGTGCAGGCCGAACTGGCCGCCGCCGAGGCCGGCCATGACGGCACCGCAATCGCCCGCCTGCACATCGAGCTGGACAGCGCCGACGGCTACACCGCCGATGCCCGCGCCCGCAAGCTGCTGGCCGGCCTGGGCTTCACTGCCGAGCAGATGGACCGCCGCGTCGGCGACTTCTCCGGTGGCTGGCGGATGCGCCTGAACCTGGCCCAGGCGCTGATGTGCCCGTCTGAGCTGCTGTTGCTCGACGAGCCCACCAACCACCTGGACCTCGACGCCATCCTCTGGCTGGAGGAGTGGCTCAAGGGCTACCCCGGCACCCTGCTGCTGATCTCCCACGACCGCGACTTCCTTGATGCCGTGGTGGACAACGTCGCCCACCTGGAGCAGCAGAAGCTGACCCTCTACCGCGGCGGCTACTCGGCCTTCGAGCGCACCCGCGCCGAGCGCCTGGCGCAGCAGCAACAGGCCTACGAGAAGCAGCAGGCCCAGCGTGCGCACATGGAGAAGTACATCGCCCGCTTCAAGGCCCAGGCCACCAAGGCCCGCCAGGCGCAGAGCCGGATCAAGGCCCTGGAGCGCCTGGAGGAACTGGCGCCTGCCCACGTCGATTCGCCCTTCGATTTCGTCTTCCGCGAGGCAGACAAGATCTCCAGCCCACTGCTGGACGTGTCCGAAGGCCAGCTTGGCTACGGCGACAAGGTGGTGCTGCAGCAGGTCAAGCTGCAGCTCGTTCCCGGCGCGCGCATCGGCCTGCTCGGCCCCAATGGCGCGGGCAAGTCCACCCTGATCAAGACCCTTTCCGGTGAGCTGGCGCCTGTCGCCGGACGCCTGGCCCGGGGCGAGAACCTCGCCATCGGCTACTTCGCCCAGCACCAGCTGGACTCCCTCGATCCCAAGGCCAGCCCGTTGCTGCACCTGCAGCGCATCGCCCCGGCCGAGCGCGAGCAGACCCTGCGCGATTTCCTCGGCGGCTTCGACTTCCGCGGCGACCGCTGCGACGAGCCGGTGCTGAACTTCTCCGGTGGCGAGAAGGCGCGCCTGGCCCTGGCGCTGATCGCCTGGCAGAAACCCAACCTGCTGCTGCTCGACGAACCCACCAACCACCTGGACCTGGAGATGCGCCTGGCGCTGACCATGGCCCTGCAGGAGTTCGCCGGCGCGGTGCTGGTGGTCTCCCACGATCGCCATCTGCTCAAGAGCACCACTGACGAGTTCCTGCTGGTGGCCGACGGCCGCATCCAGCCCTTCGATGGCGACCTCGACGACTACGCCCGCTGGCTGGTCGACTACCGTGCCCGCCAGGCGCCGGCCAGCAGCGCTCCCTCGGCCCCCAATGGCGCCGGCACCGACAAGCGCGCCCAGCGCCAGGCCGCCGCCGCCCTGCGTCAGCAACTGGCGCCGTTCAAGAAGCAGGCCGAGAAGCTGGAGAAGGATCTGGGCAAGGTCCACGAGCAACTGGCCGAGGTGGAAACCCGCCTGGGCGACGCCGGCCTCTACGAATCGGCGCGCAAGGACGAGCTGCGTGAGGCCCTGGCCGAACAGGCCCGCCTGAAGGCCCGCGAGGCCGAGCTGGAAGAACAGTGGCTGGAAGCCCTGGAGCACCTCGAGTCGCTGCAGGCCCAACTGGAGGCCGCCGACTGATGGACGAGCTCGACCTGCTGGCCGCCTGGAGCGAGCCGCTGATCCGCAGCGCCCAGGTGCTGCTCATCCTGTTCCTCGCCTGGCTGGTCCAGCGCCTGGTGACGCGGGGCATCACCCGCCTGGGCAATCGCTACCCGCAGCTGCCCCAGGAGTTGCTGCTGCCGCTGCGCGGCCTGCTGCGCTGGATGATCCTGGGCAGCGCCTTCATGTTGGTGCTGGAGCGCCTGGGGGTGTCGGCCGAGGTGCTGTGGACGGCCATCACCGGCTTCACCGCCGTGGCAGCGGTGGCGTTCTTCGCCATCTGGAGCGTCCTCTCCAACATGTTCTGCGCGGTGCTGATCTTCTCCCTCGGGCCGTTCCGCCTGGGCGACACGGTGGAGGTGGTGGATAGCGCCGACAAGCCCGGTGTGAAGGGCCGCGTGGTGGCCATCAACCTCTTCTACACCACTCTGCAGGACGTCACCGAAGGGGCCGCTGGCGCGCTGATCCAGGTGCCCAACAGCCTGTTCTTCCAGAAGGCCGTGCGCCGCTGGCGCTGAGCGCCGGCCGGGGGCTGTGCAGCGAACCCGCTGCGGAGTAGGCTGCCTGACCCCAACCCTGAAATTCCCGAGGTCCTGCCATGGCTCTGCACACCTGGCTCGCATTTCTGGTCGCCTGCTGGGTGATCAGCCTGTCCCCTGGCGCGGGCGCCATCGCGTCCATGTCCTCCGGCCTGCAATACGGCTTCCTGCGTGGCTACTGGAACGCCATCGGCCTGCAACTGGGCCTGGCGCTGCAGATCGCCATCGTCGCTGCCGGCGTGGGCGCCATCCTCGCCACCTCGGCCATGGCCTTCGGCCTGATCAAGTGGTTCGGCGTGGCCTACCTCGCCTACCTGGCCTACCGTCAGTGGCGCGCGCTGCCCAGTGACCTCGACGCCGGTGCCGGCGAGCGTCCTCTCGGGCGGCCGCTGACCATGGTGCTGCGCGGCTTCCTGGTGAACGTGAGCAACCCCAAAGCGATCGTCTTCATGCTCGCCGTGCTGCCGCAGTTCATCGATCCCCACGCCCCGCTGCTGCCGCAGTATCTGGTGATGGGCGCGACCATGATCACCGTCGACCTGATCGTCATGGCCGGCTACACCGGCCTGGCTGCCAAGGTGCTGCGCCTGCTGCGCTCCCCGGCCCAGCAGCGCACCATGAACCGCACCTTCGCTGCGCTGTTCGTCGGCGCTGCCGCCCTGCTGGCCACCGTACGCCGCGCCCCGGCGTGATGCAGTCGATGCCCCAAGCGTGACCCGGCGCCGCGACAGCGCGGCGCCCGGTCAATAGGCTGCCGGTCTTCTTTTGCGGAGCACCGGCATGCCGCCATCCCATACCCACGCCGGGGTCTACGGCGACTCCCCCGACCTCGCCATCGCCCCCGTCAGCCACCCGCCGCTGGAGCGTGCGCTGCATGCCGCCTGCCGTGACATGGGCTTGACCGAGGCCTACCTGGCCGCCCTGCGCGACCCCGCCATCGGCCCCGAGCCGCGCCTGCTGCTGGGCGTGACGGGCTCCGACCTGGGCGGCCGTCGGCGCCTGGCGACGCTGGTGGCGCAGATGCTGCCGGATGAGCTGGAACTGGACCTGATCGAACTGGAGGACGACAGCCTCTCCAACGCCCTGCGCGAGTGCTGCCAGGCGTTCTACCGGGTCTGAGGGAGTCGGACGGGCGACCCCTGTGGGCCGCCCGTCGCGCCGGGTCAGCGCAGGATGCGCGCCGGCTCGTCCGGCGGCAGCGCCGGCTGCATGGGCTGGACGTCGAAGGTGGTGGTGCCACCGCCCAGCTGCTCTTCCATCTGCCGGGCGACGTCTTCGCCCAGCGAGCGCGACACCTCGCGCACCACGCGGCCACGGTTGTGGCTGATGCGTGCATCACGGCCGTTCACCAGCTTCACGTCCTGGGCTTCGCCCATGGCGGTGAAGGCCGAGGACACCTGGAAGGTCTTGGTGTCGATCAGGCTGAAGTCCGCCACCAGGGTCAGGCCCAGCACGCTGGAGTAGCTGTCGGTGTTGTCCAGGGCGTTGGTGTCCTGGCGGAAGTCCGCATCCGACACGGTGCCGAACAGCACGTAGTCGGCACCGGGGAACTGCCCGTCACGGATACGCTGGATCACGTCGTAGATCGCCTGGCTTTCCGGGTCGCCGCTGAAGGGGCGGGCCTGGACGAGCTGGAAGCGCCCGCGCTTGATGATCTCGCCACGGATGTCCCCGGAGAACTTGCGCAGCTCGCCGCGCTCGACGTAGCTGTAGTTGCCCTCTTCCTCGTGGTAGCTGCTGGAGGAATGCCCGGTGTAGGGGCCGTACTGGGCGTTGTCCTTGGAGTCGACGGTGCGGAAGTACTGGCTCACCTGCTGCTCGTAGGCCAGGTCCGCCACCGCCACCTTGGGTGCGGCCTGGCTGGCGAAGGCCAGGGCCGCGGCCAACAGGCCGATCAGTGCTCGCATGGGTCAGCGCTCCGTGGTCTTGCGGATTTCCTTCTCGTCCATCCACTCAGCCAGGCCGCTTTCCACGTCGATCAGCTGCAGGCTGAACTTGTAGAACACGTCCTTGTAGTCGCTGCTGCGCTTGACGATGGAGCTGATGGAGCCTTCGAGACGGTACTTGGCGGCGACCATGTTGCCGGTCTTGGCGACGGTGGAGTTCTTGTACAGGCCGCTCTGGTTCTGCAGCTTGAGCTGGTCCACCTGGCTCTGCATGTCGGTGTTGTCGCTGGCGAAGCGGGCGGTGCCGGACTTCAGCAGCTGGGTCTTGATGCTGGTGGTGATCTCGCGGGTGTCGATGTATTCGCTGGTCTTGTTCTTCACGTCGTAGACCTGGATCACCGGGCGGCCGCGCAGCACGCCGGACTGGGCCAGGGAACGGGTCATGGACTCGGCGATCATCTGCAGGTCGGTGGAGCCGAATTCGTTGGTGATCAGCTCGACGGCCTTGCTGTCACCGTAGCTGATGTTGCCGCCGCCGAGCACCGGCGAGGGCTTGGAGGCGCAGCCGGAAACGGCGATGACAAAGGCGGCGATGCAGGTGGTGCGGAAAAGGCGCATGGGGGCTCTCGCTTGACGGTCGGGTTCAGGGTCAGTCAGGGGTGTTCATTTCCAGGCGGAAGTCGGTGGCCTGGGGCACCGGCGCGATGGCGGGCAGGTAGGTGGTCTGCGAGCCGTAGAGGGGCAGGGCCTTCCAGGCTTCCTCGCCGGCGACCGGGAAGCCGTCCTTGTCCAGCCAGGCGAAGCGGTAGTAGAGGGTGCGGTTCTGCTTGTGGGTGTTGACCAGCTTCACCTTGACGGTGAGGAAACCGTTCTCGCGGGCGACGCGCATGGTGTCGACCTCGATGTCCTCCACCTCGCCCATGGGGGCCAGCTTGCTGGAGGCGGTTTCGTGGCTGCAGCCGGTGAACAGGGCCAGGGTGAGCCCGGCGATCAGTAAGGTGCGCATGTGTGTCCTCAGGGCGTGTGGGTGCTGGCCACGGCGGGCACGCCGGGCGTTGGGGTTCGGGTGGCGGCGCCGTGGGCGAAGACCTGGCCGGCCACCACGCGGACGGGGATGACCTGGTAGGGCCGTTCCACCTTCAGATCCAGCTCGGCGAGCCCGTGGGCGGTGGGCAGGGTGAGGCGGTGCTCGCCCCGGCTCAGGCGCAGGCGGGCGACGCGGATGCTGTTGGGCAGGGTGCGCCAGGTGCGTTCGTCGGCGCCTTCGGTGAGGGTCGACATCAGGCCCACGGCGAGGCTCGCCCAGGGGTTGCCGTTGTCGTTCAGCTGCTTCTGTGCCACCCCACGGGAGACGGCGCGCACGGTGGTGCGCAGGATGATCCCGGGCATGTCGTCCAGCAGGGCGCGGTAGGACATGGCGCGGATGCTGCCCAGCTCGGTGAGCTCGGCGGCCTCGCCGTCGATCAGCAGGTCGGAAGGCGGGCGGGTGGTGTTGTCGTCCCGCAGTACCGGGAAGGACACGGTGCTGACCACCAGGCCCGAATCCAGGGGCAGCGGCAGGGGGATGCGCACCGAGTCACGGGCCGGGGCGAAGCCACTCTGGATCACCACCAGCACCTCGCTTTCGTCCGCCTCCGGTGGCGGTGAGTCGAGGTCCAGCAGGGCCTGTTCCAGCAGCGGCGTCTCCGGGCGCAGTTCGGCGGCCTTGCGGTAGCCGGGGGCGGCCAGGCCGCGCTCGCCGAGGGCTTCGTAGACGAAGCCGGCGAGGTAGTGGCTGAAGGCGCTCTGGTAGCTGTTCTTCAGCCCCAGCACCTCGGGGGCGTTGAGGGCGCCCACCGGGTAGCCGTTGAGGTCCTTCAGTTCGGTGGTGACGCCCTGGCGCTCGGCCTCTTCCTCGCGCTCGAGGTATTCCTTGTCGCGCAGTTCGGCGATCAGCGCCTCGCGTTCGTGGGTCTTCTTGATCTCGGTGCGGGCGCTGTCGAAGTCGTCGAGGGCCAGGTCGTTGAGGGCCATTTGCGTGGTCAGCATGACCTTCTCGTAGTCGTAGCCCTCGTAGCGGCGCATCTTGTCGTTGATCAGGTAGGCGCTGAACTCGGCCAGGTAGCGGCCCGGGTCGGCCTTGACCGCCTCCTCCCACCGGTACACCTGCTGGTCGGCCTGGCGCCAGGCGGCCTGGCTGCCGGCAAAGTCGCCCCGGGAGCGCAGCAGTTCGCCCTTCTCCAGGTAATACAGCAGGTCCTTGTCCTCGCCGTCGTTGTTGGCTTCGAGCAGGCCGATGGCGCCGTCGACGTTGCCGCTGGCGAGGTACTGGCTGGTTTCGGTGAGTTCGCTCTGGTAGCTGCGAAAGGCAGTGCAGCCGCTGAGCGCGAGGGGGATGCAGACCGCGAGGGCGGTGAGTGCACGGGGGAGCATGACGGCCTCTTCCAATCCTTGATACTGCCAGCCGGTGAGGGCTGATCCAGGCGTGCACTGGCTGTACGGCGGCGTCCTGCCAATCCCCACGCGAGGGGGCTTCGTCACGGTGTCGGGACGAGCCGGCGCAGTATATGCGAAAAGGCCGTGCGGTGATGGCGCCCCGATGGCAACGAAGCCGCGTACGATTCGTCTCCCGTCGGCGTCGGAGCCCGTCCGCTGGCATACTGCGCGCCCATTTCCCTGCAGGAGACGCCCATGCGTGTGTGGATCGATGCCGATGCCTGCCCCCGGGCAGCCAAGGACCAGGTCATCAAGTTCGCCCTCAAGCGCCACTTCGAGGTGGTGCTGGTGGCCGGCCAGAGCCAGGTCAAGCCGGCCTTCGCCTGCGTGCGCCTGGTGGTGGTGCCCAGCGGGCCGGATGCGGCGGACGATCACCTGGTGGAGCAGGCCGAGCCGGGCGACCTGGTGATCTGCAGCGATGTGCCGCTGGCCGACCGGCTGATCAAGAAGGGCGTGGCGGCCCTCGACCCTCGGGGCCGCGAGTTCGACGAGCGCAACATGGGCGAGCGCCTGGCGGTGCGCAACCTGATGACCGACCTGCGCGACCAGGGCCAGATGGGCGGCGGCCAGGCCCCCTATGGCGAGCGCGAGCGCCAGGCCTTCGCCAATGCGCTGGACCGCCTGTTGACACGTCTCAGCCGGGGCTGATCAGCCGCAGAGGTAGGTAGCCGTCCCCACCGCCACCAGCGTGCCGTCGTCGGCATGCAGTTCCGAACGCACCACCGCCACCTTGTTGCCCGCGCGCAGCGGCACCGCCGTGGCGGTGAACCGCGCGCCGCGCCCGGGGCGCAGGTAGTCGATGCGCAGGTCGATGGTGCCGAGCTTCGAGAGCCGCGCCATGCGTTCGCCGGTGGACAGGTGCTGGTGCCGCTGAAAGGCGCCGATCAGCGCCATGGCGCCGCCGGTCACGTCCAGCAGCGAGGCGATCACGCCGCCGTGGAGGATGCCGTGGACGAAGTTGCCGATCAGCTCGGGCTTCATCGGCAGGTGCATGGTCACCCGCTCGGCGGACAGCTCGTCCAGCTGGATGCCGAGGGACTGGTTGAAGGGGATGCGCTCGAAGAACTGGCGCACCGCGTCCTGCAGCTCCGGGGTGAGGATGAAGGTGTTGTCGGGCATGGCGCACCTGGGCACGAAAGGCAGGGATTCGACGCTGCCGCAGCCGTGGGTGCTCGGACAAGGGGGCTGGCCCGTGCAGCGGAGGGAATGGCCGGATCGGCCTGGAGGGGCGGCCGGGCGGCCGCTCCTCACGGGTCAGGCGCGGGTCAGGCGTGGGTCAGTTCCAGCACCCGGTCCACCAGCTTGTAGATGCCGGAGGCGGCTTCGCTGATGGACTGCGCCAGCATGTAGGCCGGGGTGCTCACCAGCTTGCGCCCTTCGTCCTCGACGATGTCGCCGACGGCGCATTCGACGTGCTGGGCGCCCATGCTTTCCAGGGCCTTGGCGGTGTCGGCGTCGTTGCCGATGGTGCAGGCGACGCCCTCGCCGTAGATCTTCGCCGCCAGGTGCGGCGCGATGCAGATCAGGCCAACGGGCTTGCCGGCCTGGGCGAAGGCCTGGGCGGCGGCGAGCACGTCCGGCTGGACCTGGCAGGCAGGGCCGTTGAAGGCGAAGTCGCTGAGGTTCTTCGCGGCACCGAAGCCTCCGGGGATGATCAGCGCGTCGAAGTCCTCGGCCTTCAGCTCGCGCACGTCCTTCACGGCGCCACGGGCGATCCGCGCGGACTCGGTGAGCACGTTGCGGCTTTCGGGCATTTCCTCGCCGGTGAGGTGGTTGAGCACGTGGTGCTGGGCGACGTTGGGGGCGAAGCACTGCACCTTGGCCCCGCGCTGGTCCAGGCGCAGCAGGGTGATGACGCTCTCGTGGATCTCGGCGCCGTCGTAGACACCGCAGCCGGACAGGATGACGGCAACGTGCTTGTTCATGGTTCTCTCCTTTTCACGGGGCTGCCCCCAGGGTTTCCTGGAGGAAGGCCTGGGCTTGCCGATGGGCATCCTCGGCCAGCCCGGGTTGGTAGGTATTCAGGTCACTGCGCTGGTCGAACACATGGCCGGCCCCGGCGTACTGCACCACCTGCAGCCGCTCCGGCGAAAGCCCCTCCATGGCCGATAGACACTGGCGCGGGTCGGTGATTCGATCCGCCGTGCCGAGGAACATCAGCACGGGGGCGCTACGGGCCACGCCCTGGCGCAGGTGGGCGGGGAAACCGCAGTAGGGGTAGAAGGCGATGGCGCCGCGCACGCCGTCGAGCGCGCCGTCTCCGGCAGCAGGGAAGCCGTGGCCGGCAGCGCCGTCGTAGGCGAGCGCGTCGAGGACGGTCCAGCCGCCATGGGAGTAGCCCAGCAGGGCCAGGCGCTGGCGGTCTACCTTGGGCATCGCACGGGCCAGGTCGAGGGCGGCATAGACATCCAGGGCGCGCTCGTTGCCCCACAGGCGCTTGCCGTCGCAGACCGGGTGCCAGTCGCGGATGTCGCGGGCGCCGAAGCTGTCGACGAACAGCAGGGCATAGCCCTGGGGCAGCAGCCAGTCACGCACGTTGTCGACGAAGCCGGGGCTCTGCCCGCTGCAACCGTGGAACACCAGCACCGTGGGGAACGGGCCGTCACCGGCGGGGGTGTACAGGCTCAGGTGGTCGGCCAGGCGCTGGCGCGCGGTGGGCAGGTCGTCCGCCACCGGCAGCAAGGCCTGGCGATAGGGGTAGAGGCCCAGCAGGGCGGCGCTGGCAGTGGCCAGCAGGAGGAGCGAGAGCAGTCGTCTGAGAGGTGTACGCATCTGTCGTCATATGCCGGTCGGGCTGTCATGCCGCGCCAGGGGCGGCGGGCCGCTCGGGCGTAGCATCGAGGCTGGCAATCCTAGCCCCTGCAACGTCCGAACGATACGGCCTTCCCATGAATTACGTCCTCTACGCGGTTCCCGTGTTCTTCCTGCTGATCGGCCTCGAACTGCTCGCCGATCGCTGGCGTGGCGTGCGCACCTACCGCACCGCCGATGCGATCAACAGCCTCAGCGCGGGGGTGCTGTCCACCACCTGCGGGCTGCTCACCAAGACGGTGGGCGTGCTCACCTACACCCTCGCCTGGCAGCACCTGGGGCTGCTGGCGCCGGACCCGGCCAGCCCCTGGACCTGGGTGGCGGCCTTCGTCTTCTACGACTTCTGCTACTACTGGAACCACCGCCTGGGCCATGAGCGCAACGTGCTCTGGGCGGCGCATTCGGTGCACCACCAGAGCGAGGAGTACAACCTGTCCACGGCGCTGCGGCAGACCAGCACCGGCTTCATCTTCGGCTGGATCTTCTACCTGCCGATGGCTTTGGCCGGCATCCCGCCGCTGGTGTTCCTGACGGTGGCGGCGATGAACCTGCTCTACCAGTTCTGGGTGCACACCCGCCATGTGCCGAAGCTGGGGCCGCTGGAGTGGGTGTTCATTACCCCGTCCAACCACCGGGTGCACCACGCGCAGAACCCGGTGTACATGGATCGCAACTACGGTGGCGTGTTCATCCTCTGGGACCGGCTGTTCGGCACCTTCCAGGAGGAGCTGGACGAGGAGCCGGTGGTGTTCGGGGTGACCACGCCGCTGGCCAGCTGGAACCCGCTGTGGGCCAACCTGCAGTTCTACGTCCAGCTGTGGCAGGACGCGGCGCGCGCACGCTCCTGGTGGGACCGGCTGCGCATCTGGTTCATGCGCACCGGCTGGCGGCCGGCGGACGTGGCCGAGCGCTACCCGCTGGCCAAGCCGGACCTGGCCCGCTTCCGCAAGTACGAGGTGCCGTTGCCGCCGGCCCGCACCGCCTACGCGGCGCTGCAGTTCACGCTGTACCTGCTGGGGGGCAGCTACCTGTTGGCAAAAGGGGACGGGATGGGGCTGCCGGCACTGCTGCTGGGCGGGGGCTGGCTGGCGTTCGGCCTGTTCGCCATCGGTGCCTGGCTGGAGAACCGGCCCTGGGCGATGGGGCTGGAGCTGGCGCGGCTGGCGTCCTGCGGGGTGCTTGCCGGGGCGGCTGGGTCGGTGGGGCTGGGTGTGGTGACGATGCCGGTCGGGGTGGGCCTGGGGCTGTACCTGGTGGTCAGCCTGGGGCTGCTGGCCGGGCTGCGCATGGCCCGGCCGGTGACGGCCTGAGTCAGCTTTCCTCGCTGCTTTCCCGGCGGCGTTCCTCACGGATGGCGCGGCTGTTGCGGATGCGACGGCGCAGCCAGAGCGCCAGGCCGATCAGCACCAGGCCGCCCAGCACCATCAGCTCGTAGCGCTTGAGGTTACCGAGCATGCCTTCGAGCACGGCGCCGAAGTGGTAGGCGGCAAAGCCCAGGGCCAGGGCCCAGACGATGGCACCGATGCCGTTGAGGATGAGGTAGCGCAGCGGCGGGTAGCCGGACAGGCCGATGGCCACCGGCATCACGGTGCGCAGGCCGTAGACGAAGCGGAAGCTCAGTACCCAGATGTCCGGGTGGCGGCGGATGTGGTCCAGCGCCTTGTCGCCCATGGCCTGCCAGCGCGGCCGGCGGGAGAGGATCTGGCGGCCCTTGTGGCGGCCCAGGTAGTACCACAGCTGGTCACCGGCGTAGCTGCCGCAGAAGGCGGTGGCGACGACCACGTTGATGTCCATGTAGCCGCGGAACGCGAGGAATCCGGCCAGGACGAGAATGGTCTCGCCCTCAAAGAAGGTACCGAGGAAGAGGGCGAAGTACCCGAAATCCTGGAGGAATTGTTGCAGCATCATCAGGCAGCGCGGCAAAAATGAACGCGCAGCCTAACCGGGATGCCGTCGCGGGGAAAGCTCCCCGGGTTGGCCAGTGGCCAGCCGATGGTCGGCTTGTGAACCCGTCGGGGCTTGCGCGGTCGGGTTTTGCGCCTGTCGACGCGACCAAGGGTCGCTGTCATGCATTGTTACCATTCGGTCATAATTGCCCGCTTAAAATGTCGCACTGTGTCCGCCCCCGGACCCTGGAGTATGCCGTGAGCTTTACCCCCGCCAACCGCCTGTTCCCTGCTACCCGCCTGCGCCGCAACCGCCGTGATGACTTCTCCCGCCGCCTGGTGCGCGAGAACACCCTGACCGTCGATGACCTGATCCTGCCGGTGTTCGTGCTCGATGGCGAAAACCGCCGCGAAGCCGTGCCCTCGATGCCGGGCGTGGAGCGCCTGTCCATCGACCTGCTGCTGGACGCGGCCGAGCATTGGGTGGCCCTGGGGATCCCGGCGCTGGCGCTGTTCCCGGTGACCCCGCTGGAGAAGAAGTCCCTCGACGGTGCCGAAGCCTGGAACCCGGACGGCATCGCCCAGCGCGCCATCCGCGCCCTGCGTGCCCGCTTCCCGGAGCTGGGGGTGATCAGCGACGTGGCCCTGGACCCGTTCACCACCCACGGCCAGGACGGCATCCTCGACGAGGACGGCTACGTCCAGAACGACATCACCGTGGACGCACTGGTCAAGCAGGCCCTCTCCCATGCGGAGGCGGGTGCCCAGGTGGTGGCCCCTTCCGACATGATGGACGGCCGCATCCAGGCCATCCGCGAGGCCCTGGAGCTGGCCGACTTCCCCAACGTGCGGATCATGGCCTACTCGGCCAAGTACGCCAGCGCCTACTACGGCCCCTTCCGTGACGCGGTGGGTTCGGCGGCCAACCTGGGCAAGGCCAACAAGGCCAGCTACCAGATGGACCCGGCCAACGGTGATGAAGCCCTGCACGAAGTGGCAGCGGACCTCGCCGAAGGTGCCGACATGGTCATGGTCAAGCCGGGCATGCCCTACCTGGACATCGTCTGGCGCGTGAAGGAGGCCTTCCGCGTGCCGACCTTCGCCTACCAGGTCAGCGGCGAGTACGCCATGCACATGGCGGCCATCCAGAACGGCTGGCTGAGCGAATCGGTGATTCTCGAATCGCTGACCGCATTCAAACGCGCCGGCGCCGATGGCATTCTTACCTACTTCGCGGTGCGTGCCGCAGAAATGCTCAAGAAGGGAGCCTGACTCCCCAGCAGGAACTTGAATGAACACCGACGGATTGAATACAGCCGCAACCCCCGACACCCAGACCGCCCCGGAGCAGCCGGTGGTGGAGGCCCAGGTTCCCGCACCGGCTCCCGTGGAGGCGCCCCCGCCTCCCGCGCCGATCCCGGGCCTGGATGACAGCAGCCTGTACATCCATCGGGAGCTGTCGCAGCTGCAGTTCAACATCCGTGTCCTGGAGCAGGCGCTCGACGAGACCTACCCCCTGCTCGAGCGCCTCAAGTTCCTGCTGATCTTCTCCAGCAACCTCGACGAGTTCTTCGAGATCCGCGTCGCCGGCCTGAAGAAGCAGATCAATTTCGCCCGTGAACAGGCCGGTGCCGACGGCCTGCTGCCGCACCAGGCGCTGGCCCGCATCAGCGAGCTGGTGCACGAGCAGGTGGGGCGGCAGTACAGCATCCTCAACGACGTGCTGCTGCCGGAGCTGGCCAAGCACCAGGTCAACTTCATCCGCCGCCGCTACTGGACGCCCAAGCTCAAGACCTGGGTGCGCCGCTACTTCCGCGACGAGATCGCGCCGATCATCAGCCCCATCGGCCTCGACCCGACGCACCCCTTCCCGCTGCTGGTGAACAAGAGCCTCAACTTCATCGTCGAGCTGGAGGGCGTCGATGCCTTCGGTCGTGATTCCGGCCTGGCGATCATCCCGGCGCCGCGCCTGCTGCCACGGGTGATCCGCGTGCCGGAGGAGATCAGCGGGCCGGGGGACAACTTCGTGTTCCTCTCCTCGATGATCCACGCCCACGCCGACGACCTGTTCCCCGGCATGAAGGTGAAGGGCTGCTACCAGTTCCGCCTGACCCGTAACGCCGACCTCGCGGTGGACACCGAGGACGTGGACGACCTGGCCCGCGCGCTGCGCGGCGAGCTGTTCTCCCGTCGCTATGGCGATGCGGTGCGCCTGGAGGTGGCGGACACCTGTCCGAAGCACCTGTCCGACTACCTGCTCAAGCAGTTCGGCCTCTCCGAGGGCGAGCTGTACCAGGTCAACGGGCCGGTGAACCTGACCCGCCTGTTCAGCATCACTGGGCTGGACAGCCACCCCGAGCTGCAGCACCCGAGCTTCACGCCGGTGATCCCCAAGCTGCTGCAGAAGGCCGAGAACCTGTTCAACGTGGTGGGCAAGCAGGACATCCTGCTGCTGCACCCCTTCGAGTCCTTCACCCCGGTGATCGACTTCCTGCGCCAGGCGGCCAAGGATCCCAACGTCCTCGCCATCAAGCAGACCCTGTACCGTGCCGGTGCCAACTCCGAGATCGTCGACTCCCTGGTGGAGGCGGCGCGCAACGGCAAGGAAGTGACGGCGGTGATCGAGCTGCGCGCGCGCTTCGACGAGGAGTCCAACCTGCAGCTGGCCAGCCGCCTGCAGCAGGCCGGCGCCGTGGTCATCTACGGCGTGGTGGGCTTCAAGACCCACGCCAAGATGATGCTCATCCTGCGTCGCGAAGGCGGTGAGCTGCGCCGTTACGCCCACCTGGGCACCGGCAACTACCACGCCGGCAACGCGCGCCTGTACACCGACTACAGCCTGCTGACGGCGGACGAGGCCCTCGGCGAGGACCTGCACAAGCTGTTCAACCAGCTCATCGGCATGGGCAAGACCCTGCGCATGAAGAAGCTGTTGCATGCGCCCTTCACGCTGAAGAAGACCATCCTCGACATGATCGCCCGCGAGGCCCAGCACGCCAGCGAGGGCAAGCCGGCGCACATCATGGTGAAGGTCAACGCGCTGACCGACCCGAAGGTGATCCGCGCCCTCTACAAGGCCAGCCAGAGCGGCGTGAAGATCGACCTGGTGGTGCGTGGCATGTGCTGCCTGCGCCCGGGTATCCCGGGGGTGTCCCACAACATCCAGGTGCGCTCGATCATCGGCCGCTTCCTCGAGCACAGCCGGATCTACTACTTCCTCAACGATGGCGACGAGAAGCTCTACCTCTCCAGTGCCGACTGGATGGAGCGCAACCTCGACATGCGGGTGGAGACCTGCTTCCCGGTGGAAGGCAAGAAGCTCATCACCCGGGTGAAGAAGGAGCTGGAGACCTACCTGGCCGACAACACCCACAGCTGGGCCTTGCAGCCCGATGGCCGCTACCTGCGCAACAGCCCCAGCGGCAACCAGAACCCGCGCAACGCGCAGGCCATCCTGCTGGATAAACTGCTCAACCCGCCGATCAGCGCGCGCTGAGCGCGGACATGAAAACGGGGCCTTTGGGCCCCGTTTTTCTTGCCTGGCGAATCGCCCCGGTCAGCGCACGCTGAAGGTGAAGTCGATGCGCTTGAGCCAGGTGGCTTCCTGCTCGAAGTCCGCCTGGGTCAGCGGGTTGGCCGCCAGCCAGTTTTCCGGGAACTGCACGTCCAGGCTCTGCGGGCCCACCTTCAGGCGGACCTGGGGCGTCTCCTGGTTGGTACGGATGTGGTGGAAGAGGATGGCGAAGCGCAGCAGCACGCAGAGGCGGATCAGCTTCTCGCCCTCGTCGCCGAACTCGGCGAACTTGTCCTTGGGGATGTTGCGCCGGTGGCCGCGTACCAGCAGCGCCAGCATCTGCTGGTCCTGGCGGGAGAAGCCCGGCAGGTCCGAGTGCTCGATCAGGTAGGCGCCGTGCTTGTGGTACTGGTAGTGGGCGATGTCCATGCCGATCTCGTGGACGCGCGCGCCCCACACCAGCAGGTCGCGGTGCCACTCGTCGTCCAGCTGCCAGTCGCCGGCCACCTGCTCCAGGGCTTCCAGGGCTTTGGCCTCGACCCGTGCCGCCTGCTCCAGGTCCACGTGGCAGCGCTCCATCAGCGCGCTCAGGGTGCGCTCGCGCACGTCCTCGTGGTGGTGGCGACCGAGCAGGTCGTAGAGCACGCCTTCGCGCAGGGCGCCTTCGGAGTGGGTCATGTGCTTGAGTTCGAGGGCCTCGAAGATGGCTTCGAGGATCGCCAGGCCGGCCGGGAAGATGGCGCGCCGGTCGGGCTTGATGCCGTCGAGGTCGATCTTCTCCACCTCGCCCAGCTTGAACAGCTTGCGCTTGAGCCAGGCGATGCCTTCCGGGTTGATCTCGCCATTGCCCAGGCCGGCGGCCTGGATCGCCAGCCCCACGGCGCGGATGGTGCCGGAGGCGCCCACCGCCTGCTGCCAGCCGAGGCGGCGCAGGCTGTATTCGATGCCCATCAGCTCCAGGCGGGCGGCGGTGTAGGCCTGGGCGTAGCGCGCCGGGGTGATCTTGCCGTCACGGAAATAGCGCTGGGTGAAGCTGACGCAGCCCATCTGCAGGCTCTCGCGCAGCTGCGATTCGAAGCGCTGGCCGATGATGAACTCGGTGCTGCCACCGCCGATGTCCGCCACCAGGCGCTTGCCGGGGGTGTCGGCGATGCTGTGGGACACGCCCAGGTAGATGAGGCGGGCTTCCTCGCGGCCGGAGATGACCTCCACCGGGTGGCCGAGGATGGCTTCGGCGCGGCGGATGAATTCGCTGCGGTTGCGGGCCTCGCGCAGGGCGTTGGTGCCCACCACGCGCACGGCACCTTCCGGCAGGCTGTTGGTCATCTGGGCGAAGCGCCGCAGGCAGTCGAGGCCGCGTTGCATGGCCTCTTCGCTGAGCACGCGCTCTTCGTCCAGGCCAGCGGCCAGTTGCACCTTGTCCCCCAGGCGCTCGAGGATGCGGATCTCACCGTGGTCGACCTTGGCCAGCACCATATGGAAGCTGTTGGAGCCGAGGTCGATGGCGGCGATCAGGGACAGGTTGGCGGGGCGTCGGGTCGAGGGCATGGTCCGGTGTCTCGTTTCTTAACCGCGCCATCCTGCCACGATCACGGTGACACGCCAACGCGCGCCTTCCCCACAGGCCGTCTCCGCTGATCGGCCGGCGCGCCATCCCGCTGCCCGGCCGGACCTGTGACCCGCGCGACCGATTGCCGCGTGGCTCTTCGTGATCCGCTATCGATCAACTTTCGCCAGCGAGCCCATAGGCACACTCAATCGGCCGCGGCTTTCGGTCACGCCCGAGGCGGGCTATGATGGCCGCCTATTTCCGCTTC
This sequence comes from Pseudomonas sp. FeS53a, assembly GCF_000931385.1. Lineage (NCBI taxonomy): Bacteria > Pseudomonadati > Pseudomonadota > Gammaproteobacteria > Pseudomonadales > Pseudomonadaceae > Pseudomonas > Pseudomonas sp. FeS53a. The sequence goes on from NZ_JYFT01000007.1 coordinate 89,970, forward strand.
CGAATCCGGAGAACATCCATGAGCGAACTCATCTCCCACGTCACCGACGCCAGCTTCGAGCAGGACGTACTGAGCGCCGAGGGCGCGGTGCTGGTCGACTACTGGGCCGAATGGTGCGGTCCGTGCAAGATGATCGCCCCCGTCCTGGACGAGATCGCCAAGGACTACCAAGGCAAGCTGAAGGTCTGCAAGCTGAACATCGACGAGAACCAGGACACCCCGCCGAAGTACGGCGTGCGTGGCATCCCGACCCTGATGCTGTTCAAGAACGGCAACGTCGAGGCCACCAAGGTCGGCGCCCTGTCCAAGTCCCAGCTGGCTGCCTTCCTGGACGCCAACATCTGATTTTCCCTCCGGGAATCTCCGTAAAAACCCCGCTCGATGCGGGGTTTTTTGTCGGCGCAGTACTGGACTCACCCGAAACCCGGTGTTAAATTCGGGCCCGCAGCGTCATTCCGCTGCCCTCTGCAAGCCGCCGTCGACGCATTCCAACTCGAATCACGCGCAGCGATCTGTCGCCTCCTTCGGCGCGGCCTCTCAAGCTCACAAGCTTTCCTTCCCTCATTTCTCATCTACGTCATTCCTATGAATCTGACCGAACTCAAGCAAAAGCCGATTGCCGAACTGCTGGAAATGGCCGAACAGATGGGCCTCGAGAACATGGCCCGTTCGCGCAAGCAGGATGTGATCTTCGCCCTGCTGAAAAAGCACTCGAAGAGCGGCGAAGAAATTTCGGGCGACGGCGTGCTGGAGATTCTGCAGGACGGTTTCGGCTTCCTCCGCTCCGCCGACTCCTCCTACCTGGCCGGCCCTGACGACATCTACGTCTCGCCCAGCCAGATCCGCCGCTTCAACCTGCGTACCGGCGACACCATCATCGGCAAGATCCGCCCGCCGAAAGAGGGCGAGCGCTACTTCGCGCTGCTGAAGGTGGACTCGATCAACTTCGACCGCCCGGAAAACGCCAAGAACAAGATCCTGTTCGAGAACCTCACGCCCCTGTTCCCCAACGAGCGCCTGAAGATGGAAGCCGGCAACGGCTCCACCGAAGACCTCACCGGCCGCGTGATCGATCTCTGCGCCCCGATCGGCAAGGGCCAGCGCGGCCTGATCGTCGCCCCGCCGAAAGCGGGCAAGACGATCATGCTGCAGAACATCGCGGCCAACATCACCCGCAACAACCCCGAGTGCCACCTGATCGTCCTGCTGATCGACGAGCGCCCGGAAGAAGTGACCGAGATGCAGCGCACCGTGCGCGGCGAAGTGGTCGCCTCCACCTTCGACGAGCCGCCGACCCGCCACGTGCAGGTCGCCGAGATGGTGATCGAGAAGGCCAAGCGCCTGGTCGAGCACAAGAAGGACGTGGTCATCCTGCTGGACTCCATCACCCGCCTGGCGCGTGCCTACAACACCGTGATCCCCAGCTCCGGCAAGGTGCTCACCGGTGGTGTCGACGCCCATGCCCTGGAGAAGCCCAAGCGCTTCTTCGGTGCCGCCCGTAACATCGAGGAAGGCGGTTCGCTGACCATCATCGCCACCGCGCTGGTCGAGACCGGCTCGAAGATGGACGAGGTGATCTACGAAGAGTTCAAGGGCACCGGCAACATGGAACTGCCGCTGGACCGCCGCATCGCCGAGAAGCGCGTGTTCCCCGCCATCAACATCAACAAGTCCGGTACCCGCCGCGAGGAGCTGCTGACCGCCGAGGACGAACTGCAGCGCATGTGGATCCTGCGCAAGCTGCTGCACCCGATGGACGAGATCGCCGCCATCGAGTTCCTGCTCGACAAGCTCAAGGACACCAAGACCAACGACGAGTTCTTCATGTCCATGAAGCGCAGCAAGTAACAGGTCGTGGTGCCACGAAGGCCGGGGAAACCCGGCCTTCGCGTTTCCGGGTGTTCATTCGTCCTTCTGGAAGGCCCCCATCGGCGCTAAACTCTGCGCCCCGACCTGCACGCCCCGAGAGGCTCACGCATGCAGTATCGCGACCTGCGCGAATTCATCAGCGGCCTGGAACAGCGTGGCGAGCTCAAGCGCGTCACCGCCCCGGTCTCGCCGATCCTGGAAATGACCGAAATCTGCGACCGCACCCTACGCAAGCAAGGCCCGGCGCTGCTCTTCGAGAACCCCACCGGCTACGACATCCCCGTACTCGGCAACCTGTTCGGCACGCCCGGGCGCGTGGCCCTCGGCATGGGCGCGGACGACGTCTCCGAACTGCGCGAGATCGGCAAGCTGCTGGCCTTCCTCAAGGAGCCCGAGCCGCCCAAGGGGCTCAAGGACGCCTGGTCCAAGCTGCCGATCTTCAAGAAGGTCATCAGCATGGCGCCCAAGGTCCTCAAGGACGCCCCCTGCCATGACGTGATCGAAGAAGGCGACGACGTCGACCTCGGCAAGCTGCCGATCCAGCACTGCTGGCCCGGCGACGTGGCACCGCTGATCACCTGGGGCCTGACCATCACCCGCGGCCCCAACAAGGAGCGGCAGAACCTCGGCATCTACCGCCAGCAGGTGATCGGCCGCAACAAGGTCATCATGCGCTGGCTCAGCCACCGTGGCGGCGCGCTGGACTTCCGCGAGTGGTGCCAGAAGCACCCGAACACGCCCTACCCCGTCTGCGTAGCCCTCGGCGCCGACCCGGCGACCATCCTCGGCGCGGTGACCCCGGTGCCGGACACCCTCTCCGAGTACGCCTTCGCCGGCCTGCTGCGCGGCCACCGCACCGAGCTGGTCAAGGCCATCGGCTCCGACCTGCAGGTCCCGGCCAGTGCCGAGATCGTGCTGGAAGGCGTGATCCATCCCGGCGAGACGGCACCGGAAGGCCCCTACGGCGACCACACCGGCTACTACAACGAGGTCGACACCTTCCCGGTGTTCACCGTCGAGCGCATCACCCGTCGCCGCAAGCCCATCTACCACAGCACCTACACCGGCCGCCCGCCGGACGAGCCGGCCATCCTCGGCGTGGCGCTGAACGAAGTCTTCGTGCCGATCCTGCAGAAGCAGTTCCCCGAGATCACCGACTTCTACCTGCCGCCCGAAGGCTGCTCCTACCGCATGGCGGTAGTGACCATGAAGAAGCAGTACCCCGGCCACGCCAAGCGCGTGATGCTCGGCGTCTGGTCGTTCCTGCGACAGTTCATGTACACCAAGTTCGTTATCGTCACCGACGACGACATCAACGCCCGCGACTGGAACGACGTGATCTGGGCCATCACCACCCGCATGGACCCCAAGCGCGACACGGTGATGATCGACAACACCCCCATCGACTACCTGGACTTCGCCTCGCCCATCTCCGGCCTCGGCTCCAAGATGGGCCTGGATGCCACCCACAAGTGGCCGGGCGAGACCACCCGCGAGTGGGGTCGCGCCATCGTCAAGGACGAGGCGGTAACCCGTCGCGTGGACGAGATGTGGTCCAGCCTGGGTATAGATTGAGCACAGGGGCCAGGGCGCCCCTGAACGCCCGCCATAACAAAGAGAACACCTCTTGAGAGTGACCTTGCAGCCCTCCGGAGCGGTCCTGCAAACCGCCCCCGGGGAAAACATCCTCGCCGCCGCCCGGCGCCTGGGCTACGACTGCCCGCAGAGCTGCCGCAACGGCAATTGCCACATCTGTGCCGCCCTGCTGGTGGAAGGCCGGGTGCGCCAGGGCGGCCGCGAGCTGAACCATGGCGAGCTGTTCACCTGCCTCGCCGAACCCCTGGAAGACTGCGTCCTGCACTGGGACGGCGTGCTCGCCCCCGGCGAACTGCCGGTGCGCAGCCTGAGCTGCCAGCTCACCGCCTGCACCCCGGTCGGCGGGGACGTCTGGCGGGTCGGCCTGCGTGCCCCGGCCGGCAAGCCGCCGCGCTACCACGCCGGGCAGTACCTGCTGATCGAGCGGGACGATGGCGAAGCGTCCGCCTTCTCCATCGCCTCCGCCCCCAGCGCCGGGCGTGAACTCGAACTGCACGTCCTCGGCCGTGAGCCCAGCGCCGCCGCCCTCCTGCAGCAACTGCAGCGCGACGGCCTGGCGCGGGTCCGCCTGCCCTTTGGCGACACCCACCTGGCCGAGCTGCCCGACGGCCCCCTGGTGCTGATCGCCGCCGGCACCGGCATGGGCCAGATGCAGAGCCTGATCGAGCATTGCCGTGCCGCCGGGTTCGCCCACCCCGTGCACCTGTACTGGGGCATGCGCCGGCCGGAGGACTTCTACGAGCTGGCGCACTGGGACGACTGGCAGGGCCTGCCGAACCTCACCCTGCACCGGGTGGTCAGCGACCCCAGCGACTGGCCCGGCCGCCACGGCCTGCTGCACGAGGCCGTGCGCGAGGACTTCCCCGACCTCAAGCCGTTGCACGTCTACGCCAGCGGCTCGCCCGCGATGGTCTACGCCACCCTCGATGCCCTGGTGGAAGCCGGCATGGATGCCCACCAGATGCGCGCCGACGTCTTCGCCTACGCGCCCCGCTGAGCCCCGCGACGCCGGGCGTGCCCGGCGTCAGGCCAGCTCCGGGAACTCCCGGCGCAGCTCCGCCGACAGCCAGTCGATGAACCACTCCACATCCGTGCTGTGCGGCCCGGGCGGCAGCAGCGCCTGGTAGCGCTCCAGCGGCGCCTGCAACGGCAGCGCCCGCACCAGGCTGCCGGCGGCCAGCTCCTGGTGCACCAGCACCTCGTTGGCCAGGGCGATGCCGTGGCCCTTCTCCGCCATGCTCAGGGCATGGTCGTTGCTGATGTAGAGCACCTCGGAGCTGACCCGCAGCGGGCAGCCCAGTGCCGCGAGCCAGGCGTTCCACCACTCGCCGTCGTCGACGTGGATCAGCTTGTGCGTGGCCAGCTCTTTCGGGCCCGCCAGCGGGCCATGGGCAGCCAGGTACGCGGGCGAGCAGACCGGGAACACGTTGGGGTGCAACAGGGTGATCGTGCGGCGGCCGTATTGCCCGGGCAGGCCGTAGGCGATGCCCAGGTCCGCCCGCTGGCCGTCCACCGCCTCGAAGGTGGGGTTGGGCTCGATGGCGATCTTCAGCCCCGGTCGCTGTTCCAGCAGGGCCTCCAGGCGCGGCATCAGCCAGCGCTTGGCGAAGGCCGGCACCACCATGATCTTCAGCCAGCGCGCCGTCCCGCCCGGGGTCAGCTCGTGGCCGGCATCGGCGATCTGTTGCAGCGCGCTGGCGATCTTCTCGTAGTAGCGCTGCCCGGCCGGGGTCAGCGACACGC